>JBAUWJ010000330.1:0-3495 GCA_049583715.1 Arenicellales bacterium | reverse complement strand
ACCCACAGGAAAGTGGGGAGTGCCGGACACTGCCGGGAGCATGATCCGGCCGACCTGTCGTTACCGTGGATCATGTGGTCTGCAATGTGGGTCGGAATTCATTCCGACGTCCCGGCAGGATCAGTCGGTCTTGTCCAGTGTCTCCTCCAGCGCGGCGATGAGCCGGTCGATATCCTCGGTGCTGTTGTAGTGCACCAGGCTGAGCCGCAGCACCCCTTTCCCGGTGTCGACGCCCAGACCTTCGAGGCATCGGAGTGCGTAGAAGTGCCCCGCGCCGGCGGCGACCCGCTTTTCGGCCAGCCCCCGCGCCAATTGCTCCGGTGTGCGCCTGGTCGGGATCAACGCGACCGTGCCGGCGCGGCGGTCGCTCTCGGCGTAAGCTTGACCGACGATGCGAAGGTCCCGTCGACCGCGCGCGAACTCGAGGAGCCGGTTGGTGAGCTCGGTTTCGTGCCGGGCGAACAAGGCGTACATGTTCTCGGTTCGCTCGCGTGGAGACCGGTCCGCGCGGCCGGGGAAATGGTGGCGGTGCAAATCCTCGAGATACTGGCCGAGCCCCGCCAGCGCACCGATCTCGGCATGCGCCGGACCCGCGGGGTTCATCCGGTAACGGGGCTTGTCGGCGTTGAAGAAGTGACCCTGGGGAGCCAGTGCGGCGAGGCGGTCGGGCTGGCCCCACAGCACGCCGAGGTGGGTGGCGAAGGTCTTGTAGGTACTGAATACGACGAAATCCGGTCCCAGGCTCCGGACGTCCGGCATCCGGTGGGGCGCGTAAGAGACACCGTCGGCGACCGTTATCGCTCCGACCGGGCGGGCCATTTCACAGATGGTCTCGACGTCGTTCATGGTGCCGACAATATTCGAGCACAGGCTGAAGCAAAGAACCCTGGTCCTGTCGCTGAGCAGGCCGCCCAGGTCGTCGACGTTCAGCTCACCGCTGTCGGGGTCGATGCGCCATTCCCGCAGTACCACCCCGAACTCCTCCAGCCGCCTCCAGCAGCCGATGTTGGCCTCGTGGTCCTGGTTGGTGACGATGATTTCGTCGCCCGCGGCCAATCCGGGTCTCAATGCCTGGGCGAGCACGTAAAGGTTCATTGTGGTCGACGGACCGAGAGTGATGTCATCGGGGTCGGCATTGATCATGGACGCAATGGTCCGGTAGCCGGCATCCATGGCGTCTCCCGCTAGCTGCTGCATGTAGGAATAGCCGTAAGGCTGGACTTTGTATTCCGTAAAGAAGCGATGCAGGCGATCGCTGACCTGGCGGGGTACGTAGGAGCCGCCAGCGTTCTCGAAGAACGCCCACCTCGAGGTCTCGGGGTGGTCGAAAGCGGGATAGTGGGAGCGAACGTGGGATACATCGAGCGTGGTCATGGTGAGCTGTTTCCGGGAGTCTGAATAATGTTCGGCGGCGTTGCAGGCACAAGCGTACTTCGCCGATCCCCGGGGCTCAACCGCCTGTTCCCGGCAGGGAAATTCGACGCCTCTCTTCTTGCGCTCGCGCCAAGACGCCAGGGAGTCAGGCAATACCGGGCCGATTGAGCTCTCGGCGACTTGGCGAGAGTATATCCATACTCGAGCGCCCGCAAATTCTGCTGGCGTGTCCTCCTTTACGAGCCGCCAGCATGTTGAAAAACGCCATCCTGGCCTTTTTCAACGCGCCGAGCACGGCGCATGTCCGCTACTCGGCTACGCCGAATCAAGCACTTAGAGTGCTTGATTCGCGGCGAGACATCCCTGTCCCGCACTAGCAGGCTGTTTTTCAACAGTCTGCTAGTCCTTGACCGTGATCACGCCGCAGGCCGCCTTGTGATTCACCTTGTGGGAGACGCTGCCCATCAGCAGGCTCTCCACGTCGCCAATGCCACGATGGCCCATGACGATCAGGTCGCAGCCGAGCGATTCGGCCGATTCCAGGATCTTCGTGGCGGGGTCGCCCTTCTCGATACGGCGGGTGATGTTCACCGTGGTTCCGTCGACTCGCGCTGCGGCGGCCTCCAGTATTCGCTCCGCAACCTGGTCTTCGTACAGCCAGGGCGACGGCTCCATATGCTCGGCGTATGCGTATTCCTTGAGGGCTTCGGGCAGAGGGCCGCCCGGGACCACATGCAGCATCGTCACGCGGCCGCCGTTCTTTTCCGCCACGAGCACGGCGATCTGCAGGGCGTCGAAAGAGTGATCCGATCCATCGACGGGGACGAGTATGTTGCGCGCTTTCATTCGTGCCGGGCCTTCGCTGTTGTGTCGGGCGCAAGGCTATCGCCCGGGGAGCAGGAGGCGCTTGACACAGGTCAAGAATCACCGCGACGGGCGGGATCGAAAATTCTGAAGAGATACAGGCTCTCACCCGCGGGCCTTCGAAGCCGGCGGACGACGGCTCGCTTCGACGTCAACGAATCGCCGCGGACAACGGAGGAAGACCAGATACTCGTGACACCGACATTGTTGAACAACCTTCCCCTGCCCGTGCGGCGTGTAGTCGGCGATCTTTCGGATGAGGAGGACATCCTTCCAATCCTGGACATCATGGTTCACGACGTCGATCTCGTAGTACTGTTTCAGGTCAGGATCATCGCGGACGGCTTTGAGGCCACCAGAATCAACCAGTGCCCCCCCGAGGTTCATGATCGAGTCCGCGTTGCAGCGTCGGGTCACCCGGATGGCGAGCGGAGGCCTCCGCCCCATGCAAGGAAACATCGCGAAACCGGAACTGGCAATTCTGCGGAACGCGGCCATACTTGACTTGTATCAATGGCGGTAGGGGTGCCTTTCCAGCAAATGTGGCGAGGCGTGCGCGACTTTCGTTCCGTGAGTCGCGCAAGTACGTGATGGAATTCGGCATTTTGGCAAGCGTCAGAATGGGTCGCCGGACGATCCATGGCGCGCAATTTACTGAGCTGAGGAAGGATGACTCTTCAAACTGTGAGCGCGCAGACGCGGCAGCCTTCCGTGAGGGAAGCACTCCAGATTCTGCTGATCGGCGAGGACACCGCGTTTCGGAACCAGATCAGCGGGCATCTGCGGGCCGAACTCGGCCATCCGAATATACTGTTCCTCGCCTCTAAGGAGCAGCTCGATACGCTGCCGGACGAGACGCCTTGCGATTTGTGTGTCATCGCCGACACAGGAGATGCGGTGAATTGTCTCGAGACGGTTGATCGTGTGCGCCGCCGGCGGCCTGACTGTCTCTTGCTGTTGCTGCTGGAGATGGCGGATGAGCGGCTGGCCGCCGAGGCCACCAGGCACGGTGTCGACCGGTACATCATCAGAACCGCTGCCTACGCTCCGCGCCTGCGGGCCATGATCTCGGAGATGATCCGGTCTGCCGCCCGGCAGCACAGGACGGTGAGCTCCCTCCAGACCAGTGCGCGGCAATTCCAGGATCTGGTCGAGAATTCAGTGCAGGGAATCCTGATCTTCCAGGGCGAGACAGCCGTGTACGCCAATGCGGCGCTCGCCCGTATCCTCGGTTACCGAAACAGCCGGGAGGTCCTT
>JBAUWJ010000329.1:0-4047 GCA_049583715.1 Arenicellales bacterium | reverse complement strand
AGATTCGCCGGGAGCGGGATCCGGCCGACCCACAGGGAAGTGGGAAGTGCCGGAGATTCGCCGGGAGCGGGATCCGGCCGACCCACAGGGAAGTGGGAAGTGCCGGAGATTCGCCGGGAGCGGGATCCGGCCGACCCACAGGGTCTGTATCGGCCGCGGGAGTCAGCTCTGTTGATGCTCTCCACCGGCAATCGGACGTCCGATCGTCAACCGCCCGCGAAGCTCGTCGTCGAGACTCGCGAATTTGCCGTCGGCCTGAATGCCGAGGGCATCGACAGTCTTGCTGAGGAAGCAGCGTGCCGCCGCCGCTGCCGCAACGTCGAATATCTCCCGGTCCGACAGACCGTGCTCATGCAGCTTGTCGACGTCGGCCTGGGTTATGGCGGCGGCATCCCGCACCACTTTTTCAGCGAACTCCATGACGGCGACGTCGGAATCCTGCAGTTGCGCGGAACGAAAGTCCTCCGCTATGGCGGCAACCTTCGCTGGATCAAAGAAGTCACGCGCCAGAACACTGCCGTGCGCAAGCATGCAGTAGGAGCTGCGCAGGGCGCGGGCGGCGGCGAGGGTGGCAAGCTCGTACCGGCATGGGTCCATGTTCTCCCGGATGGAGCCGAGAAGCTCCGACCAAGCCGCCAGAACCTTGGGTCGGTGGGAGAACGCCGTGGCCCAGTTGGGAACGAACCCGTGTTGCTGCGCGACTTTGTCATACATCGCCCGGACGGCGCCCGATGCTTCCTCAGGCTCGGTGATTTTCAGAAAAGGCATTCTCGACTCCTGGCATAAGTGCTGATTCGGTGCAGATGCTTGTCGGCGTCACGAGTTGTCGAAACCCGGACGTTAAATTGGGCACAACGGCCGGAAAATGCTGTTCCGACCTCAGGTCCGTGAAGCGACTGAAACGGCGGCCGCGGCCCCGAAGATGTTGATTGTGAAGCAACGATGGCCTGAATTTCTACGGTAATCCCAACAGGGTGCGAAAGGCCGCTTACGGTATCGACGATCCGGGTTCAAGACGATGAAGGTCGAGAAAGGAGGGGCTCCAGGTATCGCGCATGTTCCGCCTGGGCATGCCGGTGAAGGTGGGTCCTGACCTGTTCCCGGACGGTCTGCTCATGCGTCTCTACGTCGAAAGGCGTGCCGCGACGGAAAGTCATGTGGGGCAGGTCCGGCGGTAGACCGGCCTCGGAAGCCGACCGCCAGAGCGCTTCATGCTCGTGCTCCAGCGCCTGCAGCAGCCTGCCTCCGTGCTCCGTGAGCCGGGCGTGGCGCCGCAGCAGCGCGAGCCCCATGCGAACCTGGCAGAGCCCTCTCAGGACGCGGGTCCCTGCCAGCTCCCGCACCGGCGGCGGTGTGTCCGACGCACCCGCCACCGACAACCAATAGCGTCCCACGCCGGTGAAGACGTAAACCGCATGCAGCAGGCCGTGCATCGGGCGGTAGTCGGTACGCCACGGGGAGTAGATTCGATCGTCGCTCGCCTGCGCCGACTGGTCCAGGAACCGTCCCTCTTCCTCCAGGGCGAACAGGCGGTTGTGGAGAAACTCGTGCCAGATGATATTGGCGAGCTCGTAGGGGTGAGGGGAGGGGGATATGGAGATGGCGCCCGGCAGGTCGCAGTGACTCATATTCGTCAGGTCCCCGGGAGCCCCCTCGGGCCTCAGAGCGATTACACGCAGGCCCTCCCGGATCTGATCGAGCATCCCGCTGCCCAGCCCGCCGAGGATACCGAGGGCGCTCTCGACCGAGCTTGCGTGCCGCTCTTGAAAGGCCTCACCGGCCGTCCAAACGTCTTCGGGAATTCCACTCACGGGAACGTTGAACACCGCAGGCTGCATACGCCACCTGCCGCCGCCGTATCCCAGGGTCGGGTACATCGTCTCGCCATCGCCTTCCGTTTGGAGCCGTCCGGAGCGTACCCCATGGATGACGATCCGGTCTTGGCCCTCGAGGCTCGAGGCCGTTCCCGGAAGGGCGAATGGTGCGGTCGCCACCAAAGGCTTTTCCAGCTCCAAGTCGCCGCCTTCCAGCACGGCGGCCGCGATCAACAGACGCTCGACATCCAGAAGGTGCCGTACCAGCGCTTGCCGCGGCTCGAGATGCTTGATGCGGCAGTAGTATTCGGCGGCCCCCTTCACGGCTGAGCCGGGGCGAAGCACCGTGGCAAGCAGCTCGTAGGCCAGGCGTCCCCAGAGATAGGCGTAGGGTTCGCCCGTCAGCCAGCTACTTGTTTCAGCGGGGAACGCGTCGAATTGCCGAAGCGCGGTAATCGCCCGCTGCCCGGCTGCTCCGATCGGATGGTCCGACTCCAGAACGCGCGCGACCGCCGCCATGACGGCAGCGGCTTTGCGACGCCGTCTCCCGATCGCCTCCGTGCCGCACCACAACCAATCGCGATCGCCTGCGGCCAGCGTGGCTCGTTCCCCTGAGGGACGAGCTTCATTCACTCGCCGCCGCCGGTGACCCCCGATTTATCCTCCGAGGGCGGAAAGGCCGTATCGTCCGCCTCTTCGAGCTGCCGGACCAGCTCCTCTAAAAGCACGCTCTCAGCGGCCTGTTTCGATGCGTCGCCGCTATTCACCGCTGGTACCGAACTTGCCGGCGGACGGCGGAAAGCTGGATTCATCCGACTCCCTGAGCTGCTCGGACAGCTCTTCCACCAGTGCCTCGTCGTTGGACTCTCGCTCATGCTCCATCGTTCACCTCGTTTTGCATTGATTGAAATCAGGTGCGGATCGTGTCGGTCGGACACGCCGCTGGACTTTTGCATGCCGCCGATTCTGACAGAACCATTGTAGGCTTGTCGGAGCGGTGGCTACAAGTCGGGACGGAACTCTGTCGGGTTCGCCGCGTTCGACTCGCGATCCACCCTTCGAGGCTATTCACCACTTATACTGAAAGTGCCGGCCGATGGCGGAAAGTCACAAGTCTCCGATTCCTTGAGCTGCTCGGACAGTTCTTCCACCAGTGCCTCGTCGTTGGATTCTCGCTCCTGCTCCATCTTTGACTACCTCGCTTTGGGTTGATCCCGGGTTGCAGAATAAAGGCATCTACCTCGCGTGCCTCCAATGGTGTCCAAGAAGATTCTAGTCCCGTCCGGTGGGAGCGACAAGCCGTGAGCGAGCTTGCTTGCTCGGATTCACCACGCGTGCATGCATTGCCCTTCGATTGTCCTCGTCGGATTTTTGACAGCATGTCCCTCCTGGCCTCAGTCCGGCTCCGCGCGAAACTGCTCAAACCGGCGTTGGACAAATGCGCCCGCGAGCGGGGTGACGCCGGGTAACGATCAGTTCCAAGCAAGCTGTTCCATCAACCCTCGGCCGAGCCCAGCAGGCGCCGGGGGTTTTTCGTTTGTGCACCACCCGCGCCTCCAGGCAGGCCCCGTTTTACGGAGGCACGTTTCATGTTCAAAGGTTCCTACACAGCGCTCATCACGCCGTTCGATGGCGACCGGGTGGACGAGGATGCGCTCGTCCGCCTCATCGAATGGCAGATCGAGGCCGGCACCCACGGAGTCCTTGCGGTCGGCACGACGGGCGAGTCGCCTACCCTCAGTCACGAGGAGCACAAGCGTGTCGTCGAGATCACCGTCAAGACGGTCGCCGGGCGCATTCCCGTGATCGCGGGTGCCGGTTCGAACAGTACCGCCGAGGCCATCGATTTCAGCCGGCACGCGGAGCACGTCGGCGCCGACGCCTTGCTTCACGTGGCGGGCTATTACAACCGTCCCGGCCAGGAAGGTCTGTATCGACACTTCGAGGCGGTGCACGAGGCGTGCAGGCTGCCGATCATTCTCTACAATATCCCGTCTCGCTGCGTGGTGGGTCTCGAGGTGGACACGATGGCGCGCCTGTCGCGTTTGCCCCGCATCGTGGGGGTGAAGGACGCGACGACGGATCTGGCACGACCGGGCCGCGAGCGCATCCGCATCCGCAAGGCGTTCTCCTGGCTTTCGGGCGAGGACGCCACCGCGGTGCCCTATAACGCCGGCGGGGGCGGTGGCTGCATCTCGGTAACCGCGAACGTCGCACCGGCCCAGTGTGCCGC
>JBAUWJ010000328.1:0-2334 GCA_049583715.1 Arenicellales bacterium | reverse complement strand
ATCCAAACCAGTTTGGCGCCAGACCGACCACGTGCGACATCGCCGATATGACGAAGAAGTGATACAAGTAGACGGTGTAACACATTCCCCCAATTATGTATATCGGCCACCATCCGAGCACGGCCTGCGCTACTTTCCCGTTCATTGCCCCGAGTACCGTGAAGCCACTCAGCATCGGCAAGAGCATATAGGAGTATGGCTGCCCCGCACCCGGCAGGTCTCCAAAATGTATGGACCCCGTCAAAATCAGAAGCATTGCAAGGCTGGTACCAATCCAGATCAAGTCGTAGACAATCGGATGCAAGTTCAAAGAGCCATTCTCAATGACCGCAGCGGCCCACACACCGCCGATGAAAAACCCGAAATAGTGAAGCAGAGACAACACTACCTCGGTGCTGTACATGGGCGACAGAGAGTGCATCAAACCGCCCAGTACAACCAGCATCCATATGACGAACCACCGGGGACGCGGGCGAATCGTAAGAGCGAAGATCAACGGTGCAGTCACATAGAACTGCCACTCCACTTCCAATGACCACGCAACCCCGTTAACCAGGCTCTCCCCTCCGTACCAGATGTTGTGACTGTAGGCCATGCTGGCAACCAGGTGTGGCCATAGTTGGGACGCAGCGATCCCCAGGATCCACACTTTCAACGCAAACACGAAGATCAAATTGATGAAATAGGGAGGTTCCAGGCGCGAAAGGCGCCGAAGCATGTACCGCTTGATGGATACGGATTTGTGCCTCAGGAACGGCCGGGCGATGATGAATCCGCTTATCGCAAAGAACAGAGGAACGCCGAACGCCCCTTCCCCCCACAAACGCCCCACCCACCCCAAGTTCTGCCCCGGGTGCTGGAATGCGAAGTTGCCTTTGAGGTGATACAGAACCACCCCCATGATCGCGATAAAGCGAAGACCGTCAAGCTGGGGCGAAAACGGCTCTGGGCCCTGCGGTCTTGCCAGGTTGCGTATACACCAGCTACGAACCCGGTCGTACGGCGGGCTAAGTGGCATCAATCCGCTCGGCGATTGCCTGAAAAGCTCCAACCAACGGCTCGCTCACTCTTGACCACTCAAACCGGGCGGCGTTACGGCGAGCCCGTGCCGATGCCTCTACGGCCGCGGAATCGTCGTTCAACATACGGATCATCACATCCGCGGCTGCGCCGACATCATTCGCTGGCACCACGAATCCGCCGCCGCCAGCGACCTCCGGCGCGGCAGTGCCCTCGCACACTACTGACGGTGTTCCAAATGCCTGCGCCTCGATCGCCGGGATCCCAAACGACTCACAGCGACTGAACATGCAAAACAACCTTGCACCCGCGTACAACTCCTGAAGCTTTGAGCGATCGACGTGCCCGAGGAAACTCACTGAGCCCTTGAGCGCCAAACCAGCGACCTGCGCCTCGATTTCCCGCCGATAACTCGTATCCGGCCAATGTCCCGCAATCACCAACCGAGCTCCAGCGACAGAGCTTCTCACCCGCGCGAAAGCAGCGACCAGCGCTTCCACATTCTTATGCCGTGCCATAACAGACACCGTCAGAATGGTTGGCCTCCTCGAATCGATCGGAGCGGCGCGTGCTCCGACTGTCAATAACCTGCAGTCGACCCCTTGGTACGCGACCGCGTGTGCGAGCGGAGGTCCAAAAGTGCGCTCGTAGAGCTGCTTCATGAACTGAGAATTAAATACCATCGTTAACGCACGACGCTGTGCGTTCTGGAAGGCGTGCCTCTGCGCCATGGCTTTCAATTGCTCACGAGAACCACGATGAAGTCCCCGCACGAATGGCCATGGATTCTGGGCCAGGACGATTTGCGGCCTCCCCCATCCTGGACCAAGCATCCCGGACGGGCTGAAGATCAAGTCGATCTGATACTTTCCCGAGAGTCTGTGCGCGTTAAGCTGGGCCCATGCAAATCGACGTCGCCAGTCGCTCGGAGGACGCTCGTCGAGTACAGCTACGTTATCGGGTCTATCCTCGATGATGTCACTATTGTCTTCACTGACGATCAAGGACAGGCGGTACTGCCCAGAGACTTTCTTCGCCAACTCGTGCAGATGGCCAAGAAGTACATGGCGTCCGGAGAGGTTATTAACCGATAGCGCGTCAACGAGTAAATGAAGCACTGCGGTTCCGTGCACTTTTGACTCCTGGAAATGAGTCTGAGTAATCAGCCAAGAAGGGAGTCAAAGGACGAGGGCGCGGGCGCGAAAACCAAATCGAATCACGCCGCCGCTCGTTCGCGGCTCGCGACCCGAAAGTAGACACGTCGCATCTCGTCCGCAAATCGGCGGCGATTGAACGTTTCGGCGTGCGCTATGC
>JBAUWJ010000327.1:0-1955 GCA_049583715.1 Arenicellales bacterium | reverse complement strand
GACGTTGTGCACGTTCGGACCTGGGGAACACGAGGTCGAAATTCCGCTTGGAACGATAGACCTTAACGCGGGTAAGTATTCCTTCGTGATTGCGGTACGCGACGCCAAGACTTCTACTTCCCTCGTGCGCATCCAGGGATTAAGGCCATTCCGAGTGTTTTCGGACCTAACCCAATGGGGAAAGATCGTGCGCCCGGCGATCGCGAAGGTGGGCTACCCTCCAAGAAATATATCGGGTGGTCCGTCCTGAACGGTCCCTCGCTGAGCAAAGAGAAAAGTCCAAATGGCCGACAATTCAATCTATGTTACTCGGCCCTATCTTCCTCCTCTCGAGGATTTTATCCCTTACCTGCAAAGAATCTGGGATAGCCGGGTTCTCACCAACAAAGGCCCATTTCATCAGGAATTGGAGAAGGCATTTTGTGAATATCTGGGCGTGAATCATCTTGCACTCTTCGCGAATGGCACCCTGGCGCTTGTCACCGCGCTTCAGGCCCTGCGCATCACGGGGGAAGTTATAACCACGCCTTACTCATTCGTAGCAACCGTACATGCGCTCCTCTGGAACAGTATCAGACCCGTTTTCGCCGACATCGATCCACGCACCCTCACTCTGGATCCAGCGAAGATCGAGGCGGCTATTACACCGCACACCACAGCCATCCTTCCGGTGCATTGCTATGGCAATCCCTGCGACGTGGAGGCGATCCAGACGATAGCGGATAACTATAACCTCAGGGTGATCTACGACGCGGCACATGCGTTCGGCGTTCAGATGAAGGGGCGCAGCATCCTCGCGCATGGTGACATGTCGGTCCTGAGTTTCCATGCGACTAAAGTCTTTACGACATTCGAGGGCGGTGCCATCGTCTGCATCGACGCCAAGAGCAAACAGCATGTAGACCATCTCAAGAACTTTGGCTTTGTCAACGAGACTACTGTCGTCGCTTCGGGCATCAACGGCAAGATGAGCGAGTTCGCCGCTGCATTGGGACTGCTCCAGCTCAAGAGCATAGATGAGGTGCTGGCTCGTCGCCGCGAGATTGACGGCACCTACCGCGCCCTCCTCAGGGACGTGCCAGGGGTCCGGTGTGTCGAGCGCGGCGACCAGACCCGCGATAACCATGCTTATTTCCCGATCCTTATAGGGCCGGAGTACCCGCTCAGCCGCGACGCGCTTTACCACCGTCTACGAGCGCACGGCATCTATGTGCGTCGGTACTTCTATCCGCTGATCTCCGAATTCCCGATGTACCGCGGGCTTCAATCTGCGCAACATGCCAATCTGCCAGTGGCGACAGCCATCGCTGAGCAGGTCATCTGCCTGCCGATCTACCCCGATCTGGCAATGGCAGACCAGCAGCGCCTATGCGAGGTGATATCGGAACGCCTGTGACGTTAACCTCGATCTCACGCTGCTTGGAGCGTTGGGAGCGACGACAAAACCAACAGCGCATCAAATAAATGCTATCCCCTTGCCCCGTCATATTCTCAGGCCACAACGAACGCGCTGTAGTTGCACTGTGCCGCTATTTCCACGCAGTCGGCATACCATTTTTCATCATCGCCCGTCATGACACGGACGCGATATTCGAGACCCAGTGGGACCAGCACGTTTTGTTTCAGCGTGAGGATGCATCGCTGAGCTTGCAACTGATGCAGCGCGTTGCTCACAGCTTGGCGACACGCGGACTGTACCCCGTGATGTGTCCGACGAGTGAGTTCCTGAATCGCTTCGTTCTCGACAACCAAGACTCGATCGCGGCGCTAGGTTGGGATTGCGCCATGCCGCGGCGGGACAGATATGTCGAACTCACCGACAAGCATAGTAGTCGCGCGATCATCCGAAATCTGACAGGACTGGATTCACCGCCCGAGCAACCGCGTGGCAGCTGGATGTCCCCCTGCGTCATCAAGCCCAAGCGCAACGTGGCCGGCCAACGCGTGCTCTATCC
>JBAUWJ010000326.1:0-20671 GCA_049583715.1 Arenicellales bacterium | reverse complement strand
GTCCAGGCCCGCCCAGGGCGCGAGCACCGTGAGATCCACGCCGATGCCGGCGGGCTCCCCGGGGGTCAGCACGATCGTTGGGATGTCGCCCACGGGAAGAGGTCGAGGAGGACCGCGATCAAAGCCCCTTGTGCGTGCCGTCGCAGAAGGGCCGGTTGCCGGTGCGCTTGCAACCGCACAACGCCACCTTCTTCGGCCCGTCCAGCTCGAACTTCACCGGCGTGAGATCAGTGACTTTGTGGGATCCGTCGCAAAACGGCTGCGACCGGGAGCGCCCGCAACGGCGCCACCAGCAGGTGCCCGCTTCCAGCTCCACCACGAAGGGTCCCTTCTGTGCAATCAGCGGTTCACTCATGACAGATACTTGTTGCTCGAGGTTTCGACCATCTTACCGTGCCGGACCGGTATAGTTCACCTTGTCTTCGCTGCGTGGAGGAAGAACCTCGTCGTGCGATCCCCCTGGTCCGTCCTGGCCGTTCTCACGCCCGTGCCCACCACCGCGGGCGCCTTCCGCACCCCCTCAGAGGGTGGAGGCGATCAAACGTGCCGGATCAGCCCTCGTCGGGCATGAACATCGACGAGAACAGCCGAACTACCTCCGCCTGGCGATGGGTGCCGGTCTTTCGGTGGATGGATTTCAAATGCGTGCGCACCGTGTTGGTGGTGACGAAATTCCTGGCGCAGTATTCCTTTAGAGAGAGCCCCGCGAGAAGCCCGTTCACCAGCTTGGTTTCCTTTCGCGTCAGGCCGTAGAGTGTCCTGAGAGCCTCGAAGGTGTAGGCCGGATCGCGGCCGGCATCGAAGGCGGCAACGGCCGCGAGTCGCTCGCCGTCGCGCTGCGGGCCGGTCGCCAGCGGAGCAGCCCAGGCATGCAGGCGCTGCCCGGGTCGCTCATCCAGCAACACCGCCCCCGAGTGGGGTGCGACGGATCTTCCGAGGGCGTGGTTGAGGACCGACACCAGCGCGGTGCCGTTGGTGCGCGGGCGGAGGCGCCCCGCGGGATCAATGTGAAGCGATCTATCGTCCAGCAGTCGGCGCGCCCTCGCATTGCGGTAAAGAGGATGATGATGCGAGTCCACAATGAACAGCGCAAAGGGAAGACGATCCATGACTTCGCCAAGCTGGGCGGTGGATATGACGTCGCTGCCGAGATGAGAGGCGACGTGCAAGCGGCGCTCCCTGTACCGGCACAGCGAGGTTTCGAGGCTGGGAATGAGCTGTTCGACCGATAAAGGCTTGACCAGGTAACCCACCACGCCGGAGGTGACTGCCTGTCGGACGATGTCCAGGTCATTGTGGTTGGAGAGAATGAGAATGGGCCGGTACTCGGCGCGCAGCAGCTCACGGGCGAGATCCGTGCCGGGCATGTCCGGCAGCCCCACGTCCAGCACCGCGACGTCGGGCGTTGAATCGACGTAGCGCTCGAGCGCTCCCTTGGCTTCCCTGCAGGCATCCACGTGATAGCCGGCCTCGGCAAGACCGGCGGTCAACAATCCCAGAATGATCGGGTCGTCGTCCACCACCATGACCCGTGTCTCCTCGTCTCCTGCTCCTGCAGGTTCCATGCGTGTGTCCTCTTCTTGAGTTGTTATCTCCTGTCGCCCGACACCAGGGGCGAGCAACGACGCAACAAATTTGCCATAATTTGTGTGCCCGGTAAAGCCGGGTCCACCTTTGCACAAGGATAAGGAGCAGCTTATGTATCGTAAATGGATCAGGAGTCTGTCTTTGTGGCTGACTCTGGTGGCCTCCCTTCTGATTGTCGTAGCCTTCGCCGTGTCGACGAACGAATCGACTCGTGCGTTCGGTCGATTCGTCGTTATTGCGGCGTGTTCCATGATGCTCGCCATTCTGGTCGGGATCGGGCTGGCGGAACGTGCGCGCCGTCTGTTGCGCAGTTTCGAAGACCAGGACCGGGCCGACGGCGACGACGCCTCGCTGTCCGTGGCCCAGGCGGCAACCTATCGGGATCTGTTCGAGAACGCTACCGACATCGTATTCACCACAGATCTGTCCGGGCATTTCGTGGCGGGTAACAAGGCCGTCGAGCACATGCTGGGATATACGGTCGAGGAAGCCAAGAGCCTCACTTGGGAGAAGCTCGTGGCGCCTTACGACTTGTGGAAGGCAAAGCAGATGTACAAACGCCATGCCGCGGGGGAGAAGCGGGTCAGCTTCGAGCTGGACGTCGCGGCCGCCTCGGGGGAGATCAAGACCTTCGAGATCGGCTCGCGGCCGATGTTCCGTGACGGGAAGCTCTGCGGATTCCACGGGATCGCACGTGACACGACCTCCCGGAGGCGGATCGAGAAGCAGCTCGAATCGGCACGGCATGAAGCGGAGGCCGCCAACGAAGCGAAGTCCACCTTCCTCGCGAACATGAGCCATGAGATCCGCACGCCTATCAACGGGATCCTCGGTTTTCTGTCGCTCTTCGCGAAGACCAGCCTGACGCCCAGGCAGAAGGAGTACCTTGTTCCCATCGAGGAGTCCGCGAAGCACCTGTTGAAAATCATCAACGATATCCTCGACCTGTCGAAGATAGAGGCGGGCGGCTTTTCCATAGACAACGAGATCTTCAACTTTCGCGACGTGGTCGGGAGCGCCGTCGCGCTGCTGCGCCCGATGGGGGAGAGCAAGGGCCTGATGGTGACCGTGGATTTCGATCAGGGGATCCCGGATCTGGTGGTGGGAGACGGTACCCGGATCGGCCAGGTGGTCTCCAACCTCGTCAACAATGCCATCAAGTTCACCGATGCCGGATCTGTCCGGGTTACCAGTCGCGTCAGGGATGCGGCGTCCTCGCGGGTGTCAATCGAAGTCGGCGTTCGCGACACCGGGATAGGCATTGCTCCAGCCGATCAGACGAAGCTGTTCGAGCCGTTTCAGCAGCTCGATGTCACGCCGCACCGCAAGTACGGAGGTGCCGGGCTTGGGCTGACCATTTCGAGGGACCTGGTGGAGGCCATGGGTGGTCGGATACAGGTCGAGAGCAGGCCGGGGGAATACACGGAGTTCGTGTTCGAGATCCCGCTGGGCCTCGCGCCGGATAACAGGGCCGCCACGGCTGGAGAGGCTCAGGATTCGTCCCACCGGTTCAACGGGGCCGGACTGTCGGCGCTGATCATCGACGACAACGAGATCAACCGCTGGTATCTTGGTGCCGTGCTCGACCAGTATGACTTTCAAGTACGGGACGCGTCCTCCGGCGGCGCCGCGTTGACGGCCTGCCGGGACCGGACCTTCGACGTGGTGTTCATGGACATTCACATGGCGGACATGGACGGTATCGAGACCACTCGCCGGCTGCGCGCGCAGCTTCCGCGATACCGGCAGATTCCGTTCGTGGCGGTGTCCGCGGACGTGATAGGACACGGCGGCGCCCGTTTCACCGGCCAGGGCCTCGATCATTTCCTCGCCAAGCCGGTGAAGGAGGAATCCTTGGTCGCTCTGCTGTCGGATGTCTTCCCCGGCCGTGACGCCAAAGGTAGTGCCGGCGTTGGTGGCGCGCTGCCCGCGGTCAAAGGCGGGGAGGTCCTGGACCGGGGGCAGGGCCTCGCTCTCGCGGCAAACAACGAGGGCCTGTGGCGGCGGGGCGTCGATGCGCTTCGCAGGCAATGCCGGGACGCGCTGCCGCGGATGCGGGGGTCGTTGCGGGCGGGCGACTATGCGAACGTCCGGCAGCACGCCCACAAGCTGGCAGGCTCCGCCGGCTACGTCGCGGCCGGGGAGCTGGCCCGGTGCGCCCGGGCATTGGAGCAAGCGGCAAGGCTGCAGCGGGACGTGTCCGTGGAACAATGCCTGGCCGATCTGGATTGCGCCGTCGAGCGCCTGCTCGCTCTTGACATCGACACGCCTGCCTAGCCGATGTCTGTCCGCGGCGGCGTTGCTCGCGCTGTTGCTTTCGGGCTGTGCGCTCATGCAGCGGACGGCTGTCCCGCCCGAGCCCCTGTACCCCGGGCCGGCACCGGAGAAAGTCGAGTGGTATCGTGCCCTGACAAGCCTGCCCCCACTGAAGCACGCTCGCGGCAGCCGCTGGCCGCTGGTGCTGTGGCAGGGTGTGGGCTTCCAGCCCCTCAGCCGGCGGCAGATCGGGGCGTTGATGGACCGCGGTATCGTGCAGCACCTGAGACTGACCAGCCCGGACGTGGAGGCGGCGCGGGCCCTGGCCGCGGCGGGAGCGCCGGTCATTCTGATGGAAGGAGCCGGCGGAGCGTGGCCTTACAGCACGGTCGGCGCCGGGCGGAGCTGGCGGCTGCAGTTTCCCGCTGGGGCCCGGGTGCCGGACGACTGGCGAAACCTGCCGGACCCGACCCGCCTTTCGGGCTGGCGGGAGAGCGGCGTGTCGATCCGCCGGCAGTTGCAGCAATACAAGTCCCGGGGGATCAATGTCGATGCCGTGTGGCTGGACTACGAAGGTGCGTTGCTGCGTGACGACTACCCGGCATTGAAAGCGTCCACCGCCGCCTCGCGTCTCCCGCCCGGAACGCTGGCAAGCGATCAGCACTATCAGGACTACCGTCGCACCAAGTGGCTGCGGCACCTGTCACGGTATGTCGCAGAACCGGTTCGCCAGGTGTACCCCGGCGTCTCGGTCACCAACTGGGTGGTCACGGCGTCGTCCCGGGCCGACCCGGTGCTGAGCTGGACCGATTGGCCTCACCCGCCCAGCCCGCCCATGGCCTTCACGGATACGAATCCCATCGCCTATGGCATCGACACCTACTTCCTCTCGGCGTGGCCGCCGGGAGAGGCGATCAACCGCGAGAACGTGGATCGCTTCTACACCCACCTGCTGCTGCGCCAGGTCTCGGCGGACGCCTTCAACCGCGGGCAGGAAGGGCGCCACGCGGGCGCGGTGGTGTGGGTGGCGCGCTGGGTGCCGGACCATCCCGGGGGGCATGTGCCGGTGATGAGTCGTGCCGCTTACCGCGAGGCTTTGCGCCACATCTGGCTGCGCGGCGCCGACGCAATGGAGGACTTCAACCCGGCGCGCAAGGGCTACGAGCGCTACGCAGTGGAGGAAGTGGAGGACGTCCAGCAGGTCTACGACGAGATGCTGGCCTACCGCGACTTTCTGGAGCACGGCAAGGTCATGAACTACGAGGTGCCGGACAAACAGGACGCGCTGGTGATGTGGTCAGGCCTGCGCCTGGGGGACCGTGCCCTGGTGCGGCTGACCAACCTGGGCGCCAGACAGAAGCGCGCTTATATCTGCCTGACCGACGACTGGTGCGTGAACCTGCCCGTGCCTCGCCGGGGGCGTACGTATGTCCTGAAAGCTCCTTGAGGTCCTTGCGTGTGGCCGGCAAGAGGCTGGGTCACTTGTTCAAATCCGGCGTCAGTTGCGGCGAGGGGCTCGCGAAGCGCGGCATCATCCGAACCGTCAACCATTCCCTTGGAACAGGCTGATTGACTTCCTGGTATTCCTGGCGAGAGCACGCCTATCCTCTTCAGCCGCATATTCCACTGAAAAGCCAGACATCTTGGTCCTCTGCCGCGTCCCTCCGGCCGGTGCGCGCGAAGTAAGGTAGAGTAGTAGAAGTCATGCTTGCGATCGCCAATCTCCTGTCCCTGGACCTGAATCCGCTGGCGCGGGAGATTCGCCGCGCGCTGCAGTCGTCGGTCAACAGCGAGGTGCGCGTGATGAGCGAGCCCACGCTCGACGACTTCCGTTCCGGACGTGCCGGGATCGCTCTGATCTGCGGTCTCGCCTACGCAATGCTGCGTGACGAAGCCCCGGACCGTTTCATGCCCGTCGCGGCGCCGCTCGTGGAAGACGACAGGGTCGCGGACATGCCGGTGTATTTCTCGGAGGTCGTGGTGCCCTCGAGCTCCCGGGCGCTCGAGCTGTCCGGCTTGTCCGGCAGCCGTTTCGCCTACAACGAGAGCGTATCCTTCTCGGGATTTCGTGCCTTGGAGCACGAGCTTGCGGTACGGGGGCTTTGCTGGAACTTCTTCGCCGAGCGCATCCGGACCGGCAGCCACCGTGAGTCGCTGAAGCGGCTCGTGGCGGGGGAGGCGGATGCGGCGGCGATCGATTCTCACGTCCTGCTGCTGGAGAAGGGGCGTGACCCGTCGCTGTCCGGGAAGATACGTGTGGTGGAGGCACTGGGTCCGTATCCCGCGCCGCCCATTGCGGTCAACCGCGACGCGTGCGATGTGCCCGTGCCGGAGCTGTACCGGTTGCTCGAACGGCTGCCTCCGAAAGTGCTCCAAGCGACGGCCGTCCGCGGCTGGGTGCGGGTCGACGATGCGTACTACAGCGCCATTCGGTCGGTTGTCGGCGATATCACTGTTGGAAACGAGTGAGACCGCACTGTGGGTCGGAACTCATTCCGACGATTGTTTCATGTCGGAATAAATTCCGACCCACAGGCGGACTTTGACCCGGGCCCGGTGTAGGTCGGGCTTCAGCCCGACAAAGGCCTGGGGCATCCCGAATACCACCGTCGGAATGAATTCCACAGGGAAGTGGGAGAGCGTGGGAGACAATCGGTGTCAGCGCTGCAAGTCGTGGATCGCCGCCATCAGGAAGCGCGTGGCCTCCCCGCCTGTGACGCAACGGTGGTCGAAAGTCAGTGACAGGGGCAGGATCCTGTGCACCGCCGGCCGCCCGTCGACGGGGACCACCGCGGGGCGGATGGCGCCGGCGCCGAGGATCGCCACCGTGGGTGGCACCACCACGGGACTCGCGTACCGCCCGCCCATGGTGCCGAAGTTGGACAACGTAAAGGAGTAGGAGCGCATCTCCTCGGGCGGCACGTTGCGCGCCTGTATGGCTTTCTTCATCGCCTCCAGCCCGGACCGCAGACTCGCGTCGTCGCGGCCCGCGATGTCGCGCAGCACGGGCACGAACAGCCCTTCCTCGCTGTCCACGGCGATGGCGAGGTCGATCTTCTTCAATATCCGGCGGCCCACGGCGTGGCCGTCGTACCAGGCATTGAGGCCCGGCTCAGCCTCGCGGCCGGCGATGATGGCGCGGATGAGACGCAGCGTCACGTTCTGCTGGTCGTCCCAGTGGTCGACGTCGGCGTCTTCACAGACCGTGGCCGACGCAACCTCTTCGTGGGCCTGGGTCATGGTGCGGGCCATGTGCTTGCGAACGCCGCGAAGCTGCTCCATGGGCCCGACTTCCTTGAGGATGCGGGCCACGCGCTGCACGTCCTGGGCGGTCACCATGCCGTCCGGACCGCTGGGCGACACGGTGGAGAGCTCCACGTCGAGTCGCTTGGCCAGCGCGCGCACGGCGGGCGTGGCTCTGACGCCGGCCGCCCGCTGACCGGCGCCGGTGGCCTCTTCCCTCACCACCTCGTTGCCGCTTTCCACCGCGCCGACGACGGAGCCGGCGTCCTTGCGCTCTTCCGCCGGCTTTTCGGCGCGCGCTCCCGCTGGTGCCTCCCCGGCCGCGCCCTCGGCCTCGAATTCCGCCAGCGGCTCCCCGACTTTCATGACATCGCCCGGGGCTCCGTAGCACTTGGTGATGGTCCCTTTATAAGGGCTCGGCACCTCGACGATGGCCTTGGCGGTTTCCACGGAAACCAGGGCCTGATCCTTTTCCACTGCGTCTCCTTCACCGACGTGCCACTCGACGATCTCGGCATCGGGCAGACCTTCGCCGAGGTCGGGGAGCTTGAATACGCTCTTGGTCATCATCCGAACTCCATGGTGTCACGCACCGCCCGGCAGATCTGGTCGACGCCGGGCAGGTAGTAGCTCTCGAGCTTGAGCAGGGGCATGATGGTGTCGTAGCCGGTGACCCGCCTGACCGGCGCGAACAGGTTGAGCAGGCCCTTCTCGGCGAGCTGGGCTGCGATCTCCGCGCCGACGCCGCCCGTGCGGGCGGCCTCGTGCACGATCACGCAGCGGCCGGTCCGCTCCACCGAATCGAGAATTGTCCTCATGTCGAGCGGCTTGACGGTGGCCACGTCGATGACTTCGCAGGAAACGCCGGATTCGTCCTTCAGCTTGTCCGCCGCCTGCAGGGTCTCGTGCAGGCACGCGCCCCAGGACACCAGCGTGATGTCCGTTCCGTCGCGCAGGGTGAAGCACACGTCCAGCGGCAGGACCTCGCCGTTGTCCTCGACCTCCTGCTTCATCAGCCGGTACATCCGCTTGGGCTCGAGGAAGATCACCGGGTCGGGGTCCCGTATGGCGGCCAGAAGCAGCCCATAAGCCCGCGACGGCGATGAGGGGATCACCACGCGCACGCCGGGCATATGGGCGAACAGCGCCTCGGTGCTCTCGGAGTGGTGCTCCGGGGCGCGGATGCCGCCGCCGAAAGGCGCACGCAGCACCATGGGACAGCTCAAGCGGCCGCAGGTCCGGTTGCGCAGGCGGGAGGCGTGGCTGATGATGTGATCGATGGCCGGGTAGATGAAGCCCATGAACTGGATCTCGGCCACCGGCCTCAAACCCTGGGCGGCCATGCCGACGGCAAGCCCGCAAATCATGTTCTCTGCGAGCGGCGTATCGAGCACCCGGTGCTCGCCGAAACGCTTCTGCAGGCCTACCGTGGCGCGGAAGACGCCGCCGTTTACGCCGATGTCCTCGCCGAGCAGGACGACGCCGTCGTCCGCGCCGAGCTCGTGAGCGAGCGCCGCGTTCACCGCCTCGACCATCGCGAGGTTACTCATCGCGGCTGCCCTCCGACCGGGTGCCCTTTGCCTCGACCTCTTCGCGTTGCGGCTGGTAGATGGACGGCAGTGCGGCGTAGAGATTGTCGAACATGGTTTCCGGCGGTCTCGGCCTCGTATTCAGGTACTCCTCCACGGCCGCGTCCACCTCGCTCTTGCACTCGTCCGCAAGCCCGGTTTCGCGCCCCTCGTCCCAACAGCCCTGGCTGACCATGTAGTGCTTCAGCCGCTCGACGGGGTCTTTCTTTTCCTCGGCCTCCACTTCCTCGCGGCTGCGATAGCGGCTGGCGTCGTCTGCGGTGGTGTGGTCATGCCAGCGGTAGGTTACGGCCTCGATAAGGGTCGGGCCGCCGCCCTCGCGCGCCCGCGTCACGGCCGCCTCGAAACGGTCCTTCACCGCGATCACGTCGTTGCCGTCAACCTGTTCTCCCGGAATGCCGGCCGCGACGGCTTTCTGCGCGAGGGTCCGGGCTTTCGACTGCTTCGATCGCGGCACGGATATGGCCCATTGGTTGTTGACCACCGCGAACACGCAGGGCAGGTCCCACACGCCGGCGACATTGATGGCCTCGTAGAAGTCACCCTTGGAGGTGGCCCCGTCGCCGCAAACCGAGACCGCCACGCGCGGCTCGCCGCGGTACTTGAAGGCGTAGGCCGCTCCGGCGGCGTGCAGAACATGGGTCGCGATGGGTACCGATACCGGAAAATCATGAGCCGGTTTCTCGAATGCCATGCCGCGTTCGTCGCCGCCCCAGTACAGCAGGATATCGCTCATGGGCACGCCGCGGATGAAACAGGTGCCGTGCTCACGGTAGCTCGGTGCCAGCACGTCCTCGGGACGCATCGCATAGCCGATGCCCGTATACGCGGCCTCCTGGCCCAGCGAGGAAGCGTAGGTGCCGAGCTGTCCGGTACGCTGCAGGGCGATGGCCCGCTTATCGAAGGTGCGGGTCAGCACCATGGAGCGGTAGAGCTCGTGCAGGACACCCGGATCCTCGGCAAAAGCGGGCAGGGTGTCGACGACTTCACCCCGGGCGTTCAGGTATTGGCGGTAGGGGATCTCGAACGAAGCGACTGTTTCCATCATCGAACCGCCTCGCGCAGCAATCGTGTCTTCGGGGTTGCAGCCTTCTCTTGCTCTGGCACTGCCGGCCTCCTCGTGGTCATGTAGAACGGGTTCGACGACGCCTTCGTTGACTCCGTGGCGACGGTCCGGACCCGGCGGACACCCACTGACACGTATCGAGCTATTGTCGCATCATCGCCGCGCGTGTCCTTGTGGACACCTGCAAGTGCGAGTGCTCATCCCGATCGGCATTATAGCACCGGTCCGACAGCGCCCCGGCGGCGGTACACTTGCTGCGCGACGCCGCCTGCCGCCCGCTTCCCCGTGTGTCTATCCTGAGACATTGGCTCCGGGTGCGAAGTTCGCCCGGGTCAACACGACGTGCTCGTTCAACACGGCTTGGTCGAGTGCCTGCGGATCCGCAGGCAAGGGACGAGCATGTAAGTTCTGGACAAGGCAGCGTGCAAAAAGCGACATAACAAAAAGAATGCGAGGGTTATCTTGTGACAGAACAATCACTTATGCACCCTCCTTCAATATTGTCTTTGCATTACTTTGGGTGTAACCTGCCCCGGCGTTGACCCACAACGTTAATAATTGCGGCTGAGTCGGCCGCACCAGGCTTAGCCGCAAGCTCGAGGAACGCGACCATCAGCACGCTCCCGGGAACACGACGACTACACTCCGCTGCACCGAAGTTCCAGGGCGCCCGGCATGATCTGCCGGCTGTGCCGGTTGGCGCGTGTTGCGTGCAACCGACGGTCGACAATGAACCAGGAGGGCGAAGTGGCTAATGAAGGCCTGAAAAACTCCACTGGTGTCCGACATGGACGAGACGACACCGCAACCCGCAGAAGATGGCACGTACAGTGCCAATCAAGCGCTTGAAAGAGGGGCAAAACCAATGGCTAACGAAAACAAACGACACGAGGGCGGGGTAAGTTATCACATTCCCGGCCAGGACTATTTCGAGAAGAGGGGACTGAAACGGCACGCGGGCGTCTTTTCGTTGTGGGCGCTTGGGGTGGGTGCGGTTATCTCAGGCGACTTCTCCGGGTGGAACCTCGGTTTCGCCGTGGGCGGCTGGGGAGGCATGCTGGTCGGCACGATACTCATCGCCATCATGTACCTGGGACTGACCTACTCGATTGCGGAGATGAGCCCGGCCCTGCCGCATACCGGCGGCGCGTACTCGTTCGCGCGCACGGCATTCGGCCCCTGGGGAGGGTTCATCACCGGCGTCGCGGAGAACATCGAGTACGTGCTCACGCCCGCGGTGGTGGTGTATTTCATCGGCACCTACATGAGCGCCATCACAGGCACCCCGGATGCGTACCAGCCGTTGTGGTGGCTGCTGGGGTACATCATCTTCGTGGGTCTCAACGTGCGCGGGGTGGCGTTGTCGTTCAAGGTAACCGTAGTCGTCACCCTGATCGCGCTTGCGATTTTGGTGTTCTTCTTCCTCAGCGCCATTTTCTCCGGCGAGTTCAACTTCGCCCAGCACGCCATGAACATCGGCGTGGGACCCGACGGCAAGGCCGTGGCGCTTCCGAATGGCAACGGCCCGTTCCTGCCGTTCGGCCTGCACGGTGTTTTCGCCGCCATGCCGTTCGCAGTGTGGCTGTTCCTGGCCATCGAGGAACTGCCGTTGTCGGCCGAGGAGTCGGTCGATCCGAAGCGCGATATGCCCAAGGGCATCATGCTCGGCATGTTCACGCTGCTTGCCACCGGCTTCCTGGTGCTGATCATCAACCCGGCACTGCCCGACGGCTCCTTTGCTTATGGAACATCGGGCGAACCGATCCTGGACGGGTTCAGGGCGATCTACGGCACGGGTTGGGCCAAGATCCTGGCGCTGTTCGCGGTGGCCGGGCTGGTGGCCAGCTTTCACTCCATCATCTACGCCTACGGCCGGCAGATCTACTCCCTCAGCCGGGCCGGCTATTTCCCGCATTTCCTGTCTGTCACCCACGGTGAGCACAAGACGCCGAACATTGCCCTGCTGGCGGGCTCGCTGGTCGGTTTCGTCGTGATGCTGGTGATCTGGTACAGCCAGGGCGGCGAAGCGGCCGGCACGTATATCGGCGGCACGCTGCTCAACATGGCCGTGTTCGGCGCGATGTTCTCGTATCTGCTTCAGGGCCTGACGTTCCTGCGCCTGCGCAGCAGATTCCCGAACATCGAGCGTCCCTTCCGGAGCCCGTTCGGCACGCTCGGCGCCACCCTGACGGTGATCATCGCCATTATCACCATCGGCTTCCAGTTCACCGATCCCCTGTATCGGCAGGGCATCATCGGCGTGGCGATCTGGTATGTCATTGCGATCGTGTACTTCGGGGCCTACGGGCGGACGACGCTCGTCTACTCTCCGGAGGAAGAGTTTGCCGTCAAGCATCGCGAGGGCGCGTCCTCGATGTAGCGACGGTGCAGCGACAGTGTTCGCCGGGCCGCGCCGCGAGGCGCGGCCCGGCGGCATGCCGGCACGCCGTGTGTGCCGCTCGAATTCCCCGCTGTCTCCCCCCGCCGGTCCCGAAAGGATTCGGCCCTGACTCCGGATCCGTTATCAACCTATGTCCGATGAAACAAGAGCATCGCTGTTTCCGGCCACCCTCGGGACCCGCGAGCGGCTGAGTACCCTCGTCGTGGGCTACGGCGTCGGGATCGCCATTCCCGTAATGCTGGGTATCATCTTTTCCGCGACCTTTCACCATCGCGGCATACTTCTCTTTCCGCTGGTGTTCGCTGCCATCCTTTTGCTTTGCTATCTCCTTCATCCCACGGGATTCGGGGTCGATAAGCAGGGGATTACGATCATGAGGAAGCTGTGGCCGGGACGAATCGACCTGGATCGCATCGAATCCGCCGCCTTCCCGGCATCGTCTCCAACCGGGTTCACGATGGGAATATTTCGCGTCACGGGCATTTACGGAACGTTCGGTGTCTTCTGGAACCGCCACTGGGGTTTGTTCCGTGTATTCGTTACCAACCACGCCAATCGGGTAGAGCTGTGCCTCGATGACGGGTCGCACGTGGTCGTGTCGCCGGACGATCCCGGCAAATTCGTCGAAGCCGTGCGGACGACCCAGGCGCGCCGCCCTCACTTGAAGACATGAGCCGCCGCGACGGCGGGTGTCGCGCTGCCCGGCGCTGTGAGCGCAGTGTGTATAATTCGCCGCGCGGTGATTCATGAGCGGTGGAGCCTCGCGGCCCGGGCGGACATCGACAATACCTTCCGATCGGGACTGCACTGCAAGCGGTAGAGATACTTGTCCGGGAGGAAGGCTTGATGCAAGTCGTTCAATACGGGCCGCCGATTTCGCTGGCCGTCGCCAAGCGGGTCACGGAGGCGGCGGAGAAAGAAGCGTTTGCCAATGATTGGGCCATGGTAATCGCCGTGGTCGACAGCACCGGGCATCTGGTGAGCCTCCACAAGATGGATCATGCCCAATACGGCAGCATCGCCATTGCGCAGGCCAAGGCCGAGACGGCAGTGAAATTCAAGCGGCCCACCAGAATATTCGAGGAAGGCGTGGCGGAGGGTGGCGTCGGCCTGCGCATGCTTTCCGTCCCCGGTTTGACCGCCCTGGAAGGCGGCCTGTTGCTGCTCGAGGACGATCGCATCATAGGCGCGATAGGTGTTTCCGGGGCGAAGGCCACCGAGGATGCGCAGGTCGCCGCCGTCGGCGCCCATGCCGTCGGCGGCTGATGCCGGTCACTATAACGTTGCTGGAGCGGCGCGGCCCTCGACCTGGCGCGTCCTGGCGGTGCGGGACTGCGAGGGCAGCACCACGGATGCAAGTTTCTCCAAGGCATTCGCATCGAGGCGCCCTGTCTCCTCCTCGTGCATGAGGGAGAGCGCTCGCGCGGGGTCTATACCGGCCCGGTAGGGACGGTCCGATGTCATCGCGTCGTAGACATCGGCGGCGGCGATAACCCGCGCCTCGGGAATGGGATCCTTGATTGCATTCGGATAGCCGGACCCATCGAGGCGTTCGTGGTGCTGCAATATGGTCTGCCCAACAGGGCCGTCGAAGTCCACGGTCTTGACGATGGAAGAGCCCATCGAGGGATGGATCTTGATGAGGTTGAATTCCTCGTGGGTCAATCTGCCCGGTTTCATGAGAATTTCGGCGGGGATGGAGATCTTGCCGATGTCGTGGATGTTGCCGGCGATACGAATCGTCGTGATTTCCCGGTCGCTCATGTCGAGAGCCCGCGCGATCCGGATGCCGAGCTGCGAAACCCTGCTCTGGTGGCCGGCGGTAAACATATCGCGCTGCTCGATGGTCGTGGCGAGCGCCGTGACGGTCTGGTCGAGTGCCAGGGACCTGTGGATCAAAGCCTCATCGATCGGCTTGTCGTCATTGGCACTGTGGCGAATCGCGACGAGCCGCGTCCTGGATCCCTTGTAGGTCATTTCCCTGGTATTGATGTCGGCAACGAAGTTGCTGCCGTTGCTGTGCCGGCACAACGTGCTGTAGCGACCCTCGGTGCCGGAGGTGATGCGCATCTGCGTCGAGCGCCGGGCGCTCGGTGCCAGCAGCGTCGTGTAGGGCAATCCGACCATTGATTCGGCAGTGTCGAATCCAAAAATGCGCGCGGCTCGCTCATTGGCATCGGTGATGAGGGATCCGTCGTGGGCGATCAGCCCGTCAAAGGCTACCGCAGCGACGTCCGAGACGACGTCCTCCGAGAAGATATGCATGATCCACCGTCCCCAAATTCCGGGGTACCTTGCTCACTTGCTTAACTCTAGTCCAAAGAGGGACAAGCTTCCATGCAACACTGCGCACAGGAGCCAGTGCGTGCCCGCCGCCGTGCGTCGCGGACCGGCCGGCGTCAAGATCGGTCGTTCCACGCAGTTGCGCCCCGTCCATTCCCGTGGCCGGCCGGCAACAAATCCGACGGTACTCTCATGAAACCCGTACTGGCCTTGGTGTGCCTGCTCGTCTGCAGCAACGTCTTCATGACTTTTGCCTGGTATGCGCACCTCAAGAACCTCGGCAACCAGCCGTGGCTGATCGCCGCTCTCGCGAGCTGGGGCATCGCATTCTCGAATACCTCTTTCAGGTGCCTGCGAACCGTTTCGGATACACGGTGCTGACCCTCGGCCAGCTCGAGGTCATCCAGGAGGGTCATCACCCTGTCCATCTTCGTTCCGTTCTCGCTCTTCTATATGAAAGAGCCGCTGAAGCTAGACTACCTGTGGGCCGGCTTGTGCCTGGTGGGAGCGGTCTTTTTCATGTTTCGCAGCCGGCTCGCCTTGTGAAGGTGCGCGGCCGCGGGAGTCTCCGGTAATATTCATACGTTCAGCCACCCGTAGGAATGGTCCGGCCTTTCCGCGCGTCGACATGCAGGAATGCATCGAACCGGCGCAGCATGTTCTCGAAGTGCGAACCTTCCCAGTAGACCTTCCCGCAGGAAGGGCATTGATAGAAAGTGTCGTAATACTTTCTGGTCAGGGGCTCGAGCCGATCGTCGATGTCCTTCCTGTCGACCGGGCCCACCGTCCCGTTGCAGTCCAGACAGCGCAGGAAAGGCCTGACCCGGCCCTTCAGGTCGAAGCGATCGAGCACCTCGGCGAGCTGCTTGCGGGGGTCCGTCTCCCGGACCCAGTAGCCGTGCGTGATGGTCTTGTGGTGCAGCAGGCGGCGGTCCCGCGTCAGCACGATCCGGTGGTCCCGGGCGCTGATCCGGGCCACGTCCCGGTCGTGGTAATCATTGCGGTAGACGGTGTCGAAGCCGCACATCCGAAGATATCGTGCCAGCCTGCCCAGGTTGACGTCCACCACGAAGGCGGTTCGCCTGAGCGGCGCCGTGCGCAGGCGCACCAGGGAGGAGACGTCCAGGCTTTCGAACACGGGATAGACCGCGGCGCGGTCACCATCGGCGAGCCGGTAGTCGAAACCGACCGACTGGCCGTCCACGATGATCAGCTCGACCTCGGTATGCGGCACGCCCAGCGATTCGATCGCGTCCTTGATGCCGGGGCGATCCCGGAACGAGTATGACAATGTCCGTTTGCGCTGATCCGGGCGCAGGAAGTCGTTGAGCTCTTCGTAGAACCTGAAGTTCGCGGTATGCATGGTATCCAGCCGCTTCCACTAACGATGCCCTCCGCACCCTTCCCGAGTCAAAACGGCGGTCTGCTCTTTAAGGTGGCGCTCTGTAGCCTTGCGTGAAAGCATTCAAACCGGGGCAATGAAGGGGGCAATAAAAAACCCGCACCCCCCGAAGGAGGTGCGGGTTTGTGGTAGCGCCGAAGCGCACCAGAGGGCACTCGGTCCTAGGCGGCGGCTGCCTTCTTCGCAGAGGCCTCGACCTTCTTGGTGGCCTCGCCGGCCGCCTTGTTGGCCTGGGCAAAGCCCTTCTCCATCCAGGCCTTGTACTGCTCGCCGGCCTTCTGGGCCAGCTCGACGTTCTTCCTGGCCAGGTCCATCGCCTTGCCGGCGTACTCGTCGGTCAGGGCGGCCTGCTTGGACCAGAACTCCTTCACGTCCTTGGTCTCCTGGGCCAGCTTGACCTGGCTGACGCCGCTCTCGACGCACAGGTTCACGGCGGCCAGATGGCGCTCGATCATCTGTTCGGCGAGCTTGCTGTTGATCTCACCCAGGGTCTTCGCCGCTTCCACGGCGTTCTTGCCAAAGTCGTTGAATGTATTTACGAAATCCGCTTGCATGGTCGAATCACCTCGAAATCTTGGGTTAGGTTGATGTCCCTTGGCGCATGCTGCATTGCACCAATTGATGCAGTGCAGCATAGGGGTTGGGAGGAGATCCGTCAAGCCTTGAAACGATAAAATGTTTTAAGTATCAGTATTGAAATTCCTAATGACCGGCTCAGGACATGTACATGCCACCGTTGACGGGCAGATTGGCCCCGGTGATGTAGGCCGTCCGGTCGTCGCACAGAAAGCCCACTGCCTGGGCGATTTCCGAGGGGTGCGCCATGCGCCTCATGGGGATGGTGGCCACGATCTGGTCCTGGATCTCCTCGGGCATGGCCGCGGTCATGCGGGTGGCGACGTAGCCCGGAGAGATGGTATTGACGGTGACCCCTTTGGCCGCGACTTCCTGGGCCAGCGCCATGGTGAAGCCGTGAACGCCTGCCTTGGCGGCGGAGTAGTTGGTCTGCCCGAACTGACCCTTCTGGCCGTTCACCGACGAGATATTGACTACCCGGCCGAAGCCCCGCTCGATCATGCCGTCCACGACGTTGCGGGTGACGTTGAAGACACTGTCCAGATTGGTGTTGATGACGGCTTTCCAGTTCTCGGGCGCCATTCTTCGCAGGGTCTTGTCCCGCGTGATTCCGGCGCAGTTCACCAGGATCTCGATGGGCCCGAAGCGCTCCTCGACTTCCCGGACCATCGCCTGACAGGACGCGAACTCCGATACATCTCCTGAAACGGTGTGCGCTTCGCAGCCTTCGTTGCGCATGGTGTCGAGCCAGACCCGGGCCTGCTCGGATTCACTGGGCAGGTGGCCGGCCACGACGACTCGACCCTGACGACACAGCTCGCGGCACACCTCCGTGCCGATGCCCCCTGTCCCCCCTGTAACCAAAGCGACTCTGAGATTCATATGGGTTACCTCGGCTTTATGTTTATGCGATCTATTATTGTGCACTGCATTGATGCAGTGCGAAAAAAATAGTGCATGATTGATCGGCTTGTCAACTGCCGAGAACCGCGGCGGGGTGCCGCGACGTGCGGGGGATGCGTCGAGCAGGGTACTAACTGTTTGTTTTGTCTTTGTTTTTCTTCTGACTTTGTCCCGTCGCCGCCTGGAAGAACTGGTTCTGTATGTCCTTCCAGATCTCGAGGTTACGCTGCGTCAACTCCGACATGGCGTTGACGGGATTGTTTTGCATCGCATCACGAACCTGCTCCTGGAACGTCTTCTGCTGCTGCTCGAACAGGCTCAGGCTCTGCTCGAGATAGCTGGTCAGCGCGTTCTGCACGGATGCGCCGTAGAAGCGGATGATGCGCGTGAGGATATCCGTGGTGAACACCGGATTGCCCCCGCTCTCCTGCTCCGCGATGATCTGCAGCAGGATCATGCGCGTGATGTCCTCGCCCGAGCTGGCATCCTTCACTTCGAACTCCTCCCCCGCCTCGGCGAGCTTCTGCAGGTCCGCCAGCGTGATATACCGGCTCTGCTCCGTGTCGTAGAGCCGCCGGTTCGGATATTTCTTGATGATGCGGGGTTTCGGAGACAAGGGATTCACCACCGGTTTGTATCGAAGTGGCTCACGATAGCACGCCGGCGTCAATACATGTGCTGGCCGCCGTTGATCGAGATCGTGGATCCGGTAATGAAGCCTGCGTCGTCGGATACCAAAAAGACCACGCCGCGCGCGATCTCGTGCGCCTCCCCGAGGCGCCCGACGGGGATGCGCTCCACGATCTTCTCGAGCACCTTCTCCGGCACCGCACGCACCATATCCGTGGCGATGTAGCCCGGCGCAATGGCGTTCACCGTGATTCCCTTGGACGCGCCCTCCTGGGCCAGGGCTTTGGTGAAGCCGTGGATGCCCGACTTGGCGGCCGCGTAGTTCACCTGGCCGTACTGACCGGCCTGGCCGTTGATGGAGCCGATGTTGACGATGCGCCCGAACTGCCGGTCCCGCATGCCCTTGATCACGGCATGGCACATGTTGAAGCAGGAGCTGAGGTTGGTCTGGATGACATCGTTCCACTGCTGGAAATTCATCTTGTGCATGGTGGCGTCGCGGGTGATGCCGGCGTTGTTGACCAGCACCTCGACGGGCCCGTGCTCCGACTCGATCCGGGCGACCGCGGCCTGGGAAGCCTCGAAGTCGCCGACATCGAACTTGTACACCGAAATGCCCGTGCGGTCCTTGAATTCCGCGGCCGCCTGGTCATTGCCGGCATAGTTGGCCACGACCTTGTAGCCGGCGTCTTTCAGGGCGACCGAAATCGCCTCACCGATGCCACGCGTGCCCCCGGTGACTACGGCCAGTCTGCTCATCGTTGGTCTCCTTTGGTTTGGATCATTGCCGGGGCGCCGCGTCGCTCGCCGCCCCCTTTTTCACACTGCGACGGACCTCCTCCGGGTCTTCAACGCTCGACCGCCAGAGCGACGCCCTGGCCACCGCCGATGCACAGGGTCGCCAGACCCCTGCGGGCGTCCCGGCGACGCATCTCGTGCAGCAGGGTCACCAGGATCCTCGCCCCCGATGCGCCGATGGGGTGCCCGAGCGCGATGGCCCCCCCGTTGACGTTGACCTTGGACGTGTCCCACTCCAGGTCGCAGTTGACGGACATCGATTGTGCAGCGAAAGCTTCATTGGATTCAATGAGATCCAGGTCCTTCACCGTCCAGCCGGCCTTCTCCAGGCACTTGCGGGAGGCCGGGATGGGCCCCGTGCCCATGATGGCCGGGTCGACCCCCGCGCTGCTGTACGCGGTAACGCGGGCAAACGGTGTCAAACCGAGGTCCTTCGCCATGGTTTCGGTCATCACGACCACGGCGGCGGCGCCGTCATTGACGCCGGAGGCGTTGCCGGCCGTCACGGTGCCTTCCTTGTCGAATGCCGGCTTGAGCTTGCCCAGGCCCTCCGCCGTGGTGCCGTGGCGTGGGAACTCGTCGACGTTGACCACCAGCGGATCGCCCTTGCGCTGCGGCACCTCCACCGGCACGATCTCCTCGTCGAAGCGGCCCGCCTTCTGGGCGGCTTCGGCCTTGCGCTGGGAGGCGGCGGCGAATTCATCCTGGGCCGCCCGCTCGAAATGATACTTGCGCGCGATATTCTCGGCGGTGTTGCCCATGTGGTAGTGGTTGAAGGCATCCCACAGGCCGTCGACGATCATGCTGTCGACCATCTTCCAGTCACCCATACGCTGCCCCGTACGGGAGTTGGGCAGCACGTGGGGCGCGAGGCTCATGTTCTCCTGCCCGCCGGCGATGATGATGTCGGCGTCGCCGCACTTGATGGCCTGGGTGGCCAGGGCCACGGCTTTCAAGCCGCTGCCGCAGACCTTGTTGATGGTCATCGCCGGGCAGGTGTCGGGCAGGCCCGCCTCGATGGCCGCCTGCCGGGCCGGATTCTGGCCGCAGCCGGCCGCCAGCACCTGGCCCAGAATGACTTCATCGATCTGCTCCGGCTGCAGATTCGCGCGCTTCAGCAACGCCTGGATCACCTGCGCGCCCAGCTTGTGGGCGGCCAACTGCGACAGGCCGCCACCGAAGTTTCCGATCGCGGTGCGGGCCGCGGCGACAATGACGATATTTTCTGACATAGTTACTCAGTCTCCCGCCATACCGGCGTAGCGGCATGGCCATTGAATTCAACAAGACGACGACATTCTAGAGTATCATGTTGCAGTGCACAAACAACCGCGATCCAAAGACGAACCATAGCGGCACGGCCGCGGCCGCGTCATGACAGACTCGCAATGGACGGACCAGTGGCTGCGCGCCTGGACCTCGTTCCCCGGCGACGCCCGGACCGATCCGTGGACGGCCGCTTTCGACCATTTTACAAAAAGCAACGAAGGCGCGTATCAACGGCAGTTCTCCGAGGCGCTCACCAAGATTACCGAGCAGAGCCGCGCTTTCTTTGACCTGGGTCAGGCCCTGGTCGGCCATCAGGGCGCGGACTGGCAACAGGCGGTTGTCGAGTACCTCGACGCGCTGTCGGGCCGTCTGCAGGAAGTCCAGCATGAGTACCAGGCCCAATACCTGAGCTCCGCCGAGTCGCTCCTGGGGAGTTCGACACTGGACCTGTGGCGCCGGTTCGCCGGCCATGAAACGGCAGCCGGCCAGGCCGGCGCCGGCCGCCCGGACGGGGATTCGTTCCTCGCACAGATCGACAAGCTCCTTCGCATGCCGGGCGTGGGCTATACCCGGGAGCACCAGGAATCATTCCAGGAGCTGTCCCGCCTGTGGCTGGCCTACGAACAGGCGTACGGTGAATACGCCGCCTACAGCGCCGAGACTACCCG
>JBAUWJ010000325.1:0-8465 GCA_049583715.1 Arenicellales bacterium | reverse complement strand
GGCTTATATCGATGCGCATCCACCGCGGCAGCCGGTGCTGCTGCTCTATGGCGAGACCTTCGGGGATTTCCTGGATGCCTTCCCGTCCGCGGCCGGCGTGCCGTACCTCGGCGACGTGGCCCGCCTGGAGTGGGCCCGCATGAAGGCCCTGCACGCGGGCGACGCAGAGCCGGCGGGCATCGGGCGGCTCGCGGCCGCGCCGGAGTCCGCTCTGCTCTCGACGACCCTGGCTCTGCATCCCTCGCTCAGCCTGATCGGATCGCGCTGGCCGGTGGTGTCTCTCTGGTCCGCCGGCGTCGCCCCCGACAGCGCCGGCGAAGTGGACATGAGTCGCCCGGAACGGGCCGCCATCCTCAGGCCCGGGCTGCACGTGGAGGTCCGTACCCTGCCTCCGGGCGACAGCGTATTCCTGGCCGCGCTCGAGCGCGGTGTTTGCCTCGGCAGCGCCGCGCAGCAGGCCATGGACGAGGTCGAGGACTTCGATCTGGCAACCGCGCTCGAACTGATCTTTCGGATCGGCGCGGTTGTCGACGTCAACCTGCCGGAAGAACAAGAAACATGATTACGAAAATCGTCGCGTTGCACGACAGGATCTTCGAGACCGTACAGGAACGACTGGACAGTTGGTTTCCCGGCTTGCTGGCGAGGCTGGTCTTCGCCGCCGTGCTGCTCGTGTATTTCCTGAACTCCTCTTCGAAGAAATTCGGGCACGGATTTCCAGGCGTTTTCACGGTCAGCGACAATGCCTATTTCCAGATCCTGCCGACGGTCGTGGAGCATTACTCCTACGACGCTTCCCAGATCCCGTTCTTTCCCTACCACATCATCGTCTACCTCGGCGCGTACAGCGAGCTCCTCCTGCCCGTTCTGATCGTGCTCGGTCTGTTCACGCGTCTCGCCTCGCTCGGAATGATCGTCTTCGTCTTCGTCCAGAGCTACGTGGACATCTTCTTCCTGAAAGCGGGCCCCCAGGCTATCGGCGCATACTTCGACCATCTTTCGGATTCGACGATACTCGACCAGCGCGCCTTGTGGGTCTTCCTGCTCGCCTTCCTGGCCATACGCGGCCCCGGCCGCGTCTCGCTGGACTACCTGCTGCACCGTCGCTTCAACGAGTGACGCCGTCCGCGTGCAGGAAGAGTGACGTTGTTTTGTGCTCTCGCCAAGACGCCAAGCACGCCAAGGGGAGAGATAATCAGCTTCGCCGGAATCCGTGGAGTGCCCTGACCGGCAGTCAGCGGGAAAGTGTCGAACGGCTGCTGTTTATAGAGCGCTGCCTTCCCACACTCCAGATGGGCTCGGCGGAATCAAGCTAATTCATTTCTTGGCGTTCTTGGCGTCTTGGCGAGAGCATATCTGAACTTAAGCGCCCGCAAATTCCATCGACGAGCCGAGCGCCGGACTTCGAGGCGCCACCGCACGGCGCCACGGCGAAGGGCTCAGCCGCCGAGGAACAGGCGGCCCACGGACGGGTCATTGAGCACGCTCTCGCCGGTGCCGGCCATGGCCAGCTCGCCGGAGACCAGCACGTAGCCGATGTCGGCGAACTGCAGCCCTTTCTTGGCGTTCTGCTCCACCATGATGATGGTCTTGCCGGCGTCGGTCTTCAGCTCCTCGAGCAGCTCGAACACCATGTCGATGTAGCGTGGCTCGAGGCCGATCGAGGGCTCGTCAATCAGCAGCACCCCGGGCTCCATGATCAGCGCCCGGGAAATCTCCAGGATCCGGCGCTCGCCGCCCGACAACACCCCGGCCCTCTCGCGGCGCCGTTCCTTCAGCCGCGGATAGCTTTCCAGGACGCGCTCGGTGGCGGCCCGGGCCTCGTCCCGGCTGGGCAGCAGGTAGCCGCCCATGAGCAGGTTCTCCTCGACCGTCATGTCCGGGAAGACGGAGTTGTCCTGCAGTACGTAGGCGATCCCCACCCGCTTCAGTTTCTGGGTGGGGCTCAAGGCGGTGATGTCGGTGTCGCCGGCAAACACCCTGCCACCGTAAACCTTCGTGAATCCATAGATGGTATGCAGCACCGTGGACTTGCCCGCGCCGTTCGGGCCGATCAGGCACAAGGCCTGGCCCGCGCCCACCCGCAGATCCACGCCGTGCAGTATCTGCATGCGTCCGTAGCCGGCCTCGACAGCCTCCAGGCGCACCAGGGGCTCGCCGTCCACCAGCTTGTCGAGATCCTCTACCCCGGGCTTGTTCTCTATGAGCGCCGCCGCCTCGCTGGCGACGGCATCCACGCTCAATACCGTATCGACCGTTCCGTCACCGTGGCCTCGGATCGTCATCGTCAGTGGCCCCCGAGGTAGGCGTCGACGACCTCGGGGTCGTCGCGGATCTTGTCAGGCGTTCCCTCGGCCAGTACGCGGCCATGGGACAGGCAGTAGATGCGCTCGGCGAGGTTCATCATTACCCGCATGTTGTGCTCGATCACCAGCAGGGTCACGCCGCGCTCGGCATTGGCCCGCCGCAGGCGGTCGATCAGGCCGTTGATCAAGGTGGGATTGATGCCGGCCGTGGGCTCGTCCAGGAGCAGCATGACGGGCTCGTTCATCAACGCCATCGCGAACTCCAGCAGCTTCTGCTGACCGAAAGACAGGTCGCCGGCCAGCAGCCTGCGCTTCCCGTACAGCCCCACGAACTCCAACAGCGCCTCGGCCCGCTCGTAGATCTCCCGCTCGTGGCGGCGGAATATTTCCAACAGCTTGTCGCTGCGGTGAGGCTCGCTGATCAGCATGTTCTGAAGGCAGCTCATGCCGCCGTAGATGCGCGTCTGCTGGAAGGTGCGCAGCAGACCGAGTCTCGCGATGGCCGAGGTCCTGAGCTTCGAGATCGGCTTGCTGTCGAAGTAGATCTCCCCGCCGTCGATGGGGTGATGACCGACGATGGAGTTGAACAGCGTGGTCTTGCCCGAGCCGTTGGGTCCGATCAGGCCGATGATGGTACCGGCTTCCACCCGGATGGAGACATCGGCGTTCGCCTGCACGCCGCCGAAAGACTTGCTGACCCCCTGGACTTCGAGCAGCGCCATCAGCCGCCTCCGGGAGCGTTCTCCACCTTCATGCCGAAGCGATCGGGAAAGCGCTCACGCAGCCAGCCGATGATGCCGGAAGGGAAGAACACCACGATCAACACGATCAGCAGCCCCAGCGCGACGCGCTGCCAACCCAGCAGATAGGTCCAGAACAGCTCCTGGGCAAACTGGAAGATGGCGGCGCCGATTACCGGTCCCCAGATCGTGCCCTTGCCGCCGAGAATCGCCATGAGAATCATCCACACGCCGTAGGTGGCCCCGGAGAAAGCCACGTCGCGCGGGTCGATGAAGCCTGCAATGTTGCCGACTATGCCGCCGGCGATGCCGGTGAAGAACGCAGAGATGGTCCAGGCGACGGTCTTGTAGCGCGTGGTGTGCAGGCCCATGGCCTCGGCCTTGTCCTCGTCGTCGCGGATGGCGTTGATGGCGAGCCCGAAGCGGGTGGCGTACAGCCGCTTCAGGGTGAAGAAGCAGGCCACCGCCAGCAGGAAGGCGAGGTAATAAAACAGCAGCGAGCGGAACTCCAGTCCCCCGGGGAACAGCGGCGTGACCATCCCCGACCCCGCACCGACCCAGTCCCAACCCGCGAACAGCTCACCGAAGGCGAAGCCGAGCCCGAGGGTGCCGATGGCGAAGTAATGCCCGCGCAGGCCCAGCATGCCGGACCCCACGGCGGCGGCGACGAGGGACGCGATCACACCGGCCAGCACCAGGCCGGCGGCCAGACCCACGAAATATTGCACATAGCTCAGATCGAAGCCCGCCGCACCCTGGGCCTGGGTGTAGTCACCGACGTTGTAGAACAGTCCCACCTGCAGCACGGCGGTGGTGTACATCCCTATACCAAAGAAGGTGATATTGCCGAAGGAGTTGTACCCCATTTGCCCGCCCATCACGTCCCAACCCAGGGCAATGGTCACCATGATCCACAGCAGGGCGAGCTGGGCGTGGAAGCCGGTGGCCACGAGCGGCACCCCGACCCCGAGCACGCCGATGACGAGATAAGTCCAGAGCTGCCTGCTCATCCCTACCTCAGGGCCTTGCGCTGGCGCTGGAGCAACAGGCTCCGGCCCACGAGGATGAAGACCAGTAGCAGGTAGACGAAAGCCACCTGGTACTGTGCCCCCAGGATGAAGCCGGCGAACTGCTCCGCCGCGCCCAGGCCAAAGGCCGCGGCGATCACTCCCGCGATATTGCCGAGCCCGGCGATCACCACGATCGTGAAGGCGCGCACCGTGTAGATCAGGCCCTGGTAGGGATGGATGGTGAGACTCATCACCACCAGGGCGCCGGCCGCCCCGCAGATGGCGGCGTTGATGGCATAGGTGGTGGCGTACACATGGTCGACGTCGACCCCGAGGATGCGGGCTGCCCGGGCATTCTGGGCGGTGGCGCGGATCGCCTGGCCGAGGCGCGAGCGGCGCATGAACAACACCAGCACCACGGCGATGATCACGGTGAGGAAGAAGGCCACCACCTTGATCTTCGACACCGTCACGATGCCCCCCATGAGGAACCACGAGCCGAAGCCCGCCTCCAGGATGCGCACGTCGGCGCCGAAAAGCTGGTTCATGAGCTGCTGGAGGAGGATGGACAGTCCGAAGGTCGCCAACAGCGAGATGAACAGGTCGCGATCGATCAGCCGGAAGATGACCAGCCGGTAGAGGATGTAGCCGATGATGAACAAGACCACCGCCGCAGCCGGGATGCCCACCAGGGGCGGGAGCCCGGCCTGGGCGGTGTAGACCGCGACGTAGCCGCCGAGAATGACGAACTCACCTTGAACGACGTTGATGACGTTCATCACGCCCCACACCAGGGCCATCCCGTAGGCGGCCAGGGCGAACAGGGCACCGATGAGAACCCCGTCAATCACAAGTTGCAGCGATAGCTGCGGCACCTGGATGAGCAGGTCGAGGTTCTGCACTCCCGGCTCCCGGCGGCGGGATCGCTTACGGTGAACCGCTCGCGCGGATCAGCCGCTCACTGACGTTCCGACCACGGCGGGGTCGGATAGCGCAGCTTCGCGCTCGCCCACTTGGTCGGAGCGACTACCTTGTATTGGCCGTCCTGTACCTGGAACAACACCATCGGCTTGGCGGTGTTGTTGCCCTCCTTCGAGAACTTGATGTTCCCGTAGAAGGTCTGCATGTCGGTGGCCGCGAGGGCATCGCGCACCTTGTCCCGGTCGAGGGAGCCGGCGCGCTGGATCGCGTCGACATAAACCAGCACGGAGGCTGCAGATTCCGCGGCCTGGTACGGTGGATCGTAGTTGTAGGCGGCCTTGAAGTCCTTGGCGAAGTCCTCGGCGGTACCGAACCACTTGTCCTTGTAGCTCAGCGACGGCGCCCACTGCGACGCGCACAGGGTGTACTCCGCCGCCTTGCCGAACTTCTTGATGATCTGCGCGGAGTCGCAATGTGTCATGGCCAGCATCGGCACGTAGACCTTCATCTCGGAGAGCTGGCGGATAGCCAGCGTCGCGCCCTTGCTGTGGCCGGAAACGACCAGCATATCCGGCTTCAACGCCTTGACCTTGGTCAGTGTGGCGGACATGTCGTTCAGCTCGGGCGGCAGCTTGTCGTCGATGACCATTTTCATCCCGTACTTCTTGGCGTCCTCCATCACGCCGGCCCGCACGTCCTGGCTGAACGGGTCGTCCTCGAACACGCCCGCTATCTTCATGTCCGATGGCTTCTTGCCATCCGCCTTGGCCATCTCCGCGCGCAGGTCGACGGCGCTGGAGAGGTACTGCTCGGAGGTTGACAGCACCGCGAACAGGTACTTGTAGCCCTGGGTGAACAGGGAGCGCGAAGCGCCGTTGCCTTCCACCATCGGGATCATGTGCTTCTCGGTCACCGGAGCGATGGCCTTGGTCAATCCCGACGAGTATGGGCCAAGCATGAACTGCACGTGGTCCTGGCTGATCAGCCGTTCGGCGAGCTCCGCGCCGCGCGCCGGGGTGGATTCATCGTCGTAGTACTTCACTTCCAGCATGTACTTCTTGCCGCCGACGTCCACGCCGCCCATGTCGTTGACCCGCTTCACCGCCAGGTTGTAACCGTCCTCGGTATTCTTGCCGTTGGTGGAGTACTTACCGGTTTCCGACACCGCGGCGCCCAGGGTGATCTTGTCCTGTGCCAGCACCGGACTCGACGCCAGCGCGAACAGCCCCGCGACGATCGGCACGGCGCCGATGAGCTTGAGATTGCGAATAGACTTCATGAGTGCCCTCCTTTATTCGTGGTGAGTTTATGGACCCTTCTCCATGACACCATTATAAGGCGCGCGGAATCCCACACAAAGACCGTGAGCTGCACCCTCTGCCGAGGCACCGATCCTTCTCACGGCTCGAGAGCCGCCGCATGCGGCCACGATGCGTGTTGCGTCCGCGCCAATACGCACGCGCGCACTTCTTCTTTTCTCGATATGAAAAGCGCGGTCCCGGGGGCTGCCAGAACCCTCCCCGACCCTGCACGGCTGCCGTCCGCGCCGGGTCTTTGCGATACGACTCCGCGACGCCTGAAGTCAGTCCAGCTCACGGTACGACAAAAGAAAGGGTTCCCTCTCCCTTGCGGGAGAGGGAAAGACAGGGCATCAAACAGCGATGCCCGGGACCCAACGTAGGAGAGAGAATGCGAGCCGGGTCTGAACTCGCCTGAAAATGATACTACCGGTTGCTCAGACCGGGCCCGGGCCAGGAAGTTCCGCAGGAACGGGAACCGCAATTCCCGAGGCTCCGAGCCCGGCGCCCGGCGCAGGAATCCCTCGCCGGACCGGCGCCCTGTCCCGATGGCGGGACACCCCGGCAGCGGGTCGGAGGAACGAGGACGTCCCCGAGTCGGGAACACACCGGGCGAAGGTCGAGGACGGGCGCGCCGGACGTACCCGGGACCATTCCCTGCAGAACCCGCTGCCGTGGACGACGCCTATTCCCATCGATTGGCCTTCGCCTCGAAATCCGGACTCTCGGCGCGCACGACGCAAAACCGGTGCCCGCTCGGCGCCTCCATCACCCACCAGGTCCTCACCTGCTGCACCCGCCGCGCTCCCAGCCGCTCCAGCCGGGTTACCTCGGCCTCGACATCATCCGTCTCGATGTCCAGGTGCACCCGGCTCGGGTGCTGCACGCGCTGCAGCTCGACATGAAGACCTTCCGGCCCCGTATCGAGCAGCACGTAGTCGGCATCTTCCGGGTCGTCGGAGGGTTTGACGGGATAGCCGAGGGCCCGCGACCAGAACCCGGCCGCCCGGTCGAGGTCGTCGGTCCGCGTGTCGATAATGAATCCGGCCAGCCGGCTCCGATGCATGGAAGGGACTCCGTCGAAGTGATCGCGGGCTCCGGGAGATCCCCGGAGAGCTCAGAGCGCGAAAGCCTCCTGCTTGAACGACTCTATGTACTCCACGTAGTCTGCCGGGAAGCCATACTCCCTCGCGGGCCGCGCGATGCGGTTCACGTAGGCCGGATCCGCGTCCGACCATTCCATGTCATGGGAAATATAACAAAGGGCCGGCATCAGCCTGTTCTCGATGTTGGACACCAGCACCGCCTCGGGCAGATAGGTTCCGCCGAGCTTCTCCCGGGCGTGTCCCAGATACAAGCGATCCAGCTCGAGGTGCGTGAGCCGGGTCAGGATGCCGAAAGCCTGGGACCCGTCGTCGGGAACGAGGTTCGCCAGGGGAGCGATCTCCAACCGGTAGCCCGGCAGCCGTGCCGCCTGGAAAGGTCTCTCGTAAATCCCCGCCTCGTTCAGAACATCGAAGTTGATGTACGACCCGTAGAAGAACACATCGACGCGCCGCCCGCTCATTGCTTGCATGCTCCTCTCGTATCTCCATCGGCAAGACGCGAGCTGACGACCGTTTCCGGAACCACCAGCGTGTTGCCCTTGTGGCACACCAGGACCTTCTTCGCGCTGTACGCCGTCTCGTGGCCTACGCAGCACGTCAAACCCGCGGCAACGCCCAAAACCCCCAGCAGCGACAATCCCGCCGCACCGATTCTCCCAACTGCACACTCGCTCATCACTTCCAACAGCCTCAGCTTCAAGCCTTGGAGTCTATCACCCACGCGCGAGGAGCCGCGACACCACTCGTACTACCCGCCAACACCGATTGTAAGATCCTTCGGCCGGCGAGGATGCCGGGACCCCCGGGACGTTCCTGTCGCCGGAGCTCCGACTCACCCGCTGCGACGCTGAGGTGCACGTGAAGGAGAAAACCGCAGCGACGATCGGGCCCGTGAAGGGAGAGCGAAGGCCCCGGCCTGCCTGGGCCGCACCGGCTGCTCGTCCGGCGTGCGCGACACTGTCCGTGGTCGCCAAGCCTGCCCCTTTACTCCCGGCGCCGCATGGCGTTATATAGAGGTCGCCTCGGTGCCGTCTCGATCGCCGAAGGCGTGATTTGGAGCAGTGGACGGCCGGGTCATCGCCCC
>JBAUWJ010000324.1:0-3518 GCA_049583715.1 Arenicellales bacterium | reverse complement strand
GGCGAGCCCTGCCTGAAGGAAGCCTCCATGGCCAAGCTGTTCGCCTCGGAGATGGCGGAGAAGGTGTGCTCGGACGCTATCCAGATCCACGGCGGCTATGGCTACCTTAAGGATTTCCCGGTGGAGCGCATCTACCGCGACGTGCGCGTGTGCCAGATCTATGAGGGCACCAGCGACGTGCAGCGTCTGGTCATCAGCCGCGCCCTGGCGGGCGAGTGAGCTCCCGGGGGCTTGACCGACCCCGCGCTGGCTTCCAAAATGGAACCCACAGGAGGGCCGATGGCGGTCGCCACCCTGCACACCAGCTCCATCAGCTCTCCCTGCAGGTTCCTGATCGACCATGAGCTGGTGAACGTCGCGGTCAGAAAGGCACGCCAGGGCTTGGAAGAAGTCGTGCGCCAGGGCCTGGCGGACTTCGCCGACCTCGATATCACACGCTGTCCGGTCGATGCGGTCACGCAATGGCGCATAGCACTCGACTATGAGCTGCCGGGCTACGATGCCGCGTACCTTCAGCTCGCATTGGACCTGGAAGCACCGCTCGTAACCTTCGACCTGCGCCTCGGCGAAGCTGCGCGGCGTCTGCTCGGAAATTCTTGAATGAGAGGTCCGCGATGACAACGCTGCGCTCCAATCTCGACATCCGTGGCGCCGAGTTCCAGGCCAACCGGACGCACATGGAATCCCTGGTCAAGGACCTGCGCGAGAAGGCGGCGGAGATCGCGAAGGGCGGCGGCGAGCGAGCACGGAGCAAGCACACCGATCGCGGCAAGCTGCTGGCGCGGGACCGGATCCAGGCACTGCTGGATGTCGGCACGCCGTTCCTCGAGCTGTCCCAGTTCGCCGCCTATCAGGTCTACGACGACCCGGTGCCTGCGGCCGGCGTGATCACGGGCATCGGCCGGATTCACGGCCGAGAGTGCATGATCGTCGCCAACGACGCCACGGTGAAGGGTGGGACCTATCATCCGCTCACGGTGAAGAAGCACGTGCGAGCACAGGAGATCGCGGAGCAGAACCACCTGCCCTGCGTGTACCTCGTGGACTCTGGCGGGGCCTTCCTGCCCAAGCAGGACGAGGTGTTCCCGGACCGCGACCACTTCGGCCGCATCTTCTACAACCAGGCCAACATGTCGGCCAAGGGCATTCCGCAGATCGCCGTAGTGATGGGCTCGTGCACCGCCGGCGGGGCCTACGTGCCGGCCATGGCGGACGAGAGCATCATCGTCAAGCAGCAGGGCACCATCTTCCTCGGCGGCCCGCCGCTGGTGAAAGCCGCCACGGGTGAGACGGTCACGGCGGAGGAGCTGGGCGGCGCCGACGTCCATGCCCGCACCTCGGGCGTCGTCGACCACTATGCCAACGACGACCGGCACGCGCTGGGCCTGGCCAGGCGAATCATCTCGCATCTCAACAAGGACAAGCCCCGGTCCCTGATGATGCGCGAGCCGCGCGAGCCCGTCCTCGATCCCGAGGAGCTGTACGGCGTCGTCCCCGACGATACCCGCAAGCCCTACGACATGCGCGAGGTCATCGGCCGCGTCGTCGACGGCAGCGAGCTCGACGAGTTCAAACAGCTCTACGGCACCACGCTGGTCTGCGGCTTCGCCCACATCCACGGCTATCCTGTCGGCATTCTCGCCAACAACGGCATCCTGTTCTCGGAATCCGCCCTGAAAGGCACCCACTTCATCGAGCTGTGCTGCCAGCGCCGCATCCCGCTGGTGTTCCTGCAGAACATCACCGGCTTCATGGTGGGAAAGAAATACGAGGCCGGCGGCATCGCCCGGGACGGCGCCAAGATGGTCACCGCCGTCTCCACCGCCCGCGTACCGAAGCTCACGGTCATCGTCGGCGGCAGCTTCGGCGCCGGCAATTACGGCATGTGCGGCCGCGCCTACAACCCGCGCTTTTTGTGGATGTGGCCCAACGCCCGTATTTCCGTGATGGGCGGCCAGCAGGCCGCCAACGTGCTCGCACAGGTGAAGAAAGACAACCTCGAGGCCCGGGGCGGGAGCTGGCCGGAAGCAGAGGAGCAGGCATTCAAGCAGCCCATCCTCGACCAGTACGAGCACCAGGGCCACCCTTACTACGCCAGTGCGAGATTGTGGGACGACGGCATCATCGATCCGAGGGACACACGGCGGGTGCTTGGGCTGGGCCTTTCCGCTGCCCTGAATGCCCCGGTCGAAGACACGAAGTTCGGCGTGTTCAGGATGTGACGATCCGCTGCTGGAAATCGCGGCTGCGATGACGGGATGCAAGGGGCCGCCCGCCCCTCCCCGGGGCGTTGCGACGGGGAGTTCGCTGGCGCCGACCTGAGACGTCCTTCTGGTATCATCGACAGCTCTCCCACAGAGCGAGCACGGAATACCGGCCAGCGATGAAGACTGCCCTCGTATGCGGGGCCGGCGGATTCATCGGGACTCATCTCGTCGAGCGATTGAAGCGCGAGGGGTTCTGGGTTCGCGGCGTCGATTTGAAACATCCCACGTTTTCGACGTCGCCCGCCGACGAGTTCGCAGTCGGGGATCTTCGCGATCCCGTGATCTGCCGGAACATCGCGGACCGGAAGTTCGACGAGGTCTATCAGCTCGCGGCCGACATGGGGGGCGCCGGATACCTGTTCACGGGCGACAACGACGCCGATGTGATGAGCAACTCCGCGCTCATCAACCTCAACATGGCCCGGACGCTCGCGCGCGCCGGTGCGGGCAGGATCTTCTTCTCGTCCTCGGCGTGCGTCTATTCGAAGTCCAACCAGATGGACCCGGACAACCCCGACTGTGCGGAAGACTCCGCCTATCCGGCCGAGCCGGACAGCGAGTACGGCTGGGAGAAGCTCTTCAGCGAGCGGCTCTACACCGCCTTCCGCGGCAACTACGGCCTGGACGTCAGGATCGCCCGGTTCCACAACATCTTCGGGCCCCTGTGCACCTGGACGGGCGGCCTGGAGAAAGCCCCGGCGGCGATCTGCCGCAAGGTGGCGCAGGCTCCCGACGGCGGCGAAGTGGAGGTCTGGGGAGACGGAATGCAGACGCGCTCGTTTCTGTATATCGACGAAGGTCTCGAAGGGGTTCGACGGTTCATGGATTCAACGTTCCGCGGCCCCTTGAACATCGGCTCCGAGGAAATGGTCTGTCTCAACGACCTCGTGCAGGAGGTGGCGGCCATCGCGGGCAAGCGCGTGCGTATCAGAAACGTTCCCGGCCCCGAGGGCGTGCGCGGTCGCAACTCGGACAACACTCTGATGCGGCAACAGCTCGGCTGGACCCCGTCGCAGCCGCTGCGGATCGGCCTCGAAAAAACCTACACCTGGGTCGCGCGGCAGGCCCGGGCCCCGGAAATCGACGGCGCTCCGTCGCTCGACCGTGCGCGCTAGCACGATGTTGGGAAAGGGCTCTCCTGCCCCCTCGTCCACTGGATCGAGTCAACCCGCCGGATCCGGTGCATGCCCGCATCCGGCTACGCTGAATCGAGCTCCTGTGGGTCGGGCTTCAGCCCGACATCAGTAGAAT
>JBAUWJ010000323.1:0-1550 GCA_049583715.1 Arenicellales bacterium | reverse complement strand
GGGAGAGGGAGTATTGGGGTCATAGAGGATGAAGGAGCGCCAGGGCTCCCCAGGCGACGGCGGCCAGGGCTGCCGCGCCGAGGCCGAGAATGACGTAGGCGCCCCGGGTCATGGCTCTCAGGGTCTTTTTGATGGCCGGGCGGTCGTTGAGGTTCGGGAAGGGCTCTTGCGGGACGGGCACATCGAGAAACCGGCAAAGCGGCTCCCAGCCCTGGTCGACGGAGAACACCAGCAGGCGGTCGGCCGGCACCGCGGCTTTCACGTCCTCGATGTGCCTGTGATAGTGGGCGATCGCCCGGTCCCGGTCTTCCATGGTGCCTTGGTGTGAACGCTGCCAGATGAGCTTGCGGGACATGTCACCGAATTTACGTCCGAAGGGCGTGGTGAGCTCCAGCACCTTGAACTGCCACATGGTCTCGGTGAAATAGATGGTGTCCATTGTGCTTTCGTACCAGGCTTCCGCGCCCCTCGGGTGCACGGTCAACAGGACCTTCGCATCCGGGTAGGCTGCCATCAGCTCGCGCCAGACACAGCACGCCGGGTTGTCCACGGTGGCTGTATATTTCGCGAACACCTGCTCCCAGTCGTGTTGGGCGCCGGGCTCGCTGTTCGCCACTTTGCGCCAGAAGTCCAGGTGCGACTTGTTGTCCTTGTTCTCCAGGACTTCGAACATGTGGTAGCAGGGAAAACCGAGCTGCCTGAGCGCCGTGTAGACGGACAGGGTGCCGGTGCGCCCGAAGCCGGCGCCGATGATTTTCAGAGCCATGTGCCCGCCCTCCGGGAATGCTTCGCCGGGCACGCAGCTTTCGCCTTGCGTCAGACCTTGCGCGCGAGCATGACGCCGTCGCGCACCGTGAGCAGGACATGCTCGACGTTCGGGTCGTTGTGAACCTTGTCGTTGAACACCACCAGCGCGTGGTCCGAATCCTTTTTCGGGTCCAGCACGTTCCCCGACCACAGCACGTTGTCGGCCACGAGCAGGCCGCCGCTGCGCAGCTTGGGCAGCACCCTGTCGTAGTAGTTGGGATAGTTCTCCTTGTCGGCGTCTATGAAGGCCAGGTCGAACGGGCCTTCGATGGTCTCCAGCGACTCGATGGCCGGGCCCATGCGAATCTCTATCCGGTCGCCCACGGGGCTGCGCTTGAAGAATGACCTGGCGACCTCGGCATGCTCCTCCTTCAGTTCGCAGCTTACGATCCTGCCGCCCTCCTCCATCGCCTCGGCCATGGCCAGCGAGGAATACCCGGTGAACAGGCCGATCTCCAGGATCCGGCGGGCGCCGGTCAGCCGCACCAGCATCTTCAGCAAGGCCCCTTCGAGGCGGCCTACCACCATTTGCGCGTTCTCGAAGTGATCGTAGGTGTATTGCTCGAGTTCGGCGAGCAGCGCGCCGGGCTCCGCGGAGTGCTCGGCGGCGTATTGATCGATATCGGGGCTTACCAGGTCTTCCATCGGGGATTCCTCGCGGGGCTTTCGCGTTAACATTCGGGCATGGTCTTGCCCATGACTGCGCCCGCGATTGTGCCATGGAACCCCCTCCCGCACATCGA
>JBAUWJ010000322.1:0-59738 GCA_049583715.1 Arenicellales bacterium | reverse complement strand
TCGCATCGGCGTCGCCTCGGTCGTGGCGCCGTTCGATTATACCGGTCTGGTCTGGGCGACCTTGTTCGGGTGGCTCGTCTGGAAAGAGGTTCCGGACGCGCCGACCTTCCTGGGCGGCGCCATTATTACGCTGTGTGGGGTGTATCTCGCCTACACCCAGGCCCGCAGCGGCGCGCGGTCGCGGTCGAAGGGGGTGGTCACCCTGCACCCGCCGCGGGGCGACTGACCCGCATGGACTCCGGCCGCACCGCCGGGCCCGACTCAGTCCTCCCCCGCCGGCAGCCTGTGGTCAAAGGCAGTCGACATCGGTATCCTGCCACGTCATTCGCGGGATCGACCGCTTTAGCGAGCCCCGAGAGGCGGGCGAGTATCAACGGCATCCGCCCGGACAATGAAGTCCAGGGGTTCCAAGGACGATGTGGGTGGTACCGTTGCGGTACGAGGTTTTGAAGGGTGGTTGCTTCAGCGCATCCCTGTTTCCCCGAATTGCTGAATCCTTTCGCGCCATACCGAACATTGCCTTGGCGAATCTGTTGGCGGACACGGCGGGATGGTCGCTAATTGTGAGGATGGGCTGAATCCGGCTCCGAGGGCGACGAGCGGGCCGGCCTGCAGATCCTGCGCGGGTCGCTGGAAGCCGCGACGCGGCAGCTTGCGGAGAACTCGCAGACCGTCGGCGGCGCGGTGGTGGCCCGGATGCTGTAGGGCGAGGGAAACATGGGGTTCGATGCCGCGCGAAGTCTCGGTCGATCTCGTGGAATAGGGCATCGTGAACCCCACCAAGGTCGTGCGGGTCGCCCTGGAGAACGCAGTGTCCGTGGCAAGCCTCCTGTTAGTGCGTGCCACACTCGAATAACTGATACATGACGCGTTCTTGGACAGGACCGAGTTGGAACGGCTGATTTGCCGCAAGAAGGAACGGGGGTAAGTTATGGCAATGCCGCGCCCTCGAAAGCACGACCGCCATCTCCCTCCCCGACTCGGAGAAAAGGCAAATCCCTGTATCAGGTCGACAAGGAAAATTGGGCCAAAGTTGGGACCACGGAACACGTCCAAGCCTCACTCGAGGCTTACAGGGCTATTGAGCTGACCAGCCAGAAGCCGGATCGAGATACCGTCGCCGGGTTGGCGGCGAGCTATCGTGCCCTGTTGAAAGATCCCCGGAACCCGCTCGACCTGAAGGACAGCACCATCCAGGCTTATCTCCATCAACTCCGTCCCGATGGGAATCTTCTGAAGGTATTCAGCCCCGGTGGCTTGGACGAGATCCGACCGGCTCGTATCGGTGACTGTGTCGACGGTCACCCCCACCCGATCACTGCGAACAGGGAAATAGCCCTTCTCCCCCGAATGTTCAAGTACGCCACGCGCCGGGAATGGTGCGACCGCAACCCCTGCATCGGGGTGGAAAGGAACAAAGAGACGCCACGTAGGCGCTACGTCGAGGGGTGGGAATACGCGGCCGTTCGAGAGTTGGCCCTGCCCGCCGTGGGAATCGCGGTGGACGTGTCCCACCTGACGGGCCCGAGGATGGGGGATATCTTGAAAATCCGGATCGATGACTACGACGATAAATTCCTGGTCATCCGGGAAGACAAGACGAACACCAAGGTGAGGTTTGAGATGTCCGACACCCTATATGCCGCCCTGGAGGCCAGCAAAGAGCTTCTCGGCAAGGCGAAGAACTTTTACGTGGTACGTACGCGGAACGGGCGTCAGCACAGCCTGGGCGGGTTCAAATCGATCTGGCAACGGCTACAGGGCCGGACCATCGAGAATGGCAAGCTCAAAAACCGGTTCACCTTTCACGATATCCGGGCCAAACACGCCACGGACCGCAATGAGGAGAGCACCAACGCCCAACTGGCTCTCGGTCATCTCAGCCCCGAGATAACGAGGCGCTACATCCGAAGTCCGAAGGGGCGCATGGTGAAACCGCTCCGATGACTGCGCCAGGGTGTCTAAGCCGTTGAATTCTGGTGGGCCGTGCAGGGATCGAACCTGCGACCACCTGATTAAAAGTCAGATGCTCTACCGACTGAGCTAACGTCCCGCGGCGTGCGCAAGGCGCGGGATTATCCCGAGGCGACGCAAGGGTGTCAACGAAGCACCCGGCATGGCTGCTGCCGTCGTCTTCCCCGCGCACCGGCACGGCAGCCGAACGGACTTACTCTTTCTTTGAATCGAAGCCGGTCTACCGAAGTTTGTTCAAGCGGGTCTCCGCCGATATGGCGACTCGGCTGCCCGGATATTGGGAAATCACCTGGTTCAGCGTCTGGCGCGCCTGGTCGGTCTTGCCGAGCTCGGCCTGCACGTAACCAAGCTTCAACATCGCTTCCGGCACCCGTTGGCTGTCCGGGTACTGGGTCACCACCGCCTGGAACGCTTTGAGCGCGTTGTCGAAATCCCGGGTCACGTAATAGGCCTCGCCGATCCAGTACTGGGCATCATCGATCAGCGCGCCGTGCGGAAACTTCGAGATCAGCGAGCGAAACGCGATAATGGCGTCGGCGTAGCGGCTTTGCTTCAACAGCTCGAACGCGCTGTCGTAAGCGGCCTGCTCCGGGGCCGTCGCCACCGCCAGCTGCGTGGGTCCCTGCCCGCCGGAAGCAGACTGCTGCACCGATGCCGTTTGTTGAGCCTCGCCGCCGGTGCTCTGCCCCTGTTGCGAAGACTGCGTGCTGCTCTGAGTCTTGGCCGGGGATGTACCTTGGGACACGCCCTGCTGGCCGTAGACCTGCTTTTGCTGCGTGGACTGGCTCCCGGTCTGCTGTCCGCCCGATGACTGTCCCGACGAGACCTGCTGCGATTGCCCCGAACCGCCCTGGTTACCCGTCTGGGAACCTGCCTGGGCCCCGCCATAGCCTTGCTGGCTCTGGCCGTAACCGGCCTGCTGACCGCCGGTGGATATTCCGGCAGCCTGCTCGGCCTGGCGCAAGCGATAATCGAGATCGCCGTAGAGCTGTTGCTGGCGTTCCTTCAACTTGTCCAACTCGTTGCGCTGGACCTCCACGGTATCCCGCAGATCCGCGACCTCGCGGCGCAGCTCCTGGACACCGACGGCCTCGTTGACGGATTCCTGTGTGGAGGACGTGGAGCCTTGGCCCGAGGTTGTCGGCATCGTGCTGCAGCCGCCGAGGAGCGGCACCAGGAAGGCCCCGAAGACCCAATACAGCGCGCGTCTCGTCGTCACGGCCATTACCTCAGTATCACGACCCGACGGTTCAGTCGCCACGCAGCCTCATCGTGGCCGAGCGCCGCGGGTCGCTCCTCACCGTAGGATATCGTCTGAATGCGCCCCGCCGCGACGCCGTATGCTTCCATGATCTCCGCCACCGCGTTCGCCCGGCGCTCACCCAGGGCAAGGTTATATTCGCGGGTGCCCCTTTCGTCCGTGTGGCCTTCGAGAACCACTTTCACGTCGGGGTTCTCGATCAGGAACTGGGCATGCGCCTGGATGATCTTGCGCGACTTCTCGTCGACGGCCGAGCTGTCGAAATCGAAATAGATCTTGTTGATCTTGAGAAGATCCTTCTCACTCTCCCCGAGCATGCTGCCGGACGCACCGGACTGCTCGCTCAAGCCGCTGGCGGTGGCGCCCTGACCGCCCTTCTCGCCCTTGACGCTCTTATGACCGCCGCAACCCGCGAGCATCAGGCTCAGCAACGCCGCCAACACAAACTGATTACGCTTCGACATCGTCTTCACTCCTCTAGAGTTTCTGATTGTACGGTGACCACGCGGGCTCGCGTACGTCGCCCTTTTGAAATCGCAGTGTCTGCCTGACGCGGCCGTCCGAAGAGACCGCAGCCAGCACGCCGTGTCCATCCTGCTGCGTCGCGTACAGGATCATCGCGCCGTTCGGCGCGAAGCTCGGAGACTCATCCAGAGTCGTCTTGGTCAGAACGTGCAGCTCCTGGGTCTTGAGCGTGAACACGCCTATCCGGAAGCCGTTTCCCTGGTTGGTGACCAGCGTCAATTCCTTCCCATCCGGGTCGTAGGAGGCGCAGGCATTGTAATTGCCCTGGAACGTCAGGCGCTCGACCCCGGTGCCATCGCGCCGCATCCTGTAAATCTGGGGCCGGCCGGAGCGGTCGGACGTGAACACCAGGGACTGTCCGTCCGGCGACCAGGAAGCCTCGGTGTCGATGGCCTGATTGCGCGTCAGGCGCGTCACAGACCCGGATTGGATATCCAGGAGGTAGATCTCCGAGTTGCCGTCCTTGGACGACGTAAACGCAAGGGTCCGTCCGTCGGGTGACCAGGCCGGAGCCCCGTTGAGTCCCTTGTATGCAGCCACCAGGGTGCGGGATGCATCCCGCAGGCGCTGGACGTACACCATGGACCGGCCCTGCTCGAAGGACACGTAGGCGAGCTTCTCCCCGTCCGGTGACCAGGCGGGGGACAGGATCGGCTCCTTGGATTTCAATATGGTCTTGGGGTCGTATCCGTCCGAATCCGCAACCTGCAGCAGGTAGCTCGACTGGCCGTCGATCGTCTGCAGAGTGACATAGGCGATCCGCGTATCGAAGGCCCCGGGCTGGCCGATGAGCTTGAGGTAAATGAAATCGGCGATCTGGTGCGCGATCTTGCGCAGCTTGTCGCCGCTGACGTCATAGCGAAAGCCGCCGAGCTGGGTCTCCTTGAACACATCGAACAGCCGGAACTCGACCCGATACTTGTCCGTCGCCATGCGAATCACGCGGCCCACAACCAGGGCCTCGGACTTGATGAGCCGCCAATTCTTGAAATTGATCTCGCCGACGTCGTGGGGATGGCTCAGGAAGTTCTCGTGAGCGATGGTTTCGAAACGACCGCTGCGCCGCAGGTCCGATTCCACGACATTGCTCACATCCTGGGGCGGCGGCTCGCTGCCCTGGTAGTCGAAGGGGACCACCGCGACGGGAATGCCCGCCTCCACTCCCTGGGTGATATCGATCTCCAGCGCCGACGATGCCGGCCTGATCGCCAGCAACGCGGCGCCGATCACGATGATGGCGGTGATTGTCAGTCTCGTTGTCGTTAAGACACGCATTATGAAACCCATTACCAAACCCATTACGAAACCAATTCTTCCGGCTTAAATTTCAACGTCAGATTCCGAAATTCCTCGTTCACCCCCTGCTCCTGGGGGATAGGCAGCGGCGAAGCCTTCAACACGGCATTCTCCACCGAGCGGTCGAACACCGGGTTGCCGCTCGATTTCACGATCTGCGCCGACAGCACCTCTCCGTCCGGGCTGAGGCGTACATTAACATGCACTTCGATGTTATTCTGCACACCCTCGGGCAGGTTCCAGTTGCGGCTCACTTTCTGCCGGATGATCGGTATGTACTGAGCCAGCGCGGCGTTGACCCGCTTCTGGAGCTGCTCCTGCTCGAGCTGGGCCTGGAGCTCCTTCTTGCGCTGCTCCTCGGCCGCCTTCTTCGCGGCCTCCTCCTTGCGCTTCTTCGCCGCCTCCTCCTGCTGCTTCTTCTTTGCGGCTGCTTCGGCTTCCGCCTTCTTGCGCTCCTGCTGCTGCTGAAGCTTCGCGAGCTCCTGCTTCTCCTGCTCCTTCTTCTTCTTGTACTCGTCGGCCTTCTTCTGCTCCTCTTCCTGCTGTTTCTTGAGGTTCGCGAGGCGCTGCTCCTCTTTCTTCTTCTTGTTGAGCAGCTCCTCGAGCTTCTTCTTGGCCTCCAGCTCCTGCTGCTTCTTGGCCTCGTCCTTCTGTTTGATGGCCTCTTCCTGGGCCTGAATCTCCTTCGCGCTCACGACGCTCGCCTGCACCGGCGCGGGCTCGGACTTCTGCGCGGACAGAATGTGCGCCGGCCAATCGAGATTGAGCACCAGCAGGACGGCTGCGACGATGTGAATGACGATGGCGTAGAGGACCGCCTTGGACGTCATGCCAACGCGCCTGATACGTGATGTCATGTCACTGCTCGTCCGGCGGCTCGGTGATCATCCCTACGCTCGGAACCCCGGCCTGCTGGAGCAGCACCATGGCCTGAACGACGTGCCGATACTGGGTGTTGGCGTCACCCCGTACCATGAACCGCGCCTGCTTGTTCCGGTTCCGGACCGCGATGGCGTAGGCCTGCACTTCCTCCGGCGTTTTCAAGTCATTGTCTATATAGAAATCTCCTTTGGCGGTCACCGTTACGACCACCGGCTCGGTCTCCTCCGACATCGGGTTGGCGGCGGCCTTGGGGAGGTCGACGTTCACACCCTGGGTGAGCAGGGGCGCCGTGATCATGAAGATCACCAGCAGCACCAGCGACACGTCGATATAGGGCACGACGTTGATGTCCGCCATCAACTTCCTTCTCTTTGCGGAGCGGTATCCCTGCATGATCAGGCCGCCCTCGACGGCATGGTCTGTCGGTTCACGATGCTCAGGAACTCGTCCGCGAAGGCCTCGTATCGGGACAACAGGCGCTCCACGCGGTTGGAGAACCGGTTGTAGGCGATCACCGCGGGAATCGCCGCGAACAGGCCCATGGCGGTGGCCACCAGCGCCTCGGCGATGCCCGGCGCGACGCTGGCGATGGTCGCCTGATGGCTCAGCCCGAGATTGCGGAACGCGTTCATGATCCCCCACACCGTCCCGAACAATCCGATGTAAGGGCTCGTGGAGCCGACGGTCGCCAGAAACGACAGATTGGTCTCAAGCTCGTCGGTTTCGCGCATCAGCGCCACGCGCATGGCCCGATGCACCGCGTCCAGCATATCCTGGCGTCCCACGTTGGCCTTGCTCCCCAGCCGGGTATATTCCCGGTACCCCGCCACGAATATGGAAGCCATGCCTTCCGGCTGCCGGCCGCGTCCCGCCCAGGCGTGGAACAAAGTGTCCATATCGCCGCCGGACCAGAAATCGTCCTCGAAATCGTCCGCGGCGCGCGACGCAGCCTTGATGCTGAAGTACTTGGAAAAGATCATGGTCCAGGACACCAGAGAGGCGCCCAGCAGGACCAGCAACACCATCTGGACCAGGAGACTCGCCTGAGTCATCAAGGTCACGATGGATATCGTATCGTGCGGTGCTGCAAGATTTATGGCATTTTCCATTCTTGGGCGATCCCCTTTGTCTTGAATGGATTGTTCACGGGCTTGAAGGCTGGATGAGCTCCAGCAGGCTGTCGGACATGGGCTTGAGCTTGAGCGACTGCGGCTCCACGGACGCCAGGCGGAGGGTTCCGGTGCAGAGGATCTCGTCTCCCCGATGAACGGCTTGCTCCAGATCCAGGGTGACCCGCCCGAGCTTCACGACGGACAGCGTGACAAGCAGCGAGTCGGCGAGCCTCGCCGGCGACAGGTAATCGAGTATCGCCCGCCGCACGGAAAACAGGATGCCAAAACGCTCCCGGACCATCGCCACGTCGCAGGCGCACCGCTCGAGCCAATCCGACCTGCAGCGCTCCATGTATTTCAGGTAGTTGGCGTGATACACGATACCGGCGGCATCGGTATCTTCGTAGTACACGCGCACCGGAATCGAGAACATCGCGGTATCAGGCCGGGCGGACGCTGGACATGGGGCGCGAACGCTCACTCCGCATCGAACAGCTGCGGCTGCCCGCCCTTCAAATGGGCCGGCATGGGGATCCCGAGGTGCCGCCAGGCGCTGCGGGTGGCGACCCGGCCCCGCGGCGTGCGCATCAGGAAGCCCTGTTGAATCAGATAGGGCTCGATCACGTCCTCGATGGTGCCGCGTTCCTCGCCGATCGCGGCCGCCAGGCTGTCCACACCGACGGGCCCGCCGTCGAATTTCCCGATGACGGCGCCGAGCAGGGCGCGGTCGAGCAGATCCAGCCCGTGCTCGTCGACCTGCAGCATGTCGAGGGCGCGCTTTGCCATGGCTTCCGAGAGCACGCCCTCGCCCTTGACCTCCGCGTAGTCGCGCGCCCGGCGCAGCAGACGATTGGCGATCCGCGGCGTGCCCCGCGAGCGCTCGGCCAGCGCCCGAACGCCGCCTTCGTCACAGGGCACATTCAAAATGCCCGCCGACCGGACGACGATCTCGGCGATTTCGTTATCGTCGTAGAACTCGAGACGGTGAACGATTCCGAAGCGGTCGCGCAGCGGCGAGGTGAGCAGGCCGGCCCGGGTGGTGGCCCCGACCAGGGTAAACGGCGGCAGCGAGAGCTTGACCGATCGCGCCGCCGGGCCCTCGCCGATGATGATGTCCAGGGCATAGTCCTCCATGGCCGGGTACAAAATCTCCTCGACGACCGGGCTGAGGCGATGGATCTCGTCCACGAACAGCACGTCGTGCGGCTCGAGATTGGTCAATATCGCCGCAAGGTCCCCGGGCTTCTCCAGAACGGGGCCGGAGGTTTGCCGGAGCTGGACGCCCAGCTCGTTGGCGACGATGTGGGCGAGCGTGGTCTTCCCGAGTCCCGGGGGGCCGAACAACAGCACGTGGTCCAAGGCCTCTTTCCGCGCCCGGGCGGCGCGGACGAAGATCTCGAGCTGCTCGCGGATCCCTAACTGGCCGATGAACTCGCCCAGGTGCCGGGGACGCAGGCTGCGGTCGAAGCCGCTTTCCTCGGGACCCTCCGTCGCCGGCGATATCAGACGCTCGCTCACGGCCTCGCTCCGGCAAGCTGGCGCAGGGCCCGGCGGATCAGCTCCTCGCTGGTCAGGCCCTCGGCGCCGATGTCGCGGATCGCCCGGCTGGCCTCGACCGGCTTGTAGCCCAGGGCCATCAAGGCGCTGACGGCGTCCTCGACGGGATTCTCGCGCCTGTCCGCGATCGCGGCAGGCGTCGGACCGCGCTCCTCGATCTGCCCCAACACGCGATCCCGCATTTCCACGATCAAGCGCTCGGCAGTCTTGCGCCCGATGCCGGGCACGCGCGTCAGTCGCGAAATATCGTTGTCAGTCACCGCGTCGTAGAAATCCCGGGTCGAGAGGGTGGACAGAATGGCAAGCGCCACGCGGGGTCCCACGCCGCTGACCTTGAGCAGGCTGCGGAACACGTCGCGCTGCGGCAGATCGCTGAACGCAAACAACAGGTGCGCATCGTCCCGGACGACCAGATGGGTGAACACCGTCACGTTTTCTCCCGCTTCAGGAAGATCATAGAAGGTGGTCATCGGCGCGTCCAGCTCATAGCCCACACCGTGAACCTCCACCACGAGCGTCGGGGGACGCTTCGCCAGCAAGGTGCCCTTGAGGTAGCCGATCACCTAAAGACCCACGGCCGCGGACTGCCGGCGGATCCGGCTGCGCGTGTAGTTGATGTGGCAGATGGCGCAGGCGAGCGCGTCGGCGGTATCCGCCTGGGGTGTCTCGCGCAGGGCGAGCAGGACGCGCACCATGTGCTGCACCTGAACTTTGTCCGCCCTGCCACGGCCGACCACGGCCTGCTTGATCTCCAGGGCGCTGTATTCCTGCACCGACTCGCACAGCTCTCCGCAGGCCACCAGCGCCGCACCCCTGGCCTGGCCCAGCGTCAGCGCCGAGCGGGCGTTGCGGGCGATGAAGACTTTCTCGACGGCGACGGAGTCCGGCTGGTTCCGCCGGATGGCGTCACGAATCTTCTCGGCGATGAACGCGAGGCGTGCGCAAGTATCAGTGCGGGGCACGCGGATCGCGCCGCTGTCGATGTGGTGCAGCTCGGCACCCCGCGCCTCCACCACGCCGTAGCCGGTGATGGTCGACCCGGGATCGATGCCCATTACGCGCATGGTTTCGATCAGTCCGCCCCCGCGAAAAGTGAATCCGGAAAATCGGCGTTGGAGTAGACGTCCTTGACGTCGTCCAGGTCTTCCAGGGCGTCGAGCAGCTTCAATACCTTGCCGCCGTCCTCCTCGTCGACGGTGACCTCGCTGTGCGCGCGCTGCACGATATCGGCACGCTCCGCCTTCAGCCCCGCCGTCTCCAGGGCCTGCTCGACGGCGTGAAAGTCAACCGGCTCCACCGTCACTTCTATATAACCGTCGGAATCCGTGGTGACATCGCGTGCCCCGGCGTCCGCCGCCACCTCCATGATGGCGGTCTCATCGCTGCCCGGCGGGAAGCTGATCACACCCAGCGATTCGAACATGTAGGCGACCGACCCGTCCGTGCCCAGTTTCCCTCCGTGCTTGCTGAAGGCGTGGCGCACTTCGCCGACGGTGCGATTGCGGTTGTCGGTCTGGCACTCCACCAGAACGGCGATGCCGCCCGGGGCGTAGCCCTCGTACCTGATCTCCTCGTAGTCGCTTCCCTCACCGCCCCCCGCGCCGCGCTTGATCGCCCGTTCGACGGCGTCCTTGCTCATGTTCGCGGCGAACGCCTTGTCCATGGCCGCCCGCAGGCGCGGGTTGGCGTTGGGATCCTCCCCGCTCTCCCGCGCGGCGACGGTGATTTCACGGATCAGCCGGGTAAACAGCTTGCCTTTCCTCGCGTCCTGAGCCGCCTTGCGGAACTTGATGTTCGCCCACTTGCTGTGACCTGCCATAACCGAGCTTCGAGCTACCTCCGGGTGTCAATTGGGGCCGCGCTTGCCGGGCCTCCCGCGCCGCCCGGAAGTGTATCACCAGGGATGGATTCCCCCAATATATTGGGACTCGCGGGTATTTCCATGGAAGATATAGTGGCCACGGGCTCAGCGGGGCACGATATCCAGAATCGCGCGGCGGTTGGTCCAGGACCAGACCTTGTCAGCGGCCGCCGCGCGCGGCTCCCAGGTGAACTCCGAATGCTCCCCGGGGTTGATCCGGATGCCCGGGCGCTCGGTCAGCTCCAGGGAGAAGACATGCTCGAGGTTGTGCGTCACCCCGGGAGGAAAACGGTGGCGCCAGATGTCCAGGATCTCGAAGCTGAATTCACGGTGCCGGTCCACGATCTCCCCGTCGCATCTCAGGCCGGTTTCCTCCTGCAGCTCGCGGCGGGCCGCGTCCGGCGCCGACTCGCCCCACTTCAGGCTCCCCGTCACCGACTGCCAGAAATCCGGGTGATCACTTCGCTTCAGGAGGAGCACGTCCCCGGCGCCGGTAAACACCACCACCAGCACCGACTCGGGACGCTTGAAACCGACGGTGGTCACACGTGCGGTCAGCCGGCCTCGCCGGATACGGGCTTTGCGCGCAGGCGGATGTGCAGTTCCCTGAGCTGCTCCTCGGACACGTCACTCGGCGCTTCGGTCATCAGGCAGGAAGCCTTCTGGGTCTTCGGGAAGGCGATCACGTCGCGGATCGAATCCGCCCCGGCCATCATCGCGGCGACGCGGTCCAGGCCGAAGGCGATGCCGCCGTGGGGCGGCGCCCCGTACTTCAAGGCGTCCAGCAGGAAGCCGAACTTCTCGCGAGCCTGAGCTTCGCTGATATCGAGGATCTCGAAGACCTGCTGCTGCATCTCCGGATCGTGAATACGGATCGAGCCGCCGCCGATCTCCATGCCGTTGAGCGTCATGTCGTAGGCCCGGGACAACATCTCACCGGGGTTCATGCCGAGGACCTCGCCCTGATCGCTTTTCGGCGCGGTGAAGGGGTGATGGAGCGAGTACCAGCGCTTCGTTTCGCGGTCGTACTCGAACATGGGAAAGTCCACGATCCAGCAGGGACGCCAGTCCGGCTCCACCAGGCCCAGCTCGCTGCCGAGGCTCGTGCGCAGCGCACTGAGGACGTCGTTGACGACGCCCGCCTCGTCGGCCCCGAAGAAGATGAGATCACCGGCGACGGCCGCGGTGCGCACGATCAGCTCCCCGACCACGTCGTCCGGCAGGAATTTCAGGATCGGCGACTGCAGGCCTTCCCGTCCCCTGGCGGGGTCGTTGACCTTTATATAGGCGAGCCCCTTGGCGCCGAACTGCTTCACGAACTCCGTGTAGCCGTCGATCTGCTGGCGAGTCAGGGAGCCGCCGCGCGGGACTCGCATGGCGGCGACGCGGCCGGAGGGCGAGTTGGCGGGCCCGGCGAACACCTTGAACTCCACGGACTTCATCAGGTCGGCCACGTCCGTCAGCTCCAGTGGGTTGCGCAGGTCGGGCCGGTCCGTGCCGAAGCGCGCCACCGCCTCGTGGTAGGTCATGACGGGAAACGGATCCGGCAGGACGGTATCCAGAACGTCCTTGAACAGGGTCCGTATCATGGCCTCCATCATGGCCATGATCTCGGTCTCATTCAGGAACGAGGTCTCGATGTCGAGCTGGGTGAACTCCGGTTGCCGGTCCGCCCTGAGGTCCTCGTCCCGAAAGCAGCGCGCGATCTGGTAATAGCACTCGAAGCCCGACACCATGAGAATCTGCTTGAAGAGCTGGGGCGACTGCGGCAGGGCGAAGAACTGCCCCGGGTGGGTCCGGCTGGGCACGAGGTAATCGCGGGCGCCTTCCGGGGTGGACCGCGTCAGGACCGGCGTCTCTATCTCCACGAAGTCCCGGTCGTCCAGGAAGGCGCGCAGATGCCTCACCACCCGGTGGCGCAGGCGCAGGTTGTCCTGCATGGCCTGGCGGCGCAGGTCCAGGTACCGGTATTTCAGGCGCACGGCCTCGCCGACGTCTTCCTCATCGAGTTGGAAAGGCAGCGGCTCCGCGCGGTTCAGGATCGCCACCTTGCCGGCATAGAGCTCGACGCCGCCCGTTGCGATGGCCGGGTTCTCGGTGCCCGCGGGACGCCGGCGAACGCGGCCGGTCACCTCGAGCACGAATTCACTGCGTACCCGGTCGGCCGTTTCGAAGGCCGATTTTTCGTCCGGATCCGCCACCACCTGCAGCAAACCCCTGCGGTCGCGCAGATCGATGAATATCACGCCGCCGTGATCACGGCGGCGGTTCGCCCAGCCGCACACCGTCACGGTCTGGTCGATCAGGGATTCGTCAACGGCCCCGCACTCGTGGCTGCGCATGGATGTGTCGCTCGACTCGGCTGCTGATTGTGTTTGAGAGATGCTTGCTGACGGCGCCGCAGGGCGGGCCGGCCTTCGGAGTCAGACAGATCAGTCGTCCTTGGCGCCGGCGGTGGCCGAGGGCTTCGAGCCGCCGCCGGACGATTCACTCTTCGCCCCGGTCCCTTCCTTGCTTCCGGTCTTGGCGGTGTCCTTGCCCGACCCGGCTTTCTCGTCCCTGCCGTCGCCGCCTTCGGACTTCTCCCCCTTCTTGCCGTCCTTGTTCCCGTGCTTGAAATCCGTCTCGTACCAGCCGGTGCCCTTGAGCTTGAACGCCGGCGCCGTGAGGCGCTTGCGCAGGCCGGGCTTGCCGCAGGCGGGGCATTCCGTCAGCGGATCATCGCTGATTTTCTGCAGCGCGTCGAATTCGTGGCCGCACTCCGTGCAGACGTACGGGTAAATGGGCATCTTCAGTGACCTCTAAAGAGTTGATGGCCGGTCTGCGCCAGCGGTCCCGGCGGAAAAACGCGAATTATACTGGGATGAATCCGGGCTTTGCATCGAGCCGGGGCGGAATAGTCCCTCCGCTCCCTGGCCGAACCGGGGCCTGCGTCAGGATCCCGCGATCGTGATCCCGTCGATCAGCACGGATCCCGTGCGCAGATTCCCGCGCGTATCCAGATCCGACCCTACCGCCGTGATTCTCTTGTACATGTCCTTGAGGTTTCCGGCGATGGTGATCTCCTCGACGGGGTACTGTATTTGCCCTCCCTCGATCCAGAAACCGGCCGCGCCGCGCGAGTAGTCGCCGGTAACCGTGTTGACGCCGTGCCCGATCAGCTCGGTGACCAGCAGGCCGCTGCCCATTTCCCGAAGCAGGGCCTCGAGGTCCAGCCGGCCCGGCTCGAGGGTGAGATTGTGCACCCCCCCCGCATTGCCGGTGGACGCCATCTTGAGCTTGCGTCCCGAGTAGGAGTCGAGGACGTAGCCGGTGAGAATCCCGTCACTCACCAGGTCGCGGTCCCGGGTCGCCACGCCTTCGCCGTCGTAGGCCGTGCTTCCAGTGCCGCGCGGCAGGTGGGGCTGCTCGTGTATGCGTATTCCGGAGCTGAACACCGGCTTGTCGAGCTGGTCCAGCAGAAACGAAGCCCGCCGGTACAGGCTCGAGCCGCGCACGGCCCCGACCAGATGTCCGAGAAGACTCACGGCCACGGGGGCTTCGAAAATCACCGGGCTCTGGCGGGTGGAGATGCGGCGACCCCCGAGTCTGCGCACGGTACGCTCGGCGGCCAGCCGGCCGATGCGCTCGCCGGGCTCCAGGTCCTGCGGGTAGCGGGCACTGGTATACCAGTAATCGCGCTGCATGGCGCCGTCCTGCTTCCCCAGCACGACGCAGCTCAAGCTGTGGCGCGAGCCCATGGTATCACCCACGAAGCCCAGGCTGTTGGCATAGACATCGTGGCCGGAGTGCGTCGAGACCGTCGCACCTTCGGAATTGACGATCCGGGCGTCCGTGTCCCGGGCCGCCTGCTCACAGGCCTGCGCCAGCTCGATGGCCTGCGTCACCTCGATGTCCCAGGGTGCGTAGAGGTCCAGATCCGGAAACTCAGTGGCGAGGAGTTCGGGGTCGGCAAGACCGGCGCAGGGATCTTCGGCAGTGTATCGGGCGATGGAGCACGCCGCCTGGACAGTGTCCTCCAGGGCCGCCCGGGAGAAGTCCGAGGTGCTGGCCGAGCCGGACCGGTGACCGAAGAACACCGTCAGGCCGAGAGACTTGTCACGGTTGTGCTCCACGGTCTCGACCTCGCCGAGACGAACTGTAGCGGAGAAACCGCTCGACTCATCGACCACGACTTCCGCCTGGCTCGCGCCCTTGTGTTTCGCCAGGGCCAGGGCGTCCCGCGCGAGCTCTCGCAGGTCCATCCCGGCAACGCGCTCTGCCACCGCCTTGCTCATACCTGCACGCCCCCGACCGTGAGCTCATTGACCAGCAGTGTCGGTTGGCCCACGCCGACCGGCACGGACTGTCCGTCCTTGCCACAGGTGCCCACCCCGGTATCGAGCTCGAGGTCGTCGCCCACCATCGATACACGGGTCAGCACATCCGGTCCGTTGCCGATGAGGGTCGCGCCGCGCACCGGTCTCGTAACCTTCCCGTTCTCGATGAGATAGGCCTCGCTCGCCGAGAACACGAACTTCCCCGAGGTGATGTCGACCTGGCCGCCGCCGAAGTTGACGGCGTACAAGCCCTTGTCCACCGAGCGGATGATCTCCTCGGGGTCGTACTTGCCCGCCAGCATGTAGGTGTTGGTCATTCGCGGCATGGGCAGGTGGGCGTAGGATTCGCGGCGGCCGTTGCCGGTCGGCTGGCTGCCCATCAAACGGGCGTTGAGATTATCCTGCATGTAAGTCCTGAGGATGCCGTTCTCTATCAGCACGTTGTTCCGGGTCGGCGTGCCTTCGTCATCCACCGTCAGCGAACCGCGCAGATTCGGCAGCGTACCGTTGTCCACCACCGTGCACTGCGCGTCCGCGACGCGCTCGCCCATCCGCCCGGAAAACGCGGAAGTGCCCTTGCGGTTGAAGTCCCCCTCGAGGCCGTGTCCGATCGCCTCGTGCAACAGCACACCCGGCCACCCGGGTCCCAGCACGACCTTCATGGTGCCGGCGGGGGCGTCCACCGCTTCGAGGTTGATCACCGCCTGGCGAACGGCTTCGCGGGCGTAACCGAGGGCTCTTTCATCGTTGAAATACCCGTAGTCCCAGCGGCCCCCGCCGCCGGCGCTGCCCTGCTCGCGGCGTCCGCCCTGCTCCGCGATGACGCTGACATTCAGGCGTACCAACGGGCGGACATCGCTGACCATCCGCCCGTCGCTGCGCACGATCATCACCACTTCGTGCACGCCCGCGAGGGAGGCGATCACCTCCTTCACGCGCGGGTCCTGACGGCGGGCTTCCGCTTCCACGCGCTCCAGCAGCGCCACCTTGGCGGCGTCCTCGATCGACGCCACGGGGTCCGACGCGCCGTAGAGCGCCTTCACCACCGGGACGGAGCTGCGGGACGCTGCCGCAGCGGCATCGCCGCCCGAAAGGGCGATGGCTCCGGCGACGTCCGCGGCTTCGGTCAGCGCCTTGAGCTGCACTTCATCCGAATAGGAAAAGCCGGTCTTCTCACCGGCATTGACGCGCACACCGACGCCCTGCTCGATGTTGTGGCTGCCGTTCTTGACCTGCCCTTCCTCGAGCACCCAGGACTCGTGACGGGCGTATTGGAAGTACATGTCCGCGTAGTCCACGCTGCGATGGGCCAGGCGCCCGAGCACCCGGTCGAGATCGGACTCGCTGAGGCCGCCCGGCTCCAGGAGCGTTTGCTTCGCCAGTACCAGAGAATCTGTCAAGTGTTCCTCCCGAGTCTGCCTCGGTTGTCAAGACTGCGCGGTCAGCGCGAAAGATGCGATTCCAATCGAGGTCTCACCGGCCCAGGCGCCGGTGCGACAGGGACGGGAACCGCCTGCGTATATCCGCGAGCAGCTCCAGATCGATGTCGGCGACAACGACGCCGTCCCCGGCGTCCTTGCTCGCCAGGATGCGGCCCCAGGGATCGATGATCATCGAATGACCATGGGTCTGGCGCCCTCCGGCGTGGTTGCCCCACTGCGCCGGAGCCGCCACGTAGCACTGGTTCTCGACGGCCCGGGCGCGCAGCAGGAATTCCCAGTGCGCCCGCCCGGTTGTCGCGGTGAACGCCGACGGCACCGACAGGATCTCGGCACCCTTGTCCACCAAAGCGCGGTAGAGCTCCGGAAACCGCAGGTCGTAGCACACGGACAGGCCGATCCGCCCCGCAGGCGTGTCGACGCATACGATGTTGTCCGTGCCTGCATCCCCGGGCTCGAACGCGTCCGACTCCCGGTAGGCCTCGGTGTCGCTGACGTGCACGTCGAACAGGTGCATCTTGTGGTAGCGGGCGGCAAGGCGGCCCGCGTCGTCGAACACCAGGCACGCGGCCTTGACCCGCGCCCCGTCGTCGGCCAGCAGGGGCGCCGTCCCTGCGACGATCCAGACACCGTGGCGGGCGGCCTGGTCGCTCAGAAACTCCTGCACCGGCCCCGAGCCCTCGGGCTCGGCGAAGGAGCGACGGTCCTTCTCACGGTCCGGCATCACCGAGAAGTTCTCCGGCAGAACCACCACCGACGCCCCCTCGGCCCGGGCGGCTTCGATCAACCGCGCCGCGGTCTCCAGGTTCGATGCCGGATCGTCGGATGAGTTCATCTGCACTGCTGCCAGTTTTGCCAATGTCGCCTCCTACTTGAAGCCCTGCGGGTCCACTTCGAGTGCCACGGAATCGGGCCTTCCGGAACCGGGGTTCAACGCTATCACACGACTCGGAATCCCGAGCGCCACGAACCAGTTGCGTATCTCCAGTCCCCACTGGTGGCCCGCCTCGCCACCCGGGTAGAGGATGACGATCCTCGAGCCCGGCTCGCGGTCGAGCTGGTCGACTATCCGGGACAGCCTGGTGTACTGGGTCACCTGGATTCCCCGCTGTATGGCGGGCCATTCCTGACGCGAGATGTACTCCGTCGCCCCCGCGGGCGCCACGGCGGCGAGAGCGAGAACGAGCACCGTTGTCCCGCCGAGTATCCGCCGCATAGCAGGTGTCACGCTCAGTTCCTGCCTATGTGCTTGTTGCTGTCGGGCGCGGGGCGCTGGACGGCTGCCACGTGCGGGTCGTCCCAGCCACCGGTGACACGATACTTGTACTGAATGAATTTTGACATCTGTTTCCTGAATAACTTTTGCATTACGAAAATCATCGCACCTGCCGCCGGATTGGCAATCGCACCCGCCAGGCTCAGGTTGCCCCCGAGCTGCGGGGCCACCGTCACTCCCAGGTTGTAGGTCTCCTTCCCGAGGTCCGTCGATCCTCGCAGCTCCACCAGCGCCGCCGGACCCAGGATGTAGATGCCGTCCGTATGCAGCAAGCCGCCGGTAATCGTGGCCTTGCCGTCGATGTGATCGAAGGTGAAGCCCTCCTTGAAGACATCGCTGAAATCCAGCCTGAATCGCCGCAGCAGCGTATCCATGTTGAACAGCCCGAGCAGCCTGCCCGAGCCGGGCTCCAGCTTCAAGAAACGGCCATCCCGGGCCCTGCACGACAGGTCCCCGTCCAGGGCTGCCAGCCTGAAATCGCCGGGCTCCCCGGCCCAGCTCAGGTCGGCCCTCAGGCTCGCAGTTCCTTTCGCCACCTGCCCCTCGAGGCCGAGCTGCTCGAGGGCCTTGCCGAAATCCGGGGCCTCGGCGGAAACCTGGACCTCGGTGGCCTGGCCCCCCAATCGATCCGCGGACCAGCTTCCCGACGCACTGACTGTCAAGGCGTCCTGATGCAGCGTCAGGCGGTGTATCCGCCAGGCGTACTCGTCCGGCCCCCCGTCCATGTCGAGCTTCCCGAGCTTCATGTCCCCGTAGTGAAAATCGTCCGCACGGATAGTGAGGTATGCGAACTCCGGAGGCTTGGGCGACGGCGTATAAGTGGTGGCGCTCTCGGTGTTTTGCAACCGGGGCCAGTACAGGCGGGTCATGTCGAAATCGTAGTGAGCGGGCTTCCGGCCGAGCGTCATGCGTCCGGTGCCCTTGATGCGGGGGCCGGAGAAATGCGCCAGCCATGCCTTGCCGTCGGGAGAAGTCGCGGCAACCCGGACGGCGCCGAGACTTCTATGCAGGTAGCGAAAGCGCCGGACGTCCACGTCGAGAGTCCGCAGGTGATCGAACAAAGCGTCGCGGCCGGGATCGGCAGTGGCGGCCTGGTCCTTCAGCTTGCTCAGGTCCTCGATTTCACTCAGCCACTGGTCCACATCCAGACCGTCGCCTTTGACATCGACCGCGAGATCCTTGTCCGGCAACGCATGGTCGCCGCCCAGGTTCAACACACCCCGGGTAAGAACCGGCCTGCCTCCCTGGCGCGCATAGCGCAGCTCGCCGCGCAGGCGGTCTTTCAGATTCAGGGCGATGCGCCTCTTGTCGTCGTCGAACTCCACGCTCACATCGATATGCCTCGCGACGTCCTTCGGCTTCCACAGTGGAGCCGGAAAGGAGATCTCGGCCCCCTTCAGGTCGCTTTGGACGTCGAGCCGGTTGGGACCCGGACCTGCCACGAACCGACCGTGCCACTGTGCGCGCCCATCGAGCTCCGACACCAGCACGGGTCCCACCAGCGGAGTCAAACGCGACACGTCACTCTCTCCGGACCCGGTGACCGCGAAGGTCATGGGCCGCCCGGCCTTCACCGTGCTGACGTCCGCCTGCACGGGGCCCCCGAACAGCTCCGCCTTCAAATCCTTGCCCTGCACGGTCCGGTCCGTGAACTGAAGCTTCCCCGACAGCTTGGTGAACTCGACGTCGTCCGCCACCGAGAGGGTGACGTTCCTGACCGTGTAGTCGCCCTGGACCCGACTGTCCTGCTTCAGGCGCGTGAAAGGAAGCTGTATCGACAGGTCGAGGTCCCCCTGCCCCCGCGCCGACATCCGGCTGTACTTGGGCGGCGGATGCTTCACCAGCGGTCCGTGGCGGAGGAACTGAACTACGTCATTGGCCTGGGCGGTCACGCCCCCTTGTATACGAAGCAGGCGATCGCGGCGAAAGAAATCATCGCTCCAGATTCTCGCGTTGCGTATCGTGGAATTCATGAAGACCCCGTGGGACAGCTTCATCTCGAAGTGCGAATCGACGATATCGGCCACGCCCTGGAGCTGCTTCAGATTCGGCCATTTCTCGTTGAAATTCAGCTCCGCGTTTCCAATATCGGCGGTGATTCTGAGCTCGCCGGTTCCCTGGTCGAAGGGGAACTCATCCAGGTATCCGTTCAGGTAGAAGCGGCCCTGGGTGATCTCACCGCCCGCCAGCGCCCGGTCGAGCCAACTCACCTGTTTTTCCGTCATCTTCTTCACGGGCAGGTAGCCGCGCAGCGCGGCGATATCGGCGCGCTCAATTCTGAAGCGCGCCAGTACGAAGGGCGACGTTTGTCTCTTCGCCGGGACCCGCGTATAGACATTGATGTCGGAGAGGTCGAGGTCGCGGTTGCCGATCACGCCGTCACCGATGCTGATGACCCAGTCCTTGCCCCAGCGATACCATTCGATGTTGCCCCCCGCGCGCTCGAAGTGCACCGGGCCGCGCAGGGCATGGGCGGCGTCGACCTGAAGATTCGAGGAGGACAAAGACAGCTTCCCGCCCTTGCCATCGGCGTCCAGGTGCCCGCCGACGCCCTGAACGCCCGGATAGGCTTCCTGGGCGCTCCAGCCCACGTCCCGGAAGTCGCCGCTGAAGCTCCACCCGGTAGCTGCCAGATAAGGGCCCGTCAGGGTCAGGGCCGCCCGCGAGAACACCCCCTGGGGATGGAGCCTGTCAATCAAGCGTTCCCAGGGAAGCTCGATATCCATCCTGTCCACCACGCCGAGAAGGTCCTGAACGTTCACGTCCCGGGCCGAGTAGATCCTCCGGTTCTTCTGACGCTCGAGCTCGAAGCGGGAGACGGACACCGGGTTCTTGTCCAGAACGATCTCGGGATGGGTGAAGACGAGACGCCACTCCCTGTCCGACCGCTTCCAGGACACCGTGCTGGAGAAGCGCGTGGCGGCCAGCGGGGTCTTGTCCTTCGAGTAAGGTATGAAGAAATCGCGGGCGGTGACGTCGGCAGACGCCGCCGTCAGCACACCGCGAACCCATTTGGCGTGAAAACGGGTATCTACGCTCCCGCGGGATTTCCAGGGCAGGCGCTCCTGGATCACGGCCGGAATCCGGGACAGGTCCAGACGACCGACCGAAATATTGATGTTGGCCGTCCAGGCTCCCGAGTCCAGGGAGTGCGGGTCGTAAATCCCATAACCGGCGAATCGCTGCAGCAAATCTTCGGGAGGAGCGGCAGTGAATTCGAAGCGCCGGCGCGCACCGCTCGGACGGACAAGGAGATGGACATTCCGGATACGCAGGGGTGGACCGGGGGAGAGAGCATCTCGCCAGACCAGCGTCCCATCCGTGATCTCGAGGGTTCGGCCTTCGAGCAGGTGCCGAACCGTACCGCGCGGCTTTCCCAATATGGTGTCGCCTACGCGAATTCGGCCGTCGGACAGGCGCTCCGCCTCGATGGTCGGCCCCATCAGCTCCAGTCGATTGAGGGTCCTGCCTCCGCGCATGAGGTTGATTGGATTGAAGGAGACGAGAATCTTCCCGAAGCTCATGCCGGGGACTTTCTGGTCGTTGACGGCAACCCGCACCCCCTGGGCTTTCAGCGTCAGGTTCCAACCGCTCCATTCGGCGCTCAAGGTGGTGATGGCGATCTGCCTGCCCAGATAGTCGGAGAGCAGATGCTCGACTTCCGGCCTGTAATCCTGGAGCTTGGGCGGCCAATACCACAGAACCCCCGCGAGCACTACCAGCACGACCGACAGTATCGCGATGGTGTAAAGGAAAACGCGCACGCAGCCGGCGGCGAGACGCTTCATCCTGAGGCCCCGTGGCCGCCGGTCGTGGGGGCGTATCGCGCTTCAGGCACGCTGAAAAGTCCGTTTATCCGCCCTATCGGAGCTTCGATCCGGCGCGGATTTACAGGACGGCACCTGTGTCTATGATTAGGCACTAGTGTGGGTAATGTTCTTTACGAGGAGCACGCAATTGCTTCATGACAGCGCGATTGACCGATGCATCGACGACCTGTCCTCGGCGCTGGAGCTGGCCCGGGCGCTCGAACAGCAGCTCGAACTGGTCCACAAGACAGTGAGCAAGACAAGCGAACAGGTCGAAGCGGCCGAGGCCGCACCCTCGTAACTCTTCCAGGGGGGCACCGGCCCTGGTCCTCCCTCGTCACGACAGAACCACATCATATTCGTGCTGCCGGTAGCTGCTCTCGACCTGTAGGCGTACCGGTTTCCCTATGAATCCCTGCAGCTCCGCGAGGTTCGCGGCCTCGTCGTCGAGGAGCAGGTCCACCACGATCTGGGAAGCCAGCACCAGGTACTCGGCGCCTTCGAACTGGCGCGCTTCGCGCAGTATCTCCCTGAAGATTTCGTAGCACACGGTGCGCGGCGTCTTCACCACGCCCCGGCCGCCGCAGGTGGGACAGGGCTCGCATATGATCTGCTCCAGGCTCTCCCGTGTTCGCTTGCGGGTCACCTCCACCAGCCCCAGAGGCGACATGTCGGTGACGAAAGTGGTGGTGCGGTCCCTCGCGAGCGCCTTCTCCAGGGCGCGCAGCACCTGGCGCTTGTGCTCCGGGTCTTCCATGTCGATGAAATCGATGATGATGATACCGCCGATATTCCTGAGCCGGAGCTGCCGCGCGATCGAATGGGCCGCTTCCAGGTTCGTCTTGAACAGCGTCTCCTCCAGGTTTCTGCGGCCGATGAATCCACCGGTATTGACGTCGACCGTGGTCATGGCCTCGGTCTGGTCGATCACGAGATACCCGCCGGACTTGAGCGGCACGCTGCGGTCCAGCGCCCTTTGAATCTCGTCCTCCACGGAATACAGGTCGAAGATGGGACGCTCGCCCGGGTAGTACTCGATGCGATTGACCACCTCCGGGATCAGCTCCCTGGCGAACTTGACGGCCTTTTGGTAGGTCTCCCTGGAGTCTATGCGCACCTTTTCGACATTGTCCCTGACCAGGTCCCGCATGGTCCGCATCGCGAGCGGAGTATCGTCGTGAATCAGAGTCGGCGCCGACGACTGCGCGATACCCGCCTCGACCCGTCCCCAGACCTTCTTCAGGAACTGCACGTCCAGGCGCAGCTCCTCGTCCGACGCGGATTCCGCCAGGGTCCGTATGATCAGCCCCTTCGATATCCGCTCCTCGTCCGCCAGCCGCGACACCAGGTCTTTCAGACGCTCCCGCTCGTCCTGGCGATCGATCCTCTGCGAGATTCGCACCTGGCTGCCGGCCGGCAGGTACACGAGGTAACGCGCGGGGATGCTCAACTGCGTGGTCAGACGCGCCCCTTTGGTGCCCAAAGGGTCTTTCAGTACCTGCACCACCACCTCCTGACCGTCCTTGAGGAGCTCGCCCATGGGCGGGACATCACCGTTGCCGCCGGCGCTCGTCTCGCCATCGAAAGGACGACTCACGTCCGAGGCGTGCAGAAACGCGGTTCGCTCGCTGCCGATGTCGACAAACGCCGCCTGCATACCCGGCAGGATGCGCACCACCTTGCCCTTGTAGATGTTGCCGACGATGCCCCTTGCCTGGGTACGCTCGATGTGGACTTCCTGCAGCACTCCGTTCTCCACGACGGCCACCCGTGTTTCCTGGGGCGTTACGTTTATCAGCACCTCCTCACTCACAGCCAGCCTATCCCCGCGATCGCAAGCAGCTCTCTCGTCTCGAACATGGGCAGGCCGACGACGGCACTGTAGCTGCCCTCGAGTCGAGCCACGAACCCCCCGCCAATGCCCTGGATAGCGTAGCCGCCGGCTTTGTCCCGGGGCTCCCCCGTCGCCCAATATCTTTCTATCTCCCAACGTGCCAGGGATTTCAAGGTTACGAAGCTTTCGCTGGTCTTGAGCTGCACCGATGCGCCGAGATGCAGTGCCACCGAGGTGAGCACGCGGTGCCTGCGGCCGGAGAGGATCTCCAGCATCGCGTAGGCCTCATCCGCTCGCTCGGGTTTGCCGAGGATCCGGCCCTCCACCACCACGACGGTGTCGGCCGCCAGCACCGGGTGTGACGGCAGCGCGTCGCGGTGCAGGATGAACATGCCGGCGGCCGCCTTCTCTCGCGCCAGTCGCTCGACCGTCTGCTCAGGAGCCTCGCCGTCCAGGATATCCTCGGCGACATCCGGCGGCAGCACCGAGAACTCGAGTCCCACCGCTTCGAGAAGCTGCGCGCGCCTCGGTGATCTGGATGCGAGATAGAACATGAGCGGGATTCTAACAGGCCGGCGGGATCTCCTTTGCGGGTCGCGCTTGATCCCGCCCTCTGCAGGTCGAGCTTCGGCCCGACACGGTCCACCCCGAAGCCACGCCCGGGAACAATGACCGGCACCACACCAGGACCCCGGAACTGTGGGTCGGAATTCATCCCGACAAGTCGCTCCCAGTGGGAATAAATTCCGACCCACACAGAGGCAGCCCCCGGTTCATGCATGGCACTCGTGTGGAAGTCCCGGGCGAAGACTGAAAACACCCAGGGGAAGACAAATCTCTCCCTCCGGGTAGCCCCGGAGTGAGCTAATGACCGCGGTGATAAGGATGATCGCTCACGATGGTCCAGGCGCGATAGAGCTGCTCCACCACCATGACCCGCGCCAATGCGTGCGGCAGAGTGAGCGGCGACAGCGACCATCTCCGCCGGGCACGCTGGAGCGCCGCGGGCGCCAGCCCGTCCGGACCACCGATCAGAAAAGCGACGTCCTTCTCCCGCTGCATCCAATCCCCGAGACTCTCGGCGAGCTGCGCGCTGGTGCAGGCATCGCCCCGCTCCTCCAGGGCAATGGTAAGAGCGCCCGGTGGGATACAGGCGGACAGGGCAAGATACTCCTTGTCCTTGAGCTTGGTGATATCGGGGTTCCTGCCGCGCGGCGGCGCAGGGACCGCCTTGATCAGCAGCGGGCAGTGAGGGGGGAATCTGTGTTGATACTCCGCGCAGGCATCGTCTACCCAACGCGGAACGCGGTCGCCGACCGCCAGGACGTGCAGCTTCACGCCGCTGTCACTCGATGGCGCCCTCCCGGTGCAGCCGCAGCATTTCCTTCACGTCCGGGCTCCACAGCTTCTCGAGCTGGTAGAAATCCCGCGTCTCGGGCCGCATCACGTGCAGCACCACGTCCCCATAGTCTATCAGCACCCATTCGCCGTGCTGCTCTCCCTCGCTGCCGAGGGGCCGCACTCCATCTTCCCGCAGCTCATCCAGCACGCGGGCGGCGATGGATCTCACATGCCGGCTCGAGCTGCCGCTCGAAACGATCATGTAGTCCGTCACCGTGGTCATCCCGGTGACGTTGAAGGTCTGCACGTCCAGTGCCTTCATTTCATCCAGCAGATCGATCACTTTGTCTTTCAGAACATCGATTTCCATAGAACCTCATCTATTTGATTGGTATCTATCTGGTTGGCGTCTGTTTGATGGGTGATAGCCGTAAAGACGCTCCCGCCTGATGTACCCCCACACCGGCGCGGGAAGCGAATCCGAGACGTCCTGTCCGGCCGCGATGCGGCGGCGGATGTCGCTGGCCGAAACGTCCACCCCGGGCCCGTCGACCAGAACGGCGGCGCCCGCCGTGCGCCGTGCAAGCTCGCCCGTGTTGCGTGACAGGCTCCGGGCCTGCTCCGCCGACAGGCTCCAACCGGGGCGTTTGACCACGACGAAGTGCGCGAGGGAAGACAGCTCGTACCAGTGGTACCAGCTCGTCAGCCCCAGCCAGGCGTCGGCACCCACGATCCAGCAGAAGGAAGCATCCGGAAACTCCTCCCGCAGCGAGCGCAGTGTCCAAAGGGAATAAGACGGACCCGTCCGGTGGAGCTCCCGGGTGTCCACGACCAGGCCGGCCTCGCCGGCAAGGGCCAACTCGAGCATCGAGAGACGGTGCTGGACGGGGCAGGCCGGAGGCGCACGGTGGGGCGGTGCGGCGTTCAAGATCATGCGTACGCCGGCCAGTTCCAGCCCCGCGCAAAGCTCTCTGGCGACGGCCAGGTGCCCGTAGTGGAACGGGTCGAAAGTGCCGCCCAAAAGACCAATCAGGCGCGCCAACGGCGCTCCCGGGAGAACGTTGAGCTATTCGCGAATATGGCCGTCTCCGAAAACGATGTATTTCTGCGACGTCAGGCCTTCCAGACCCACCGGGCCGCGGGCGTGCAGCTTGTCGGTGCTGATGCCGATCTCCGCCCCCAGTCCGTACTCGTAGCCATCGGCGAACCTCGTCGACGCGTTGACCAGTACGGAGCTGGAATCCACCTCCGCCAGAAACCGCCGGGCACGGCTGATGTTCTCCGTCACGATGGCGTCGGTGTGCCGCGAGCCGTATCGGTCTATGTGGTCCATCGCCTGGTCGAGGTCTTCCACGACCCGGATCGCCAGTATCGGACCGAGGTACTCCTCAAACCAGTCCTGCTCCGTCGCCGGCCCGCCGTCGATCAGGGCCAGCGTGTGCTCGCACCCGCGCAGCTCCACCCCGGCCTTCACCAGCATCGGCGCGATCCGTGAGAGCGCCTGCCGGGCGATGTCTTTATGCACCAGCAAGGTTTCCATGGTGTTACACGTTCCGAGGCGCTGGATCTTGGCGTTGACCGCGATGCGCACCGCCTTGTCGATGTCCGCCTGGTCGTCTATGTACACGTGGCACACCCCGTCCAGGTGCTTGATCGTCGGGATGGTCGATTCGCGCATCACCCGCTCCACCAGACCCTTGCCGCCCCTCGGCACGATCACGTCCACGTATTCGGACAAGGTGAGCAGTACACCCACGGCGGCACGGTCGGCGGATTCGATGGCCTGCACGGCCGCAGCCGGCAGACCGGCTTCCTCGAGACCGCCGGCGATGCATCGGGCGATGGCCAGGTTGGAATTCAAGGCCTCCGAGCCGCCCCGCAGGATGACTGCGTTGCCCGATTTCAATGCCAACGCGGATGCGTCCGCAGTCACGTTGGGACGAGACTCGTAAATAATGCCCACCACGCCGAGCGGCACCCGCATCCGGCCCACCTGGATACCGGAAGGCCGGTAGCGGAGACCCGTGATCTCGCCCACCGGGTCCGGCAGCGCCGCCACCTGGCGCAGGCCGTCGATCATCGAATCGACGCGCGCGTCGTTCAGCGCCAACCGGTCCCGCAGTGCGTCCTCCAGACCGCTTCGCCCGGCCGCCTCGAGATCCCTGAGGTTGTCCCTCATCAGCAGTTCCCGCGATTCGTCGAGGCGCCGGGCGATCGCGTGCAGCGCCTGATTCTTCGCTGCCGTCGGCGCACGCGCCAGCACCCGCGAAGCTTCCCGTGCCCGCCTTCCCAGGTTCGTCACGTAGGCGGGGATATCGATGTCTTTCTCAGCTTGTTGCATTGAATGGCATGGCTCCTGCGGTCGTGTAACGAGGGTCACATATCATCAGGGCCGCCACCTCGAGCTCATGCCACACGCCGCCCTCCTCGCGCCCCTTCAGTACCCGGTCGCACCGGGCGAGCTGCCGGATCGCACGCTCGAGCTCCGTTTCTCCGAGTCGGGCCAGCGCCGCGTTCACCAGGGGCGCCCGGTTGGACCACACATTATGCGACTTGAACAAGGCACCCTTGCGACCCCCATTGCGCAGGCCGTGCTCGATCCGCACCAGAACCCGCACGTCCTTCGCCAGGGACCAGATCACCAGCACCGGCTCCGTGCCTTCGTTGTGCAGCACCGCCAGCACTCGAAGGGCCTTTTGCATATCACCCGCCAGACAGGCATCGACGAATGCATAGGCGTTGAAGCGGGCATGATCCACCAGGCCGCGGGAGACCGCCTCGGGATTCACGCGCCCGTCCCCGTCGGCGAACAGGACAAGGCGATCGATCTCCTGGGCAGCCGCCAGCAGGTTGCCTTCGAGAAAGTGACACAGGCTGTCGATGTTTTCACGATCCAACACCAACCCCCTGTCCCTCAGCCGGCGACGAAACCAGGCGGGAAACTGCAAAGCCGTCAAGGCCCGGTGCTCCACGACCCAGCCGCCGGCGTCCAGGGCCTTGACCCATTCGGCCCGCTTGGCCCGCCCATCCAGGTGCCCCGTTATCACCAGCAGGCACACATCGTCATCCGTCCCGGTGCCGAGCTCGGTGATGGCCCGGGTTCCGGCGTCGCCGGGCTTACCGGTCGGAAGACGCAGCTCGATCAATCGCCGTTCGGAAAACAGTGACAGGGTGCGGCCGCTGCCGGTCAGCTTGCCCCAGTCGAAACCGGTGTCGGCGCTCAGGGGGATGCGGTCGGTAAAGCCCCGTTCGCGGGCGGAGTCCCGCACGCGCTGTGCGTTCTCCTCGATCAGCAAGGGCTCTTCCCCGAACAACAGGATCGTCCGTGGCGGACCACTTGCGAGGCGTTGTGTCAGGTCCTCCGGAGAGAGGCGCATCCAGACCCTTCAGACGGCGGCCGCAGCCTTAAGCCCGGGCACGCTCCAAAGGCCCCGGCGTACCGATGGTCCGACTGGCAACGGTGACGAGCTGGCGCATGATGCGCTGGGTCAGCTCCTTCAGCATGTCCTCCTTCAAAGAATTCTCTTCTTCCTCGGCCTGCAGGACCTGGTTCGGGTCGAAGTTGTAGTCCCGCTGTATCGCCAAATGGGTGTCACGCAACTGCTTGCCGTCATGCCTGATGATGCGGTAGCTGACGTCGTATCTCAGGACGTAGCCGGTGACCTTCCCGCGCGTATCGATGGTGCGCACTTTACGCTCGAACGTGACCTTATACATGTCCATGACCGCGCGCGCCGTGGCCTGGTCTTCGACCACCTGGGCACCGCTGGCCTCCAGGGCGTTCACCATCTCGTCCCGGACTTGACGGTTGTCGCTGGATACGGCGACCACCTTCAGGTCTTCCGGCAGGGGAAGATTCCCCCGCAGGTGGAAGCCGCACGAGGACACCAGTGCACCGGCCGTCAGGATCAGTATCAGTGTGCGAAGCGTCATGTAGCCGTACCCGCCTTAGCGCGTTCTTCTATATGAATGGCCATTATACACGGCTGGCTCAGCCAACCACCAAATTGACCAGCCGGTCCGGAACCACGATGCACTTGCGCAGGCTCTTGCCTTCGATGTGGCGCTGCACGCGGGGATTGGCCACCGCGGCCTGCTTCACCGCCTCCTCCCCGGCGCCGCTCGGCACCTCGATCTCCGCGCGCCGCTTACCGTTCACCTGCACCACCATGACCACCGAGTGCTTCACCAGGGCCTCGCGATCGACCTCCGGCCAGGCGGCGTTGAGCAGCTCCTCCGACTGCGCCAGCTCCTGCCACAGAACGTGGCAGACATGGGGCACCACCGGCGCCAGGACCTTCAGCAGGATGGTGACGCACTCCCGGAGCACTGCGGCGCCGGTGTCGCCCTTCGACTCCCAGTCGATCTTCTCGAGGGCGTTGGTCAGCTCCATGCAGGCCGCCACGACGGTGTTGAACTGATAGCGCTCGTAGTCGCGGCAGACCCGGTCCAGGATGTCGTGGGTGCCGGCTCGCAGGGCCTCGAGCTCGGGGTCCGGACCACCGCGCTCCGCCGTCGCGCCGTCCCGGATCAGCCCCGAGTGTCTCCGCACGAAATTCCACAGCCGGCGCAGGTACCTGAAGGAACCCGCCACCGCGTCGTCGTTCCAGTCCAGGGTCTGCTCGGGCGGAGAGGCAAACATCATGAAAAGACGCACGGTATCGGCGCCGTATCGGTCGATGAGCTGCTGGGGATCGACCCCGTTGTTCTTGGATTTCGACATCGTGCCGATGCCCGCCGACTCCACCGCCTGGCCGTCGCCCTTCAGCACCGCGGACAGCCGCCCGCCGCGTTCGTCGGTCCTCACCTCGACCTCGGAAGGATTGAAATACGTGACGCGCCCCTCCGGGCTCCTGCGGTAGAAGATCTCGTTCAGGACCATGCCCTGGGTCAGGAGCCGGGTGAACGGCTCGCCGCTCGAAACCAGCCCCTCGTCCCGCATCAGCTTCTGGTAGAAACGGGCGTAGAGGAGATGCAGCACGGCGTGCTCGATGCCGCCTATGTATTGATCCACCGGCAGCCAGTAGTCCGCCCTCTCATCCACCATGGCGGTGTCGCAGTCCGGCGATGCGTAGCGGGCGAAGTACCAGGAGGATTCGACGAAGGTATCGAAGGTATCCGTCTCGCGCTCCGCGTCGCCGCCGCACCCGGGACAGGTCGTATGCACGAACGCATCCGCCAGGCGCGCCCGGTCCAGCCCCGCTTCCAGCTCGGTGACCTCCGGGAACACCACGGGAAGCGAGTCATCCGGCACCGGCACCGGCCCGCAATTGCCGCAGTTCACGATCGGAATCGGGCAGCCCCAATAGCGTTGCCGGGAGACGCCCCAGTCCCGCAGCCGGTAGTGCACCTTGCGTTCACCCGTTCCCGCCGCCTCGAGCGTGTCGCAGATGGCGTCGAACGCCTGCCGGAAATCCATCCCGTCGAATCGGCCCGAGTGGCGCAGCACCCCTTTCTCCACGTAGGCCTGGCGATCGAGACCCGGGTCGGAGCCGTCCGCGGGATAGACAACGGCCTTGATGGGCAGGCCGAAGCGGGTGGCGAATTCGAAATCGCGCTGGTCGTGGCCGGGAACGCCCATCACGGCGCCGGTGCCGTAAGACATGAGCACGAAGTTGCTGACCCAGATCGGCACCTTCTCGCCGTTCAGTGGATTGACCGCCTCCATCCCGAGTGGCATGCCTTTCTTTTCCATGGTCTCGATATCGGCCTCGGTAATGCCGCCATGGCGGGTTTCCTCCACGAATCGCGCCACCTCCGGATTCACTTTCGCCACGGGCGCCACCAGGGGATGCTCCGCGGCAAGGGCCATGAAAGTCACCCCGAAGATCGTGTCCGGCCGCGTCGTGAACACCTTCAGGCCCTCGTCCCGACCTTCCACGGCGAACACGACTTCCACGCCTTCCGAGCGCCCGATCCAGTTGCGCTGCATGGTCTTGACGGGCTCCGGCCAGCCCTCCATGGCGTCAAGATCCGCCAGCAGCTCCTCGGCGTAGGCGGTGATCCTGAGGAACCACTGGGGTATCTCACGTCGCTCCACGGGCGCGCCCGAGCGCCATCCCCGGCCGTCTATCACCTGCTCATTGGCGAGGACGGTCTGGTCCACGGGGTCCCAGTTCACGACGGCGTTCTTCTTGTAGGCAAGGCCCTTGCGGAACAGCCGGGTGAAGAACCACTGCTCCCAGCGGTAGTACTCGGGGTGGCAGGTGGTGACCTCCCGGTCCCAGTCATAGGCGTAGCCGAGACGCCGGAGCTGGCCACGCATGTACTCGATGTTCTCCTCCGTCCAACGCGCCGGCGGAACCTTGTTGGCGATCGCCGCGTTCTCCGCCGGCAGGCCGAACGCATCCCAGCCCATGGGCTGAAGCACATTCGCCCCGCGCATGCGCTGGTAGCGGCTGATCACGTCGCCGATGGTGTAGTTGCGCACGTGCCCCATATGCAGCTTGCCGGAGGGATAGGGGAACATCGACAGGCAGTAGTACTTCCGCCGGCCCGGGTCCTCGGTGACTTTGAAGCACTGGTTCTTCTCCCAATAGGCCTGGGCGAGGGACTCCACGGACTGCGGCTCGTAGGGGATTTCGGTCATGGCGGCGTATTTTAGCGGCTCGGGGTCAGCCATCAAGCCGGATCGCCCGGCCGTCCCCCGGCTGTGCCCCGGTCGTGCAAGTTCTCTTGGTCCAAGGCCCCGAGTCGGCGTACAATCCGCGCCGGAAGAGCCTATGCGTACTGTCTTTTATCAGATCATCGCGGCCCTGTGGCTGGCCGGCGTCCTTGCAGGCCCGGCGGCGGCCGAGGAATTCCGCTACTACGTGTGGGTCGATGACCAGGGTATCATCCACGCCGAGGAGAGGGCCCCCAAGGGGCGGGATTACAAGGTACGGGTCATTGAGGACATCAACGCCAACGTGGTCCCCGCCAAGGATTTCCGAATCGGCGATCTCCCCGCCGACTTCCGCAGGAGCTCCGACAACATCAAAGACGCCGAGTCGGCCCCGACCGACACCGAAGACTCCGGGAAAGCGGCGAAGTCGGATTCGCGGAGCTCACCGGCTGTCGAAAAGTAAAACCGCGCGCCACCGATCACCGCCAGGACGCGCCGCTGCCCGACATCGAATGATCCGGCTTGCGAGATACCTGCCGACGATCGGCATCCTCCTGTCGCTCGTTGGCTGCGGCGGGGGCAGCGATTCGGGCGGCGGCACCGCCAATTCTCCCTTCGTCGGGACGTACCGGGGCTCCAGTGCCGTAACGGTGACAACGCAGGCCGGCTCGCAGACCCTCGACGAGACGATATCGGTGTACGTGAACCCGGACGGACTCGTCCAGGTGGGCGACGGTGAGGCGACCATCTATGCGTCCGGCCCACTGCAGCGGGACACCGTGCGGCTCGAGGACGATGCATCGGAGATCGTGGATCCGGGCTGCTCGGGCACGATCAGCCTCGCGGGCAGGTTTGCTCCGGTCGACGGCGGCGGCGCGGTCTTCACGGCGAGCTGGTCCTCCAGCGATGCATCATGCTTCGGCGTCTCCGGCGCCGTCAGCGGACCCGTAAGCGCCACCCGGATCAGCCTGCGCGCGCGCGCAACGCGCGTATTCCAAACCAACAGCGGCACGCTGCTGCGGGCTTTCCGGCGAGTGACCCGGTAGGAACGGGCCCAGTGCGCGTCGCGGCGCCACACCATCCGCGGTACTTTCGAACCCCATCATGATCGAGCTACTGACGGCACCCACCCCCAACGGCTACAAGGTCTCCATTTTCCTGGAGGAGCTGGGCCTGTCTTACAGCGCCCGGCACGTTCAGCTCGCGGAGATGGAGCAGAAGCAGGAGTGGTTCCTTCGATTGAACCCCAACGGGCGCATACCGGTGATCATCGACCATGATAACGACAACCTGGTGGTGTTCGAGTCGGGCGCGATACTCCTGTACCTCGCAGAGAGGACGGGCTCCTTTCTGCCCACTTCGGAGCCCGAGCGTTCCCGCGTCATCCAGTGGCTGATGTTCCAGATGGGCGGCGTGGGTCCCATGCAGGGACAGGCCAACGTCTTCTCTCGATATGCTCCCCTGAAGCTGCCGTGGGCGATCGATCGCTACCGCAAGGAGACCCGCCGCCTGTACAAGGTCCTGGATCAACAGCTTGCCCGGAATCCCTATATAGCGGGCTCCCTGTCAATCGCCGATTTCGCGACCTTTCCATGGGTCCGCAGGCATCAGTGGTCCGGCGTGGACATCAGGGACCTGGAGCACCTCGGCCGATGGCTCGACGACATGAATTCGCGCCCGTCCGTACGGCGCGGTCTGGACGTGCCCGTGCCCCAGGCGGAGCTCGCCGGGCGCAGCGACCAGGAGCGCACGAAAGCCGGCATCCGGATGGTCGCGGAGAACGCTTGAGCCGCCGAGGCCCGGCAAGGGCCGCTCACGCGGCTCCGCGGCAGCGGCGCCCGTGTGGCCGGGCGGGACCGGGGCCGGCCTTGTCTCAATTACCCAGGGCGTTGCGCGACGCCTTGATCAACTCGTCGTTCTTCGCCTTCAGGCCGGGATCGGTGCCAGGCAGTGCGTTGGAGCGCCTGGCGAGCTGTATCGCCTGCTCGTAGCTGCCCTGCGCATACCGCACCTGCGCCATCTCGTGCCACAGTCCGCCGTTGCGCGGCTCGATATCTATCGCACGCTCCAGGAGCTGGACCGCCTCGTCGTAACGGTGTTGCTCCAGCGCCTGCCTGGCCTGGCCGGACAGCTCGACCACGGCGGGTGAGCTCGGAGCCGGCTGTGCCGGAACGGCCGGAGCCGGGGTGGCGGGCGGGACGTGCCCGGGCGGCACTACGGCGCAGCTCGCGGCCAGCATGCCGCCCACCAGGCAGACGACGAGCGTGCGTTTCATCGCAAGCGCCTTCGGGTTGATGGTTTCGATCATCTACGGGCGCGGCGTTACGGGCAGATCCGCCGAGGTCACGGCACAGGGCGCCATGTGCGTCGGCACGGTGCCTTCCACGAAAGGCAGCGAGCGGCCGTTCACGCAGCCCTGGGCATAGCGGCCCTGCTCATCGACCTTGACGAAGTGTATCCGGTCGCGCTGTACGGGATAGGTGGGCGTCAGATCGAGCTTCTCCATGATGTCGGCCCACAGCAGCATCGCCCCGGTCGCGCCGGACAGGCCGGTGGACTTGTTGTCGTCCCTGCCGACCCACACCACGGTGACGTAGTTGCCGGAGTAGCCCGCGAACCAACTATCCCTGAAGCCGTCCGTGGTGCCGGTCTTGCCGGCCAGTCCCAGGGCCGGATCGAAGCGTTTCTCCAGGGCGTGCCCCGTGCCGGAACGAATCACCTCCTGCAGGGCGTAATGAAGCAGCGCCACGATATCCGGCTCCACGACCTGCTTGACCTTGATGGGATAGCGGGTCAGGGGCTGGTCGTTGTTGGACAGGATCGATCGCGTCGTGCGCAGCGCGGTATGAAAGCCGTCATTGGCGATGGTCAGATACATGCGCATGACGTCGATGGGGGCCAGGTCCACCGCCCCGAGCACCACCGACGGATACGGCGGTATCTGCTTCCGGATGCCCAGGCGATGGATCATGTCGACGACGCGCTTGATGCCCACCTCCATCCCGAGACGCGCCGTCGACACGTTCCTGGAGTGGGCCAGGGCGTCGATCAACATGTTGTCACCGAAGTACCGCTTCGAGTAGTTCTCCGGGGACCATGGCGCCGCGCCGGGCTGCCTGATGGTGATGGGCTCGTCCTCGATCACGGTTGCGAGGTTGAATTGGGCGCTCGCCTCCAGGGCGGCGAGGTACACCGCCGGCTTGATCACCGAGCCCACGGGACGCTCGGCGTCCAGGGCGCGGTTGAACCCGGAAAAACGCGCGTGCCGCCCGCCCACCATCGCGACGATATCTCCGCTCTCCACCCGGGCCACGACCACCGCCGCGTTCAGTGATCCCGGCTTGTTCCGGGTCCGGTGCTCGATCTCCTTCAGCCGCTTGCGGGTGGCCTCCTCGACGATGTCCTGTACCTCGGGGTCCAGGGTGGTGAAGATGCGCAGGCCGTCCGTGCGCAGGTCCTTGTCGGCGTACTCGTCCGAGAGCTGGCGGCGCATGAGATCCACGAACGCCGGATAAACGGTCGCGGTTGCAACACCCCGCGGCACGACGCCCAGGGGCGCGGCGCGGGCGGCATCGGCCCGGGCGCCGTCGAGATAGCCGAGCTTCTGCATCTGATCGATCACCAGGTTGCGGCGTTTCAGGGCGCGCCGCGGATGCGTTCGCGGATTGTAATAGGATGCTCCCCTGACCAGGGCCACGAGCAGCGCCGTCTGGGGAACCTTGAGCTCGTCGATGGGACGGTCGAAATAGAAAAGGCTCGCCAGCCCGAACCCGTGTATCGCGTTGTTCCCCGACTGGCCGAGATACACCTCGTTCAGATAGGTCTGCAATATCTCCCGCTTGCTGTAGTGCATCTCGAGCAGGACCGCCATGATCATCTCGTTGATCTTGCGCACGATGCTGCGTTCCGGGGACAGGAAGAAGTTCTTCACGAGCTGCTGCGTGATCGTGCTGCCGCCCTGCACCACGTGCCCCGCCTTGATGTCGGCCCACAGCGCCCGCAGCATGCCGCGCGGGTCGATGCCGAAATGCTCAGTGAAGTTCTTGTCCTCCATCGCCAGCAGCGCGCCCACCAGGTGCGGTGGGACGTCATCGAGCTTGATCAGCTTTCGCTCTTCGCGCCTGGTCGGCGATACCGTACCGATTTGCCGCGGCTCGATCCTCGCTATGGCCACGCTGGCCCCGTCCTGGACGTTCTCGATGGATTGTATACGTCCACCGCGAAAGGTCAGCTTGAGCGCTCGTGCCGGCACTTCACCGTCCGAGAAGTGGAACTCCCGCGTGTAAACGGTGACGGAATCCTGATCCACGGAGTACGTGCCGGGCTGGGCCGGCGAATCTTCCTGCTGATACCCGACGTGCCTCAGATCGCGCTCGAGCCGTCCCGGGCCCATGGGCTTCCCCGAGTACAAAGACAGGGGCTGCGTGTACACGGTGGCGGGCAGGGCCCAGCGCTTGCCTTCCATCTCCTTGCGGACGGTGAAGTCCAGATAGACGATATAGGCGACCAGCAGCAGCGCGAAGAGCAGCCCGGCCCGCAGCAGCCAGGGCCGCAGCGGCGCGATCGATGCACGCCGCGGGGAGGCGCGACGCGAGGATCCGCGGCGCGAGGGACGGCTCGAGGAGCGGCGGACCTTCGCGGTGCGCTTCTTAGCGGCTCTCTTCTTCTTCCTCGCGGCCATGGGGATCGCTTACCGGCGGCAGCGCAGTGCCGCACTGCCAACAGATCTCGAACGACGCCGGATTTTCCTCATGGCAGTGCGGGCAACGACTGACCCCCTTGTGACGGGTGACGTCCTGCTCGAACTTCCTCACGAGTGCCCGCGCGCGCTCCCAGTCGGACTCGTTGTCGATCCACACTTCGGGATAGATGTGCGGCAGCTCGCCGATCCCACCCTGAAGACTCTCGCGAAACACGCGTGCGGGGATGCCGTGAGCCTCGAGGGAGTGCACGAGCAGGTGGGCATCGGGCAGGTGGGCGGCGGTATAGGCCCGTCTCATGAGTCGAAGTCGGCGGCGGCCGGCGGAGATGAATCCGGAAGAACAATGAATCCAATCATAATTTGTTCATCCTCGCCTGTCCAAGCCGCCCTTCCCGGATCCGCTGCAACACGTTCCGTGACGCACGAGCCGCGCCGCTCTACAATGTCCGCGCAGGCCGTGCGTGCCGCCGATTCGGACGGACGCCAGACTCACCCATCGAGATTCAGGTCCAATGAGCGCCATAGAATTCTATTTCGACTTTTCCTCACCCTACGGATACTTCGCCAGCACCCGGATCGACGACATCGCGGCCAGATACGACCGCGATGTCGACTGGCAGCCGTACCTCGTGGGTACGGCGATGAAGGCGACCGGTCACCGTCCCCTGGTCAGCACGCCGATGGTGCAGGACTATGTTTACGTCGACGTACCCCGATTCGCCCGGCTCCTGGGGGTGCCGTTGCAGATTCCGGAATCCTTCCCGCTGGTTGCCTCTTCCGCCTCACGCGCCTACTACTGGCTCAAGGAGCGGGACGCCGAGCTCGCGAAGCGATTCGCCAAGGCCGTGTATCACGCCTTCTTCGGCGAAGGCCGCGACATATCCAGCAACGAGGAGCTCAAGACGATCGCGGGCAACTGCGGCGTCGACGGAGATCAACTCGTGCAGGCGGCGCAGGAGCAGAGCGTCAAGGACCTGTTCAGGGAGCGAAACGACGCTGCCCTCGCGAAAGGCGTATTCGGCTCGCCCTTCATTCTGGTGGACGGACAACCCTTTTGGGGGGCCGATCGCCTGCCCCAGGTGGAGGAATGGCTTGCGACCGGGGGTTGGTGATCCAGCCCTTCAGACGTACAGGTGCTCCCGGGTCATCGGGACCTGATTGCTTTCGCCCCGATTGAACACGACCTGGAAGAGCTGCAGGTCACCCATGCGAAAAGCGGCAATGGAGCCGGTCAGGTAGAGGCGCCAGGCCCGAACGAAGCGTTCGTCGAACAACTCGCGCACCTTCGAGACGTTGTCCTCGAAGCGCTCCAGCCACTGCTCCAGGGTCCGCGCGTAGTGAAGCCGCAGGTTCTCGACGTCGAGAATCGAGAAGTTATACGGCTCGAAGATAGCCGACATCTCCTTCAGGGTCGGCGGATAGGCGCCAGGAAATATGCGTTTCTCGATCCACCGGTTCATGAGACGCGGCCGGTTCCGGCCGATGTTGTGGATCAGGCCGCGGCCGTCGGGACGCAGGCACTTGTCGATCACCGCGCCCAGCGACGAATAGTTCGCCACACCGACATGCTCCAGCATGCCGACCGAAACGAAGACGTCGCACTCCCCCGAAGCGTTCCTGTAGTCGTCCTCCACGTACTCGACGCGGTCGTCGAGGCCCTGCTCCCGCGCCTTGTCGCGGGCAAACACGATCTGCTGGTGGGAAATATTGTAAGCGCGGACCCGGGCTCCGTACTCCCTGGCCATGAACCTGGCCAAACCGCCCCATCCGCAGCCGGCCTCGATCACCTCATCGCCTTCCTTGAGCTGCAGCTTCCGGCACACGTGGTGCAGCTTCGCCGCCTGGGACTGCTCTATCGTCATCTGCGCGGAAGGATAGTAGGAGCAGGTGTACTGCATGTGGTCGCGGTCCAGCCACAGGCTGTAGAACTCGTTGCTGAGGTCGTAGTGGTGGTGGATGTTCTCTCTGGACCCCGCCAGAGTGTTGCTCCTCGCCTTTCCCCTGCTGAGCAGGTACTGGACCCTGAGGAGCACGCTGGTTTCCGATACCGCTGCGGGCCTGTTGTTGCCGGCGAGCTCGATGAGCCGATAGAGGTCGCCGAGTACCTCGATGGTTCCGTCGCTGTAGTGGTCGCCGAAGTTCAAGTCCGGGTTGGTGACCAGCCCCCACAACGCCTTGCGGGTCTTGATTCGTACCGTGATCTCCGGCTCGCCGCTCCCCTCGTACAAGCTCTCGCCACTCCACAGCTCCACGGCTACCGGGGGCCTGCCCATGGCGCGGAGAAACATGCCCATCAGCCGCTTTTCGAGGCCACTCGCGCGCCCGGACGCGCCGGTCTCGGTTGCCGTATCGTCGCTGAAATCAAGTGGAATTTCTCTGCTCTTTCCGGCCAAAACTTGAGCACTCTTAGAGTTTTCGAAGCGACTGCCTATGCTAAACCAGGGGGCCGGCGCTGACAACGCCCATGGCTACTGGGTGCCGATGATTTCCTCCCGCTCGGAGCTGCCGAGGATCACCGTCTTGCCGTCCAGGGACCTGAACCGCTTGCCTCCGTCCTTCACATCCTTCTTGTAGGCCTTGTAGGTCGCGGTGCCGTTGTCCCCGATGACGTGGATAGTCATGATCCTGTGCTGCTCCCGCCAGTGCAGGCCGTACAGGACGGCCGACAGAAGCAGCAGTCCGGCGACGAAGGCATATGCCACGCGCCTGCCGAACTGACTGGCCGCGGCCGCGGCCTGGGCCTCGGCACGCCGAGCCGCGGCACTGACACGACCGGAGTTCTTCACGCGATAATAAGTCATCACGGCCAGCACGACCGCAACGGTGAGCAAGATCTTCGTGAGCACGATGAATACGCAGGCGACCTGAAACCGAGTTCCGCGATACTACCCGATATGGCCGCCCCGTCGAAGCCGGACCGGCTGCCGGACGTCCCTCCCGGTGAGAGCGTGCCCGAACCGGGCTGCCTCCGCTTCAGAAGTCCAACCCGAGCTGCGCTCCCGGTCTTTGAAAGTGTGCCGTGCTGAGGGGCGGCCAGCCCCTGTCCAGGCCGAAGCGCCGCACGCTCAATCGAAAGCGTTGAGCGATGAGATCCGCGAAGGCGCCCGTGCCGCGCCGGCGGCTCCAGAACTGCGAATCGTTCTCGAGGCCCCGGCGGGACTGCCGGATCACGCTCATGATGTGCTCGGCGCGGTCCGGGTAGTGCTCGCGCAGCCACTGCTTGAACAGGTCCTTGACCTCTCCGGGAAGACGCAACAGGATGTAGCCCGCGCCCCGCGCCCCGCGCGAGGACGCCGCTTCGAGGATGGCCTCCATCTCCGGATCGGTCAGCACCGGTATGATCGGCGCCACCGAGACGGACACCGGAATGCCGGCCGCCGCCAGGCGCTCGATGGTTTGAAGGCGTCTTGCGGGCGACGCGGCGCGAGGCTCCAGGCGGCGCGCAAGCACCGGGTCCAGCGTCGTCACCGACACGGCAACACCGACCAGATTGTCGCGCGCGAGATCCTGAAGCAGGTCGAGATCCCTCTCGATCCGACTGGACTTCGTCGTGATGCCGATGGGATGCCGGGTCCGGGCGCAGACTTCCAGGATTCCGCGCATGATTCCGAAGCGCCGCTCTATGGGTTGGTAGGGGTCGGTGTTGGTCCCGAGAGCGATGACCCGGCAGCGATAGGCGGGTTTCGACAAGGCATCCAGAAACAGGCGAGCGGCATCCGGCTTGTAGAACAGACGAGTCTCGAAATCGAGTCCAGGCGACAGATCGAGGTAGGCATGGGTGGGGCGCGCGAAGCAGTAGATGCAGCCGTGCTCGCAACCCCGGTACGGATTGATGGACTGGTCGAACGGCACATCGGGCGACTGGTTCCTGGCGATGATGGTACGCGTCGTGTCCTTCTGGACGGTGGTGCGCAGAGGCCGCTCCTCAGCCTCGCCCTGGCCCTCACCGTGGCCCTCGTCCCAGCCGTCATCGTCCGCCTCGTGCCGCCACTTGGCGTAACGACTGTCCGGGTTGCTGACAGCGCCGCGCCCCTTTCGCGCATGGGTCGTACCTTCGTTCATACTGGATGATTATACAGTACTGCGGATTCCCGGTGAGCCTCCTTGCTGGAAACGGGCACGGGGCGAGGTTACCACTCGCCGAATCGAATCCGGGCGGGACCCACGAAGCGATAAGGTGGAACGGCCAGCGGTCGGCCCCGGGCCGTGCGGTAGGGCCGTCCGGCGATATCGAAGGCGGCACCGCTCGCGGGGTCGACGAAACCGCCGAACCACGGTGTCCCGATGCCCAGCGACCCCGGCCGCTCGAGCGTGTACTGGACCAGGATTCCGGGACGCCGGGTGTCAGCGAGATAGATCCCGTAGCGGCGTTTCAGGGAGCGCAGCGGATTCGCCACGGGCGAAGGGTCGTTCGTCGCGCCTTTCGTCACGTATTCAGAGACGGCGGCAAGGGCCTCGAGCTGCTCGTCGGAGCGGTTCACCACCCAGATGGGCCTGCCGTCCCAGGATTCGAGCCGGGCGGAGCCCGGCGCCACACCGCTGAGCTCTATGACGTCGCCGTCATTCCCGCCCGGCGCGAGCAAGCCGCGAATGAAGACTGCGGCAAAGGCAGCCAGGACGATCAAGACCCCGGCCCTCACCAGGGCCCGCAGGATGGTCCTGCGCGTCAAGGTCGCGTGGCCGTGATGTCCGAGAACCGATAGCGCCATTGCAGCTCGCCCTGCAGGACGAACCTCGGGAAGACGTACTGCTCGACGATATCCCTGGCCTGGTCCGGTGGAATGCGGACGGTTATGGTCCTCTCGTCCTCGCCCACTACGATGCAGTCGGAGCCCTCGCTCTTGCAGTCCGACGCCGTGATCGTGATCTTCACCGATGTCAGCGTGAACTTCCTGGAAGTGTTGACCAGCCGCCCCGCCATCCGATAGCTGGTGCGATATTCCCTGGTCATTTTCAGGTTGTTGAGCTGCACCTGTTCGGGCGTGATCAAACCGGTCCCCGGCTGATCCCCGAAGCGGACGTACCACGCGAGCACCCCTATCACCGCTGCCAGGATCACGAGGACGATGAGTATGGAGTGCCGGTACCCGTAAGTGACGATCAACCAGCCCACGAGAAGTCCCGCGGCGATGACCAATATGATCCAAAGCATTTCGTATTGTCTTCTGTTCGTGTTCGCGTTGTCCGGCGGGCGCGGAACCCGGGTCTTTCCCTGTCAGGATCCACTCCCGCACCCGGCACCCGTTTCAGGCCCGTTCCCCGACGGAGCGCTCCCGTGCAACGATACCAGCAACGCCATCGGAACGGACCGGCCGTCGACAGTCGGCGGATCGTGCACTGGTCAATGTCCACGGACTCCACTACCATGGAGATTCAGCCCAAGCAGAACCGGTCCGTGTCCAAACCCGCCGCACACCGCTCCCCCGTCCCCATTCGGTCCCTGGACATCAAGGGCCTCCTGGAGGGCCTGGTCAGTGATGGCGTCCTCAAGTTCGAGGACGGCAAGCGGGCTCTGCTGCTCAGCCGGGTGAAGGATCTCAGCAGAATCCATCCCATCACCGCGATCGCGGAGCAGAACCTCGAGGACGCCCGCAGCCCCGGCCGCACCCTCAAGCAGGAAGACCTTTTCAAGTGGCTGGCGGACAGGACGGGTATTCCCTACGAACGCATCGATCCCCTGAAGATCGACGTCACGCAGGTTACTTCCGTGGTGTCCTACGCCTACGCTTCGAAGCGCGGCATACTGCCGCTTCGCGTCGACAAGAGCAGCGTCGTCATCGGTACCAGCGACCCCTTCGACGATGAATGGGTGGACGAGCTCGGGCAGCTTCTGCGCAAGCACGTACAGCGGGTGCTGGTAAATCCGAGCGACCGGCGCCGCTACACGGACGAATTCTACAACCTGTCGCGCTCCCTCAAGAATGCCACCCGCCGGGGAGAGGAAGACGGCGTCAGGCTCTTCCAGAACCTCGAGAAGCTGGTGGAGCTCGGCCGCGCCGGCAAGCTGGACGCCGAGGACCGGCATATCGTGTACATCGTCGACTGGCTGCTGCAGTACGCCTTCGAGCAGCGAGCCAGCGACATCCACCTCGAGCCGCGCCGCGATGAAGGCTACGTGCGCTTTCGTATCGACGGCGTGCTGCACCGCGTCTACCAGGTGCCGAGCAATGTCATGATCGCCATCGTCGGGCGTATCAAAACCCTAGGGGGGATGGACATCGCCGAAAAACGGCGGCCCCTGGACGGCCGGCTCAAGACCCGCACGCCGGAGGGCACCGAGGTGGAGCTCCGGCTTTCCACCGTGCCCACCGCCCTCGGCGAGAAACTGGTCATCCGGATCTTCGATCCGGAGGTGCTCGGCCGGAGCTACGAGCAGCTCGGCCTCTCACGGCAGGAACTGAAGCTCTGGCAGGGCTTCGTCGAGAACCCTTACGGCATCGTGCTCGTGACCGGTCCCACCGGCTCCGGCAAGACCACCACCCTCTATTCGACGCTCAAACAGCTCGCGACACCCGAGGTCAATGTCAGCACCATCGAGGACCCGATAGAGATGGTGGAGCCGAGCTTCAACCAGATCCAGGTGCACCACGGGATAGACCTCACCTTCGCCGCCGGCGTGAGGTCGCTGCTCCGGCAGGACCCGGACATCATCATGATCGGCGAGATCCGGGATCTGGACACCGCCGAGATGGCCATCCAGGCCGCGCTTACCGGGCACCTGGTGTTGTCCACGCTGCACACCAACGACGCGCCTTCGGCCATCACCCGACTGCTCGAGATCGGCGTCCCGCCGTACCTGATAAACGCCACCCTGCTCGGCATCGTGGCCCAACGGCTGGTGAGGACCCTTTGTCCCCATTGCAAGAAGAGACACCCCGTCGACGAGCGCCAGTGGCGGGCGCTTACCCAGCCCTGGAAGGTGGCCCTGCCCGACGAGACCTACACCCTGGAGGGCTGTCTCGAGTGCCGAAACACCGGCTATCTCGGCCGCATCGGCCTTTACGAGATGCTGAGACTGACGCCCGACATGCGCAACCTCATCCAGGAAGACGCGAAGCTCGAGGCGCTCCGGGAGCAGGGCTACAAGGAAGGCATGCAACCCTTGCGGATCAGCGGCGCCCGCAAGATCGCGTCCGGCCTCACCAACATGGAGGAGGTCCTGCGCGTCATTCCCAAGCTCACTGAAACCTGATGCCGGCTGCCGACCGGCGGGACGCCGCCACCGGGCGCCCCCGGGCTTGTCCGGTGCGTAAACCATTTTCCCCGCATCGGCCCGGGTCCATGGCACTGGCCGCAGGGGTAGCGGAGAGCGGGCCATGGCCGCGCACGGGGCGGCGGGCACCTCCGGGCACAACCGGCGTGACGGCCTGATCCAGATCAAAGGAAACTGCAGGACGACTGGCTATTCTTCTTCGGGTCACATTATGAGTAACGACATGAGCCTCGGTCAGTCCGTGAGCTCGCAGCAGCTCCGGGAGATCTATCTCTTCGGCGCTTTCGACGCCGACCAGCTCTCCGAGATGTCCAGGGTCACGCAGCGGATCTCGCTCCAAGGGGGTGAAAGACTGTTCAATGAGGGCGATGAGATCCGGCGCTTCTTCTACATCGAGAGCGGCCAGATCAAGCTGTATCGGCTGTCCTTCGAGGGCTACGAGAAGGTCATGGACCTCATCGGTCCGAAACAGACGTTCGCCGAGGCCGTCGTGTTCATGGAGCGCAGTCAGGGCTATCCGGTGAATGCCGAGGCCCTGATGCCCACCCGCCTGTTGGGATTCGACGCACCGGCTTTTCTCGGACTCCTCAAGCAGTCCAACGAGAGTTGTCTCAAGCTGCTCGGCGTCATGAGCAGGCGCCTGAGATGGCAGCTCAACGAGATCGACAGACTCGCGCTGCACAATGCAACGTCGCGCTTTGTCGACTTCATCTTCAACCCCGGCGACGAAGGCGTTTCCAACGGTAAACGGATTGAGCTCGACGTCCCCAAGAACGTCCTGGCCTCACGCCTGTCAATCAAGCCGGAAACGTTCTCGCGCATCCTGGCCCGCCTTTCCGCGGCCGGCATGATCAAAGTGGAGAAACAGGCGATCACGCTGCTTGACACCGAGGGACTTCGCCAGCAACTCGAGGCGCCCGTTTGACCGCGATTTCCGATGGCGGCCCGAGACGCCGCGGTGACGCATCGCGAGCGACGGGGCCACGGCAGCCGGTTTCAGTCCTCCCGCTCAATGCGCTGCCACCGCCGCCCCTTCGCCGGGCTTGCGCAGCAGCAGCATGAGCGGCACCACCGCGAGATAGGCGACACCGAGCCACAGGAAGGTGTCGTCGAACGCGAGGGTCCGGGCCTGGAGCGCGACGCGGTGACCCAGCACCTCGATCGCCGCGGCCGCGGGATCGGCGGCGATGCCGGTCACCATGTGGCGGATCTGGTGGAGTTGTCCCACCACCACGGCGCGAGTCGTATCCAGGGCGGGAATGATCTGGGTCCAGTGGTAGTCGAAACGGTAATCGCCGAACGTATCCATCATCGCGAGCCCGAAGGCGCCCCCCAGGTTTCGAAGCACGTTGAACAGGCCGCTGGCGTTGCCGAGCTCGTGCGCGGGAAGCGTGCCGAGGGCGATCCTCGTGATGGGGATCAGGCACAGCACCAGGCCGGCGCCGCGCACCACCTGCGGCCAGAAGAACTGATCGAAGCCAGCCTCGGCGGTCAGGTCCGAGTTCATCAGCGACCCGATCCCCACCAGGGTCAGCCCGATGGTGAGCAGGATGCGGGGATCGACCTTGTCCGAAGCGCGACCCGCAACCGGCGCGGCGCAGAACATCGCCGCGCCGGTGACGAACATGATCTCGCCGATCTGCAGGCTGTTGAAGTGCCGCACCTCGCCGAAGTACAGCGGCATGAGGTAGACCAGCCCGTAAAGGGCGATGCCCACCAGGAAGCCGAGCCCGGCACCGATCGCGAAGTTGCGGTTCCGGAAGGCGCGCAGGTCGACGATGGGGTGATCGGCGCTGAGGGCCCTGACGAAGAAGGCGAGCGCGCCCGCGACGCTCAAAGCCGACATCGTCACGATCAGTCGGCTGTCGAACCAGTCGTCCCGGGGACCCTCCTCCAGCACGTATTCCAGGGCACCGAGGAACACCGCCATCGAGGCCAGGCCGGTCCAGTCGATGCGGCGGATGGCATCGAAGTCGCGACGGTCCACATCGAGAAAGAACCAGACGCCGGCGGTGGCCAGAGCACCGGGCACAGTGTTGATCAGGAAGAGCCAGTGCCAGCCCGCGTGGTCCGTGATGTAGCCGCCCAGCGTGGGCCCGATGGACGGCGCGATGGTCGCGATCAGTCCCATCACCGCCTGCACGATGCCCATGACGCGCTTCGGGAAGGTGCCGAAGCTGACGGCATAGGCGATCGGTATCATCGCACCGCCAATGAACCCCTGAACGGCTCGCAGGACGACCAGCTCGGGGAGGGTCTGCGCCAGCGCGCAGCCGACACTCGCCACCGTGAAGCCCAGGCAGGACGCGACGAAGGCACCGCGGGTCGACAGGACCCGCACGAGCATGCCGGACAGGGGGATCATGATGACCTCGGCGATGAGATAGGCGGTCTGGACCCATGAGATCTCGTCCGGCGTCGCCGATACCCCGGCCTGGATCTCGTTGAGCGAGCTGGCCACGATCTGGATATCCAGGATCGCCATGAACATTCCCAACAGGGCGGCGGCGAAACCGAGACGGTGGCGAATCGGCGGCATTTCGACGACGTCGGTCATGGTGCGGGCCTCCTTGGCGTATCAGGGAGTGACCGGTGTGCTCCGGGCGACGCTGATCGCCGGCTCCGAATCCAGATAGGACAATTGCCGGCGGGCATCGAAGCGGCGGGTATCGACCTCGGGCACCACGGAAAGTCCGGGTCGCAGGCGCGCCATGGCATCGATCGGCCCCGTCACACGGATGCGCACCGGCACCCGTTGCACGATCTTGTTGAAGTTGCCGGTGGCGTTGTCCTGCGGCAGGAGGCTGAACTCCGTGCCGGTGGCGGGCGCGAGCGACGATACCTCGCCGTGGAAGACGACGCCCGGCAATGCGTCCACGTGTATGGCGGCGGGCTCGCCGATACTCATCCGGGCGATCTGCGTCTCCTTGAAGTTCGCCCGGACGTACACCTGCGGCACCGGCACCAGGCGCATCAGCGTCAGCGAGGGCTGCGCCATGGCGCCTTCCCGGGCACCCAGATCACCCACCACGCCGTCCCGGGGCGCCGCAATGGTGGTCTTGGCCAGTTGCTGTGTCGCGTAGTCGAGGGCGGCCTCGGCGGACTCGACCTCGGCCCGGGCACTCTTTTCCTTGGCCGTGAGCACCTCGCGCATTTGCCGGGCGGCAGCGAGATTGGCCTTGTTTTCCAGTAGCCGGGCGCGGGCCACGCTGTCCTCGGCCTCGTTGTTCTGGAGGCTTTGCCTGGAGACGAAGGACTTCTTCGCCAGGTCCCGTGCCCGGCGCAGCTCCAGACCGGCTCGCCGTACCTGTGCCTTCCCCGCGTCCACACCGGCCTCGGCCTGCTGGATCTTTCGTTGCTGCAGCGAGATCTGCTCCGATGCATCCTCGACGGCGGCGCGGGCGACGGCCAGTCTCGCCTGCGCCTGCTCCACCCTGGCCCGGAAATCAGCCGGATTGATACGCACCAGGACCTGCCCCCGGCGCACGCGCTGGTTCTCCTTCGCCAGCACCTGATCTATTCGCCCGGTCACCTCGGGTCGGATGTCCACGACATCCGCGGCGACGTAGGCGTCGTCCGTCTTCTCGAGGTAGCGGTTGGCCTGGTACCAATGCCAGGCATACCACCCGCCGCCGCTGAGTGCGCTCGCGACGATACTCCCGAGGACTGCGCGCTTGACTATTGAAGCCTTCATCGTCTTCGCTCCGTACTGTAAGTCACATTACACTTGATGTGTAACGAATAATACGCTACATTTTCATCCTGTCAAGAGCGGGGAGCAGCCCGGAGTCGGGAAGCTTTCCCCACACAGATCGATGAGGTGCGCAATGTCCCAGAACCCGGACCCCTTCGAGGCCGCCGACCCGGGCTACGAGCCCCGCGAGCGCGGCCTGAAGCGCCGCGACAAATTCCTGGACGCCGCCACCGAGGTGTTCGTGGAAAAAGGCTTCGAGGCCACCAGCCTGCAGGAGATCGTGCGCCGGGCCGGCGGCTCACTGGCCACGCTATACCGCATGTTCGGAAACAAGGAAGGCCTGTACCAGGCCGTGATCGAGCGCAAGGCCAGCGGTGCCTATGGCGGGTTGGAGCTTCCGGAGCTGCCCAACCGGCCGCCGGCGGAGGTCCTGTACGAAGTCGGCCTGCGCCTCCTCGACCTGATCCTCACCGATGAGACCACCGACCTGAACCGCCTGATGATCGCCGAGGGCTCTCGCACCCCCAGGCTGCGGGAGATATTCATGGAGCAGGCGCCCAACCGCTTGTACCGCCTTCTATCCAGCTACCTGGATCACCAGGTCGCGCAAGGGGTCCTCGAAATCGAGGACACACACCTCGCGGCGGTGCAGCTCGTGGAGATGATCAAGGGCGACTTCTACATGCGACGCCTGCTCGGCGAGCGCTTCCGCGTCTCCCGCAAGGAGCGCGACCGGAGGATCCGGCATGCGGTGAACATCTTCCTGCGCGGGACGCTCAAGCGCGGGGTGCCGGGCTGACCGCCTGCAGCCCAAACGAGGGTGACAACGGGGCGCATTCCGCGCTCTTATTGCCGGCAATGCCGTAGTGCCGCCGGGACCGCGGCGGCAGGTGCCCGATCACCGGTGTCAGTGACCGGCCGCGCGAAGACGGGTCACGGCGGCGGCGGCCACCGTCTTCAGCCTGGAGAAAGCCGCGCCGCTGCTATCCGGGATGTCCAGACGCACCGGCGACAGAGTCACCTCCCACTGCCCTGCCCGCGACGCCAGAAACGCCAGGCCCGCCTTGATGCCCTTGGACGGATCTGGCTGCTGGACTGCCGCAGCCGCCTCGTCGCCCAGGCCGGAAACGCTGGACATCGCGTATCCGAAGCCGCCGAGCTGCTGCTCGAGGTCCGCTTTCACACCCCCGGAGGGGGCCGGTGTGACCGTCAAGATGAGCGCGGGGATGTGCTTGTCGTCATCGAAGTCGCAGATGGAGACCGACTTATTCGGAATCTTCATCTTCGAGTGATGCCCGGACCCGAGCCGCGGCGACAGGCCGTGGATCTCCGCCGGCGTTACCAGTGTGCAGGCATCAACGGCCTTCGAAGCTTCCTTCGCCGCCTTCTCGTCCTTGCCGCCGCAGCCCGAAACGCCCATTGCCGAAACCGCAAGAACCGCCAGCACCAGGCCACGATGGCCATTGTTTCGTAGACGCCTGTGATCGAGCATCCGGCCACCTCTCGGACAGTGTCGTCGCTCCCCGGCCCTTGCCACCCGGAGCCACTGGAGTCTCGAGTATACGTCGCCGCGACAGCGGAGCTCTGCGCCCTGTGACGAGTGGGATATTCTACTCAACGAGCGGGGAGATCGCCTTCCCGAACGTACCCGCGCACGCCATCCAATTCCGGAGAACGCCGATCACTCGCTCGCGGAGCGGATCTTGAACTCCGGGATTCTTTCCGTGGCGGTCATGGCTTCGGCGAGTCGGTTGAAGTTCTCGCGGTCGACAGTGCGGATGGTCATCTCGTATCGAAAATACGATCCGCTGTCCTCCAGGGCGAAGCTCGGATTGACGCTCTCGCACCCGTTTTCAGTGACCATGTGCCGTAGTTCGTGGAGCGAGACCCGCTCGGCGATCCGGCTTCGCACGGTCAGGCGGGCATAGTGCCGGGTAGGGAGCACGACCTCCAGCCAGCGAAACATCGACAAGGCACCCAGGGTCAGGATCACTGCCAGTGTCGCGGCGAAGTAGAATCCGACCCCGATCATGATGCCGATGGCCGCCGTCATCCAGATGGACGCCGCGGTGGTGAGGCCGCGGATGTTCAGTCGTTCCTTCATGATCACGCCGGCGCCGAGGAAGCCGATGCCGGTCATGACGCCCTGCGCCATGCGCGTGGGATCCAGCCGGATGGCGGAGGGAGGCAGGTTGGACAGTAGCTGGAGCTGGTAGACCGTCAGAAGCATCAGCAGCGTCGACGCCATGCACACGAGCGTATGGGTGCGGAACCCGGCCGGGCGCCCCTGCACACTGCGTTCCAGACCGATCAGGCCGCCGGCGAGCAGCGCGCCGAGAAGATGGACCAGCGTCGCCAGGTAGACGTGGCCCGTAGGGATCAGGTGCGTCATCGCCGCCGGCCGGGTCCTGCGATGCCGGACCTGCGACTCTCCTCACGGGATGCGCGCGGCGCCGTGCGCGATGTTGCATTCAAACGGTGTCTGCCATGATTCATTCGCGGATTCATTCGCGAATCCTAGCAGAACATTCATCCGCAATGCGTGGCTGGGCTTGACGATAAGCGATGCGCAACAATATCAACCGCGACACAAAGCGGCACCGGTACATCGCCGTTGCCCGACCGGCTGTGCCCTCATTCCCCGGGCCGCGACGCCACACACCTCTTCCCGGGATACCCGCGTCAAAGACCCGACCTCAACCGACCTCCTCCCTGCATGCCGGAAACCCCGATTGGCCGTGTTTACCTCGTCGCCGGTCGGGCAATCACGCCGCTCACCGCTTCCTAGGAGCCGCCCTTCCCGCCGAACGCCGCGCCGGGCTTCATTCCCAATCCGCCAAGGATGCGAGCAAGCGGGCAGAAACCGGTAAAGGACGCCTGCAGCATGTTCAGGCCGACGAAAGCCGTCAACCACAGCCAGTATGCGCTGTGATAGTAGGCGAGCAACAGGCTGACAAGTATCAGCAGGCCGGCGAAACGGAATACTGCGGTGTCGATGTTCATGTGCGTTTCCGGTATTCTGAATGCTCGGGAGTGTGAATCCGATTGTCTTGCCGCGCGTTGATCTGCGTCACGAGTCGTCGTTCCCGCCGTCTGCCCCCGCCGGCATTCCGGCCTCCGATTCCGTTCTGATGACGTCCAGGAACGCCTTGCCATAGCGTTGCAGCTTGGCTTCCCCCACGCCGTTCAAGCTCAGGAGCTCCGCCTCGTCAGAGGGCCGGTGCGCCACCATCTCCATCAAGGTGGCGTCGTGAAAGACCACGTACGGCGGAACCCCCTGCTCGTCGGCCAGGCGCTTGCGCAGGCGCCGCAAGGCTTCCCACAGGCCGCGATCGACATCCGTCACCGCCTCGAAGGAACGCCCGGGCTTCTTGCGAAGCACCGCCTGTTCCTTGTCGCGAAGGTCCTCGCGCAGATACAGGGTGATCTCCCCGCGAAGCAACGGACGAGCCTTTTCCGTGAGCACCAGGGCCCCGTAGCGCTCGACGTCCGCACGGAGATAACCCTGCACCATCAGTTGCCGGACAATCGAGCGCCACTGCCGCTGGCCGTGCTCGGCGCCTATCCCGAAAGTGCTGAGACCGTTGTGGCGATGCTGGGCCATCTTCCCGGTGTCCTTGCCCATCAGGACGTCGATAACGTGCGCTGAACCGAATCGCTGTCCCGTGCGGTAAACGCAGGAGAGCAGCTTGCGGGCGGCCTCGGTGGCGTCCCAGGTTCCCGGCGGCTGCAGGCAGACGTCGCAGTTGCCGCAGTCGGCGTCGAGGGTATCGTTGAAATAGTCGAGCAGGGCACGCCGCCGGCATTGGGTGACCTCGCACCAGCCGAGCAGGGCGTCGAGCTTGTAGCGTTCCACGCGCTTTTGCTGCTCGGGTGCGCCGGACTGGTCCAGCATCTGCCGCAGCCGCACCACGTCCTGCAGACCGTAGACCATCCACGCCTCCGCCGGCTCGCCGTCGCGCCCGGCCCGGCCGGTCTCCTGGTAGTAGGCCTCGATGCTCTTGGGTAGATCGAGATGAGCGACGAAGCGGACGTCGGGCTTGTCGATGCCCATGCCGAACGCAATGGTGGCGACGATGATCACGCCGTCCTCGCGCAGGAACCGCCGCTGGTGCGCCTCGCGGACCTCCGGGGACAGTCCGGCGTGATACGCCAGCGCCGTGAAACCCTGCCCACACAGCCAACCGGCAATGCTCTCGACTTTCTTGCGCGACAGGCAGTAGACGATGCCCGCCTGCCCGCCCCGGGCTGCAAGGAACTGCAGGAGCTGGCGGCGGGCGTCGGTTTTGACCTGCACCGAGTAGCGGATGTTCGGCCGGTCGAAGCCGCTGATGAAGCGTTCGGGGTCCTCGAGATCCAGCCTTTCGACGATCTCCGCCTGCGTGCGCCGGTCCGCCGTCGCGGTCAGGGCCAGGCGGGGCACGCCGGGGAAGACCTCGCGCAGGACGTTCAGGCCGAGGTAATCCTGCCGGAAATCATGCCCCCACTGGGAAACGCAATGCGCCTCGTCGATGGCGATCACCGACACCGGATAACGTGCCAGGCGCTCCAGGGTGCCGGACTGCAGGAGGCGCTCCGGAGCGATGTAGAGAAGATCAAGGTTCCCGTCCTCGAGCCCGGCGAACACCGCCTGCTGCTCGGCCGGACCCAGGGTTGAATTGAGGAAGGCGGCCTTGACGCCCAGGAGACGAAGCGCCTCCACCTGGTCCTGCATGAGGGCAATGAGCGGCGACACGACGATGCCGACGCCGTCGCGCACGATCGCCGGCACCTGGTAGCACAGCGACTTGCCCCCGCCGGTCGGCATCAGCACCAGCGTGTCGCGACCCGCCAGGACCGCCTCGATCACCGCCCGCTGGTTGCCCTTGAAGGCGGAGTAGCCGAAAACGTCCTGTAATACTTGCTGTGCCCGTTCCATCTGTGGAAAAAGAATCTACACAAACGAACGGTCGGAATCTACGGGTACCCGTGCCCCGCTCGATCGGTCGCGGTCACCGACTGGCTTTCCTCGCTATCGGGTGCCTGGTAGATGAGATTGACCAGGGCGCGGATCTGGGCTTTCGAAAGGTGGTCTGAAAAACCCGGCATGTGGGTCTCGGGGAGTCCGTCGGTGATCGCGGCCGCGGCATCGGCCCTGGAAAGCCGTTCGAGGTCCCCGGGCAGCAGGGGAGGACCCAGGCCGCCGAGCCGCCGGACGCCATGGCAGGACGCGCAGTAGGACTGATACAGATCTTCAGCAGGTGTGCGAGAGGACACCCCCAACGCCGCACCGGGCAGGACACCTGCTATCACGAGACAAAGACCGATGAGATGCCCCGCAGGCGTCCTCCCGCGACGCTTGGCCGGGCGCGCTGGCCCGGATGACGACGGGACGGCCTTGGTACGGATTGGCGACATGCGTTCCGGTGATCAGAGGGTTTATCTTCTCCCGGGAAGAAAAGCCTGGCTCCGGGAACGCCCATTGTCTTGCACTCTCGCCAAGACGCCAAGCCCGCCAAGCGAGGCCGGGATGAACACATCTTTGGTGTTCCCGGGGTCTTGGCGAGAGCGTATCTGTAAGCTGCAACCACAAGTTCCCTCCGGTGAGCCGGGTAAGCCGGCAACCGGACTTTGGAGGCTTGTGGCGAGGGGGCGCGTTCCGGACGTCGCGGCGCGCCGCGCCCGACCGGAACCCTGCTATCGCTCCAACAGGCGCTGCAGGGCCTCGTGCTCCCGGACGGTGTAGTCGTTTCCGCGGCCGTCGATCCAGCCAAGCTGACGGAATTTGCTGACCTTGCGGCAGAACGTCTCGGGAGTCAGGGACAGGTAATCCGCCAGCTCCGCCTGGCTGAGCGACTTGGTTTCTCCGGCCTTGCTCGCCGAGCCGTTCTCGCGGCTGATCAGGTAGGCGGCGATCTTCTGCTCCGCGTCGTAGTGCCCGGTCTGCACCGCGTGGGTGACCTCCTCGCGAAGCTTTGAAATCACGTGGTTCAGCAACTGGAGCTGAAGCCTGGGGTGCTCGAGGAGAAATCCCCTCATTCGGTCCGCATCGATTTCCAGGAGCTCGACACGGGAGCCGGCCACCGCCGTCTCCGGACGGGTGCTCCCGCTGCGCAGCGATTCCAGACCCAGGAGGTCGTTGGGATACGCGAGTCCCGCGATCACCCGCTGCGGTCCCAGTTTGACACTGAGCTGCATCGTGCCCGTCAGCACCACGTAGCAGGCATGGGCAGGATCATCCTGCTGGTACAGCGTTTGACGCGCGTGAAGGCGCCTGTACGCCATGGACTCGGCCAGTCTCCCGACCGGATCCGCCGCCAGGCCACCGAAAAGAGGTACGTCGCGAAGGCGCTGTATCAGAGTCTGCGTCCGAACCATCATCACCCCGAATGTTGGTAAGGATGCCATTAGGCATCCCCTCGGCGTCGCGCACCTTGATCTGGATCAACGATCCGCGGCCTGCACCACGCGAAGGGCGGCCACGGGCCAATCTCGAGAGCCCGGCAGACAACGGCCGGCGCCGACGGCGCCGCGACGGGGAAATTTTCCGGACAGGCCCGCCTCCCTCCATTGAGATCGGCGCTCATTCCCTTATACTTGGGCCCGGCTTCCGGGCGCCCGGCCGGGGCCGCAGGCCTCGAATCCTGGGGGATCGTCTAGTGGTAGGACAGCGGACTCTGACTCCGCCAGCGGGGGTTCGAATCCCTCTCCCCCAGCCAATACAACTGCTCGCCGGCGTAGCCTGACCCTTCCCGGGCTTCCACTTCACCGCCTTTACGACGCGCACGCCGTCCTGGATGTGAGCCACCGGCGGGCCGGCCGGCGTTCACCGGGCGCAATAGCCCCCGTCCACCAGCAGGTCAGCGCCGGTCATGAAGCTGCTCTCGTCCGAGAGCAGGAAGACGGCGGCCGACGCGATTTCATCCGGCTCGGCGATGCGTCCGATCGGATGTTTCGGTGCCAGCGTCTCTCTGGCGAGATCCAGGCTGCCGTGCGCCCTGACCAGGCGTTCGGTGGCCACGGCGCCCGGTGACAGGCTGTTGACGCGGATCGACTGGCCGGCGTGGTCCAGCGCCATGACGCGCGCGAGCTGCACCAGCCCGGCCTTGGCGACACAGTAGGCGGCGCTGCCGGCGACGGCGACATGCGCGAGCTGAGAGGCAACGTGAACGATGCTCCCACCGCCGGAGCGCGCGATCTCGGGCACGGCGAACTTGCTCATCAGGAAAGCGCCGGTCAGGCTCACGGCCAGCTCCCTCGACCAGTCGACCGGGTCGAGGTCGTTCACTGCACCGGCGACCGACGGGGCGGCGGCATTGTTGACCAGTCCATGCAGCCCCCCGAAAGCCGCCACCGCCCTCTCGATCGCCGCTCGTGCCGCGTCCCGGTCCGTCACGTCGGCGGCGATCCCAAGGCCCCCGTCACCGATCGCTCGTGCGGCGTCCTCCGCACCTTCCCGGTTCAGGTCGACACAGGCGACCCGGGCGCCCTCGCCCGCCAGTCGGCGGGCGATCGCACGGCCGATCCCGCCGGCCGCTCCGGTCACCACGATGACCCGACCCTCGAGACGTCCGCTCACGGCCGCGGCGCGCTCCGGGGCGCGCACGGCAGAAATCGCCCGCGACCCCGCGCCCCCAGGAACGCTCCCTCGCGGCAGACCACCTCGCCGCGCGACACGGTGATGACCGGCCAACCGGTGACCCGCATGCCTTCGTAAGGCGTGTAGTCCGTAGCATGGTGAAGGATATCGTTGCTGATCACGACTTCCTTGCGCGGATCCCAAATGGCGAAGTCGGCGTCCGCCCCCACGGCGATCGTTCCCTTGCGAGGATACAGGCCGTAGATCTTCGCCGCGTTGGTCGCCGTCAGCGCCACGAACTGTTGCAGCGACAGCCGTCCCTTGCCGACCCCCTCGGAAAAGAGCAGCGGCATGCGGGTCTCTATCCCCGGCACGCCGTTGGGAACGCGGCTGAAGGGCGTGTCCGGGCCACCCTTGGTCTTCTCCGTGTAGAGGTAGGGCGAGTGGTCCGAGGAAAAGACCTGGAAGGTGCCGTTCTCGAGACCGCGCCAGATGTGCACCTGGTTGGCCTTGTCGCGGGGCGGCGGGGTGCACACGCATTTAGCGCCGGCGAGGTCCGGGGTATCGATGTCCTCCGCCGACAGGAACAGGTATTGGGGGCAGGTCTCGCCGTAGATCTCGAGGCCCCGAGTCTGCGCCCAACGGACCTGACCGGCCGACTCGCGGTGCGACACGTGGGTGATGAGGATCGGCACCTCGAGCAGCTCGGCGAAGGAGATGGCGCGATGAGTAGCCTCCCGCTCGCCGACCGCCGGATGGGCGTCGAGGTGGTGCTTGAGCGCCCTCTTCCCGGCGGCCAGCAGGCGCCGGGTGAGCCAGCGGATGCAGGCGTCGTTCTCGGCATGGACCATGACCATGGCTTGCTCGCGCCGGGCGACGTCCAGCACCTCGAGCACCTGGTAGTCGTCGAGCGCGAGGCCTTCGAAGGTCAGATAGATCTTGAGGGAGGTGTAACCGCGCCGGATCAGGTCCGGCAGCTCCTCTTCCAGGACCTGCGGCGTCGGGTCGCTGACGATCATGTGGAAGGCATAGTCGATGACCGCCTTCGGGCCGGCCCGGGCATGGTAGTCCTCGACCGCGGCGTTCAGCGATTGCCCCTGGATCTGCATGGCGAAAGGGATGACCGTCGTCGTCCCGCCACAGGCCGCGGAAACGGTACCGCTCTCGAAATCATCCGCCGTTTGCTGGCCCTCCCAGGGAGGCTGGTCCATGTGGCAGTGGCTGTCGACGCCGCCCGGCGTCACCACCAGGCCGACCGCATCGATCACGGTGTCGGCGCCGGCGAGGTCGCGGCCCAGTGCCGCGACGCGGCCCTTGCGAATGCCGATATCGCTTCGGAAGGTGTCGGCGGCAGTGGCGACCGTGCCGCCGCGTATCAGCAGGTCGAAGTCTTTCACCTGCTGCGCTTGTTCCTTAATGGACGCGACTGCCGAACATCTCGAAACCATTTCTCTGTCGAGACGGAGAGTCCCCTCCCACACTGGCGGGTGTCGCAAGACTCCAATGTCAGGACCTATTGGCGTCATTGCGAGGCGGCGCGGCCGCCGTGGCAATCCAGAAACCCAAGCGGGACCTGGCCTCGGCCTCTGGATTGCTTCGTCGCCTTCGGCTCCTCGCAATGACGAGAGGAACGTTGAGTCTTGCCACACCGCCCCGAACGGAGAGGGAGCCTAGCCCCCTGCAATAAGCAGAGGAACCTCTTGCAGCGGCTTCGGGAGGGACGAGGGATCTCAGATGATCATTCCCACGAACGGGACCAGTACGAGTCCGTGAGAGCAAACCGTGCACGACGCGGCGCATCAAGATCACTGTGCCAGGCCCGCGGCGGCAGCCGCGATTCCGGGTGCCGTGCATACCTCATCGGGCTTTCCCTGCGTGAGGATGCACACGGCCGCGGTCAACTGGTTCGCCTCCCCGATGATGTCCTCCCACGCCTTGCCGTGACCCGATTCCAGTTGCGCCGTGATCTGCTTCCAGTCCATTCCCTTGAGCGAATCGGGAGAAAAGGGCGAGCCCACCTCCACGTATCTGCCGTCCAGGTAGAGGAACGGAATCGAGCCGGCATAGTTTGTGTAAGGCTTCTTGTCGAAGCGCTCGAATATGTCGCCCGCCCTGGCGTCCGGCTTCTGCAGCTTCTTCTTGTCCCGGTCTTCGAGCTCGGTCGCCTGGAAGTCGATGAGATCGCTCTCGAGGCGTGTGTCGAGAAAGGTGAATGTCGCGGTGTCGGGGTAGACATCGCTGCCGCTGGAGAGCATGTAGCGCAGGCCCGAGAGATCGCCGAAGCGCATGAGCGCCAGCGCCAGGGGCCAGCGCAGCGCGGCGCAGTAAGGGCAGAAGTCCGCCCCCATGTAGAGCACGAGAGGCAAACCGGTCGACGGCGCCGCCCCGCCCTGAATCGGCTTGATCGCCACTGTCTTGAGCTGCGGCGTCGAGGTCAGATCATGCTCGCTGACTCTCTCCAGCCGCGCCATCAACTCTGCGGACACGGGTTGATTCAGGGAGGCGAGGTCGTCGGCGGCTGCGGGCCGGGGGGCCATGAGAGCCCACATCGCGACCAGGGCCACCACGGACAGGGCCGTCAAGGGGCCGAGTATGAAACGTCGATGCATGAGGCAGGTTTCCATTGCGAGTGGAGGAACCCTAGTGTACCTCGTCACTGCATACCACGAACGGCCGAGCTTGACGAGGACACGCCGGTCATTTCGCTCCACGGCGGGTGCAGGGCTCGACTTACACGCCGAGGTATTGCGACATCAGCTCCGGGTCCTTCTGCAGCTCGTCCGGGGTACCGTGGTAGACCACGTGGCCGTTGTTGAGCACGTATACTCGATCGGCGAAGCGCAGCGCCGCGCGCACGTTCTGCTCCACGATCACCACGGTGCGGTCTTCGCGGACCAGGGTCTCCATAACGCGGCTCAAGTCGCGCACGATGACGGGGGCGAGACCCTCGAACGGCTCGTCCAGCATCAGGAGCTTGGGGTCGCGGATCAACGCCCGGGCCACCGCGAGCATCTGTTGCTCGCCGCCCGAGAGGTTGCCGCCGCGGCTGCGGCGGCGCTCTCCGAGCCGGGGGAAGATCTCGTAGACACGCGGGATCTCCCACGGCGCCGGCGCCGTGAGCGCCGCCAGGCGCAGGTTTTCCTCCACGCTGAGAGTCGTGAAGATGCGGCGTTCCTCCGGGACGAGCTGCACGCTGCGGCGCGCAATCTCGTGCGGCCCGAGCCCGTCGATGCGCTCGCCGTCGAAGTGGATGCTGCCGTCGCGCGGCTGCAGCACCCCCATGATGCTCCGCAAGGTGGTGGTCTTGCCGGCGCCGTTTCGCCCGAGCAAGGCCACCGTCTCGTGCTCTCCCACGGTGAGATCGATGTCGAAGAGCACGTGGGAGTCGCCGTAGTAACTGTTGATGCCCCGGACTTCAAGCAAGCTCATGATCTTCGACCCCTCCCAGATAGGCCTCCTGCACCTCGCTGTTGCTCTGGATCTTCTCGGGCGTTCCCTCGACCAGCTTGCGTCCATTGTGCATCACGACGATGCGTTCGGCGAGACGGAACACCGCGTCCATGTCGTGCTCCACCAGGATCACCGCGTGACGGCGGGCCAGCTCGCGGATCAGGACCACGGCGTCCGCACGCTCCGGCGGGCTCATGCCGGCGAGCGGCTCGTCCATCAGCAACAGGCGGGGCTCGCTGGCGAGCGCGATGGCGATCTCCAGGCGACGCTTCTCGCCATAGGCGAGCTCCGCCGTCGGGCGGTCGGCGTGGGCAGTGAGGTTCACGGTGGCGAGCACCCCGTCCACCGCGTCGCGCAGCGCGGTGTCCGCCTCGAAGCGGCGCAGGCAGTCGAACCGGAAAGCCCCGCGCCGCTGCGCGAGTGCGGCCACCTCGACGTTCTGTCGCACCGTGAATCCGGCGAAGAGCTGGTTGATCTGGTAGGTCTTGGCAATGCCGAGCTGGCACACCGCGGTGATACCGAGCTTCGTGATCCTTCGACCCTGAAACCTGATCTCGCCCTCGCTCGGTGGGATCTGACCCGCCAGCATATTGAGGAGCGTGGTCTTGCCGGCTCCATTGGGGCCGATGACCGCAAGCAGCTCACGCTCTCCCACCTCGAGGGAGACGTTGGATACGGCTTCGATGCCTCCGTAATGCTTGGACAGGTCCGAAGCCTCGAACACCACCTCCCCGCGCGGAGGTTGTACGGCTCCCGCGCGCTCCGGGCCACCCGGATCGGAGACGGGCTCTGCTTCCCCGGTGACGCGAGTCGCCGGCTCCGTCGTCACCACCGGCACCGCGGCGACTTTTCGACGCTGCGCGATGTGGCGCCGGATTTCTCCCGCAATACCGAGACGGAACACCGTCACGCAGGCCACGAAGACGGCGCCGAAGATCAGCTTCCACAATGCCCCGAGGACCGCAAAGTGCTGCAGCGCGTCGCGCAGGTAGAACCAGATGAAGGAGCCGATGAGCGGCCCGACCAGGGTCCCCGCACCACCGATAACGGTGGAGAGCACGAGCTGCCCGGAGGTGCTGAGATCGAAGGCGTCCGGCGGCATGTATCCCTGGAACACGCCGAGGAGCCCGCCCCCGAGCCCGGCGTAGGCGGCGGCCAGGGCGAAGACGCTCAGCTTGTAGAGCGACACGGCATGCCCCACGGCCGGGGTGCGCTCCGGATTGGACTTGATCGCCCGCAGCACCATGCCGAATGGGGAGCGGACGATGCGCCGCGCCAGCACGAAACCCACGAAGAACACCAGCGCGATGAACGCGTACATGGGCCACCCCGATGAGATCTGGAAGACGTGTCCGGCGACGGAGAGCTGCGGCGGGGGCACGCCGGGCAGTCCGTTCTCGCCGCCGGTCCACTCGGTGAGCACGGAGTTCTCGAGGAAGAAGGACATTTCACCGAATGCCAGGGTGATCATCGCCAGATAGATGCCGACGCGCCGCAGGCAGAAGAAGCCCACGAGAACCCCGTAGAGCGTTGCCGCCAGCGTGGCCACGACGAGCCCCACGAAGACGTTCGAAATGGTGCCGCTCACCAGCAAGTAGGCGCACACGAAACCGCCGGTGCCGTAGAAAGCCGCCTGCCCGAAGGAGAGCAGCCCCGTGTATCCGAACAGGATATCGAAACCGAGTCCGAAGATGCCCCAGACGAGGGTCCGCGTCAGAGTGTCGGCGGAAGCCCGGATGTAAGGCCCCGCGAACGGGGCCGCCACCAGGACCAGGACGATTGCGGCTTCGGGCAGCCACCTCCGGCTCACGCCCGGCCCTCCGTGCCGAACAGTCCGCGCGGCAGCAGGAACAGCACGAGGGCCATCAGGGCGTAGAGCATGACTTCGGAGTACTGGGGATTGAACATGGAGGTCAGGCTCAGGATCTCCCCGGCGATGAGGCCGCCGACGATAGCGCCGGGAAAGGAGCCGAGCCCCCCGATCACCACCACGACGAAGGACTGCACCAGGATCTTCGAACCGATGTCGGG
>JBAUWJ010000321.1:0-6483 GCA_049583715.1 Arenicellales bacterium | reverse complement strand
GGCCAGGACCGCCGCGAGGACGGTGATGCCGGGGCTCCAGGGGATACGCAAGACAATCAGTCCCACCAGGGCGAAATACAACGCCGCCGCTGCGTGGCTTTCGCTGATGATGAAAAACTCGCAGTTCATCGCGGCGGCGAAGAGGAAGACGAGCAGGAAGAGAAGGTATTCTCGCTGCCCCCTCGTTACCCACAGCCAGATCGAGACGCACATGAGATAGGGTGCAAAAAGTCCAGTCCCGTACACGCGGGACAGTATCGACAAGTTGCGCACGCCCGCCTTGATGGCGGCCAGCAAGGGATACTGTGTCAACGCATCCGCAAACGCCCTCTCGTAGGGACGGCCACCGTAGCGGAACGCCTTCCAGCGCAGGATGGATACGAAGAAGTGGACGCCGTCTGCGAACAGAAACCTGTTTACCGCGATCGCGTACAGGACGTGGGCCAGGTAGAGCAGCAGCAACACGGTGATTGCAACGCCGCGGTAATCTCGCGATCGGCCATTCACAAGCGACGTCGGCATGGACTGTTGCCCCCTCCTCGCCGATCTTAGCACACGTCGCGCGCTGCTCCCGCCGGTCCGGTTCAGCGCGCGTTCAGCCGCGGTTCAGTGGCGATTCATGTTCCCTGTGGCACTGTGCGAGCTGACGTTCCATTGACGACGCGCAATGAACGCAGCAAGACGCGGGCATTGCGCTCATTCAACCAAGTGAGGTCAGACATGAACAGCCGGTACTATCGTTCCTTGCGGAAGGTGTTCGCGGGAGTGGTGGCCGCCGCAGCGCTGGTCGCGTTGGGCGGCTGCTTCCCCTACTACTACGATCCGGGCTACGGTTACGGCCATGGCCACTACGAGCGCAGCCACCACGGCGGGTGGCATAATCACGATCGGGACGATCACCATCGTCGTCGCGATCACGACGGATGGTGGAGATAACAGCAGCCGGTCTCTCCCGCGGGCGAAGAGTCTCCGGTCAATCGGCGGAACGCGACAAAGCACGTCGGCAGTCATCCGGCAGCAGTGTCCCGACTGGCGCCCCGTGATGCTCGGGATGAATCCCGACCCACGGGGCAGGGCTGACCGTGGGTCGGTCGGACCTCGTTCCCGACGATCTCCGACACTCCCCACATCCCTGTGGGTCGGAATTCATTCCGACAGCGGCGTTGGTTCGGGGACAGATGTCGCAATGAATTCCGACCCACAAGGGAACCGCGACCATCGCCGGACAGGGGCCCTTTCCAGGTTAGCGCCAGCCCTTACTCTATTTCGAGTACCTTCCGGTAGTGCGACTCCATCCGCTTCCTGACCTCGAGCGCCTCGGTTTCCTTCTCGACGGTGATATCGGACCACTTGATGGTCTGGCCTGCCGCAACCGGGTTGTTGAGGGTGACGCCCTGGGATAGCCCGATAGGCAGGCCCTCCGTCTTCAGAGAAGTGCGCGCGGGCAGCAGCTTGCCGTACACGGTATAGCCGCCTTCGCCGTCGAGCGTTTCGCCGGGGGCGAGGTCGCGTTTGGCGGTCGCGACCACGTCGCCGGCGAAACCCTGCGTCGAACCGGTCGCGCGCTTCAGGATCGCGGCCGACAGCACCGAGATGTTGAGCTCCAGGCCGATCAGATGGAAGGGCTTGTACATGGCCGAGAAGCGGCCGCTCGAATCGGTGTTCATGCCGTACTGGCGGAAGCACGCCGCGGCGTAGTCGTTCGGCGCCTCGATGACGACATAGACACCCCAGCGCAGGTCGCGGGACACCGGACGGCCGTCGCGCTCCAGCGACGACACGACTTCGACCTGACCCTTGTGGTGGAGCTGTCCGCCGAGCTCGCGGGGACGCAGCACATGGGCGAGATCGTCCATGCCGCAGGGCGGGAAGGCGAGGCCGTCGGGGGGCGGCTCGAGGCCGGTGGCGTTGGCGATGGCCGCCATCTCCAGGGCCGACTTGGTGCCGTCCAGGAAGGAGTTGAACATCTGGCTGTTCATGCCGGCGGCGCGGGCCTGCTCGGCGGTCAGGCCGTAGTAGTTCCAGACGGTGTCGGGCGTCGAGGCGTGGTACTCCGGCAGGTACTTCGTGCCCTTGCCGGCGGCCACCACGTCGAAGCCGCAGGCCCGCGCCCACTCCACCAGCTCGCAGGTGAGGGCGGGCTGGTCGCCGTAGGCCATGCTGTAGACCACGCCTGCGTCCTCGGCTTCGGCCGCGAGCATCGCCCCGGCCAGCACGTCGCCTTCCACGTTCACCATCACGACGTGCTTGCCTTCCTTGAAGGCGGCGCGGGCGTGCGAGACGCCAACCACCGGATTGCCCGTGGCCTCGATGACCACGTCGACGTCGTTCGAGCGAACGAGCTCCGAGGCGTCGTCTACGAAGCGCGTGCGGGAGACCAGATCGTCGTCCCAGCCGACCGTGCTGCAGGCCTTGCGGGCGCGCTGTGGATCGAGGTCGGCGATGCAGGTGACGTGCAGGCCCGGCGTGCTGGGAACCTGGCTGAGGAACATGGAGCCGAACTTGCCGGCGCCGATCAGGCCGGCCCGGACGGGCTGGCTTCGATCCACGCGGGCGAGGAGTTCCTGGTAAATGTACATTCGAGATCAGGGGTATGGACCGGCCTGGCATTATAGAACCGGGCCCCGGTCCGGGGGAAAGCGCCTCCGGCGCACAGCCGGGAGACGCCCGGTCAGACAGGAGATTCGGGCGCGTTTTCGCCTGAACACCGGCTGCGCTACAATTTCCCCTCCTTTCAAGAAGGAGGAGGCAACAACAATGCGCCCAATCCATCACGTGCTGGCCGGGATGCTGGCAATCGCCGCAACCCTTTCCATCGTCAATACGGCACAGGCAGCGGGCGGCGGCATCATCATCGGAACGACGGACACCGTCCAGACGCTCGATCCCGCCAAGTGCTACAGCTTCTATTGCGCCAACGTCTTCCACAACATCGGTGAAACGCTGGTCGGCTACGCGCCCGGCAGCTCGCAGGTCTCGCCCCAGCTCGCCGCGTCCATGCCCGACATCAGCAAGGACGGCCTGACCTACACCTTCAAACTGCGCCACGACGTGGTGTTCCAGAACGGCTCGAAGATGACCAGCAAGGACGTCAAGTTCTCACTGCTGCGCAGCCTCTGGATCAACCATCCGGAGGGCGCCGGCTTCCTGCTGGCGGACATCAAGTCGATCGACACGCCGGACGACTACACGGTGGTCATCCACCTCAAGGATCCGGACGTCACCTTCGCGTCCAAGCTGGCGTACACGGTGGCGACCATTCTGCCATCGGATGCTTATCCGTCTCCCGACAAGCCGATCCCGAACGACGCCAAGAAGGAAGAGTACGAGAAGTACATCCAGGAGAAGTTCATCGGCACGGGCCCGTACAAGGTGGCGGATTTCCGCGAGAACCAGTCGATGCTGCTCGTGCCCTTCGACAAGTACTGGGGCGACAAGCCGAAGAACGACAAGGTGCTGATCAAGTTCTTCGCCAAGAGCTCCCAGATGCTGGTGGCTTTGAAGTCCGGTGAGATCGACGTCGCTTTCCGCAGCCTGACGCCGGAGCAGCGCAAGAGCATCGCCGACAGCAAGGACATCAAGACTTACAAGGGAAAGGGCGCCACCATTCGGTACATCGTCTTCAATCCGAACGTCGCTCCCGGGGGGCAGAAGGACGTGCGCCAGGCCATCGCGGCGACCGTCGACCGCGACCGCATCATCAAGAACGTGCTGGGCGGCGCGGCGGAGCCCCTGTACTCCATGGTGCCGCCGGCCTTCGCCGAAGCCAACAAGCCGGAGTTCAAGACCCTGTACGGCGACAAGAAGCCGTCGGACTACGTCAAGAGCAAGGTCAAGCTGAAACTGTGGTACTCGCGTGGCCACTATGGGGACACCGAGCCGGCGCTGGCCCAGACGCTGCAGCGCACCCTCAATGAAAGCGGGCTGTTCGACGTCTCCCTGGACTCCACGGAGTGGGCCCAGTACACGGCGACGGCCTGGCCCGGCAAGAAAGGGCAGTATGCCGCGTTCCTGCTCGGTTGGTTTCCGGATTATCTCGATCCGGACGACTACCTGGCGCCGTTCTACCACTCCAAGGACAGCTTCCTGCGCATGTATGACAATCCGCAGATGGACAAGCTGATCTCCGACGAGCGGACGGCGGCCGGCCCCAACACTGCGGAGCGCATGCAGACTTTTGCGGCCATCCAGAAGCTCGCCGCCGAGGACGCACCGATCGTACCGCTCTACGTGCTGACTCCCTTCGCCTTCGCACGCAACGACATCGACGGTGTTGCGGACACGATGGGACCCGCCCAGATCTTCCGTTACTACCTCCTTTCCAAGAAAGGCGGTTAGAGAAACCCGGGCGGGGATGGGCCGCCGGCCTGTTCCCGCCCGTCTTCTCAATCCAATGACCGCAGCGCGGTTGTCCCGACCGCCCGGGGGTGACGTGGCATGAAGCCGGGTTCCCTGGGCCGCTACATCGTGATTCGGGTGCTGCTCAGCATCCCCATGGTGCTGATCCTGCTCACCCTCGTCTTCGTGCTGCTGCATGCGGCGCCGGGCGATCCGGTCACGGCCACGGTGGGATCGCGGCTGCCACCCGAGGAAATCGCCGCCCGCAAGCAGGCGCTCGGTTTGAATGACCCGATCTACGTGCAGTACGGCCGCTTCATCGCAAACGCGCTGCGCGGGGACTTCGGCCGTCCGATGACCGACCGGCGCAGCGTGCTGCAGATCGTCGCGCAGACGGCGCCCGCGACGCTCGAGCTGGTCATCTGCGCCATGATCGTCGCCGTCATCGTCGGGATCGGGGTCGGCGCCCTGGCGGGGCGCCTGCGCGACACGCCCTTCGATATCGCGGGGCGCCTGTTCGGCATCGTCATCTACGCCACGCCCTTGTTCTGGACCGCGCTACTCGCACAGCTCTACTTCAGTGTCGATCTCGGCTGGCTGCCCAGCAGCGGGCGCATTGGAGGCTTCTACGCCCCGCAGCAGATCACCGGCTTCTACATCATCGACTCCATCATCACCGGCAACTGGGCGGCGCTCGAGAGCACGCTCAAGTACCTGATCCTGCCGGCCATCACGCTCGGCCTCCTGGTCGGCGGCGTGTTCGTGCGCCTGGTTCGGGTGAACATGCTGCAGAGCCTGCGGGCCGACTACGTGGAGGCGGCGCGGGCGCGGGGCGTGCGCGAGCACAACGTCGTCTTCCGACATGCCTTCAAGAATGCCCTGATTCCGATCGTCACCATCATGGGCCTGCAGTTCGCGCTGCTGATCGGCAACGCCACGCTTACCGAGACGGTTTTCTCCTGGCCGGGTCTCGCCCGGGCCCTGGTGGACTTCATCGGCAACCGCGACTACGCGGCGGTGCAGGGCATAGTGACCTTCATCGCGCTCGCGATCGTGGTGGTGTCGCTGCTCATCGACATCATCAATGCGATGATAGACCCGCGGGTGCGCTATTGAGCGCCCTGCCGTGAGCGAACGCGCGGATCCGGCTTTGGTGGAGACTCGCGACGTGTCCCCGGGAGGCGGCCTGCGTACGCGCCTCCGGCATGTCTGGCGGCCGTTCCGGCAGTCGAGCCGCACCTCCCGCGCCTTGATCTTCATCGGCCTGGCCGTCGTGATCTTCTTCGCGGGGCTCGCCTTCGTGGGCCCGTCGCTGTACGAGTACGGCGCTACCCAGTACCGCGTCGAGACCGCGCCGGGCCAGTTCCAGCCGATCCCCAACCTGGCGCCGCCGTCGCACGCGCACCCCATGGGCACCACCCGCGACGGCTTCGACGTGCTGGCCCGGGTGATCGGCGGGGCCAAGCTGGCGCTGATCGTGATGCTGCTCGCCGTCAGCACCGCGATGGTGACCGGCGTGATACTGGGCTTGCTCAGCGGCTACGGCGGCGGGCCACTGGACCGTGCGCTGGTGACCACCATGGACGCGGTCTACGCCTTCCCGCCCCTGGTGCTGGCGATCATCATCTCGTTCATCCTCGCCGCCTACATCGAGCCGGGCGTCGTCTCGGCCGCGGGGGCGGTGGGGATCGTGTACATCCCGCAATACTTCCGGGTGGTGCGCAACCAGACCCTGTCGGTGAAGCAGGAACCCTTCGTCGAGGCCGCCCGCTCGATGGGCGCGAAGAGCCGCACCATCCTCGGTCGCTACGTCTTCTTCAACGTCGTCCACACAGTGCCGGTGATCCTCACCCTGAACGCCGCCGATGCGATCCTGACCCTGGCGGCCCTGGGCTTCCTCGGCTACGGCGTCCAGCCCCCGACGCCCGAATGGGGCTACGACATTTCCCAGGCCATTACCGACGTCGCCGCCGGCATCTGGTGGACCGCCTTCTGGCCGGGCCTCGCCATCGTGCTGCTGGTCACGGCGCTGACCCTGGTGGGCGAGGGCCTGAACGACGTGGTCAATCCGCTGCTGCGGGCGCGGGGCGCCTCGGGCCCGAAGATCCCGCCGGAGCCGCGCCGCCGCCGCGCCCCGCCGGAGCC
>JBAUWJ010000320.1:0-32392 GCA_049583715.1 Arenicellales bacterium | reverse complement strand
AGAAAGATCGGAGAAATGGGCCGATTTCCCGCCGCCGCAGTAGATTCATCCTAAGTCCGACAGGCTGCTAGCGTTCGAGTCCCAGCTTTCCGGCGATATTCACCAGCTCTGCGAGGGAACCGGCGTTCATCTTTCGCATCACTCGACCTCGGTGCGCCTTGACCGTGATCTCGCTGATGCCGAGCTCGAAACCAACCTGCTTGTTCAACAGGCCGCGAACGACCAACCCCATGACCTCGCGCTCGCGCCGGGTGAGTGTCCCGTACCGCTCCTGCAACGTCGCCATCTCGGCGCCGACACGAAGGGCGGTTTCGCTGCGTTCCAAGGCATTTTGGATCGCACTCAGTAATACGTCGTCACTGAACGGCTTGGTCAGGAATTCGAGGGCGCCGGCTTTCATTGCCTCGACCGTAGTCGGCACGTCGCCATGACCGGTGATGAAAATGATCGGCATGTCGGATCGATCGGCAGCTACGAGCTTTTGCAGTTCGAGGCCATTGAGTCCCGGCAAGCTGAGATCGAGAATCAAACAGCTGGGGACAGAGGCGCGTGGACGCGATAAGAACTCCTGTGCGGACTCGAATATTTCCGGCTCCCAACCTGCCTGACGAATCAGTAGGTCGAGCGACTCGCGCACCGAAATGTCATCGTCAACGACGAATACTAATGGTGTTGCATGGGACATCGGTCGCCCCCCCGACTCCGACCTGCGCCGACCCAACTAGCGAAAATCATGTCATTCCCCTTTTTCTTAATAAGACAAAGTCCCCGTTTTGTGGCGGGGATAAACTCCAAAGCCCAATGATCGCGCCGATATCCACGCCTGTGGCAAACAACCGGATATTGGATGTAATGACCATCAGTCGAGGAGATTGATGGAGGTAGAGTTCAGCGCCCGGCAGGCCAGGATGTCGTCTACGGAATAATACCGCGTGGAGGAAAAGAACTAAAAGCTCGAACATGTAAACGGCCCATATTCCGGGACCGACTGGATCACGGGTGCCGGCCACCTACCGGGGAAGAAGGTGAGCGTCGACCCCGCCAGGATGCCGCCCTTGATCACTCGGCCCGGGCGGCTGAACGGGATTTGGCAGCCGGTACGACATGTCTTCATTTGAAGGCATCTTATCCTCCGTTCGTTCGTCGTTAGCCATGCCCAGCCAATATACCACGTGGGCGAAAGGTTCCCACTCCGCAGGCCGAAGCCTTTGCATGGACGGCCTCCTGGTACACGACATGGACCGGCCGGTGAGGCGATTCCCGCGGACAACCTCCTTGTTGCGACGCAACAAGCGCTGGTCCGCTTCTGGGCGAGGCTGTGTGAAAAGTTGGAAATCGGTCTCTACATCTGATCTTTAACCCTGCAGAGGAGAGGATGTTGCGGATGAAACAGCGACCGGGGATTTACCACAGCGAAGAACAGAAGGCGTTGATGTGCGATCGCCGGCAAAGCGGCGAGTCTTTGCATGCGATTGCCTGTCTCTTTGATCGAGGCCATTTCCCGATCCAGCGGTCAAGATCAGTCCGCTGGCAGTCGCGTCAACTATGACGCACAATGAGCGTCGCTTGTTTGCCTTCTAATCCAGTTTCACAAAGGTGCTGAAATGATCTTCGACGCATCCGATGAAAAGTCGCCGAGCTCCCAAGAGGGGGAAGCACATCACGCATTTCGGTTTCATCTACCCAGCCGGCACCTCAGCTCCGCTTTTGGTGACGATTGGTTTGGCCGCAAGGCAGAGGCCTTTGCAAGGTTCTTCGGCACATCGACATTCCTGGTCGGACAAACGGTAGTCGTGGCGTTCTGGATTGCCGTAAACATGATCGGACTGGCCAAATTCGACATCTATCCATTCATACTGCTGAATTTGATGTTCAGTCTGCAAGCTGCCTACGCAGCGCCATTGATCCTGTTAGCTCAAACTCGTCAGGCGGACAGAGATAAAGCGCTTTCTGAAGCGGATGTTCAACATCGAGAGGCGCTTGCAGTCGCCGCAGAGCAGCGAGAGATAATCGCGATCCAGCATGCCGAGCAGCTCATGGCTCTGATGAGGCAAAATACTGAACTGACAGAGCTGGTAAAAGGAATGAGTGAGCGCATTGAAGCTATGACCGCCGAGCTTCACCAGGAAATGGTACGACCCACTTAGGCGCCTGCTCCTTTGCTGCGATCAAAACGATTCATCGCGCATGGGTCCGGGCTGTCTCTTGGACGTAGAGAAAGCGCGCCGAGCCGGGTTTATAAAATGGGACCAATACTAAGGTACCATAGACGCGTCCCTTGCGGTGACGTGTAGTAGAGCAGGCATTACGATCGTACCGGGATATTGAGATCCCCTTCGGGATCCGCGAGTTGGGGGCATCCGGACAACCTGCGGGGGTTGGGTTTGCGCTTACATTTTGAGTCCTCTGGACCGGCTACGCACGACAAATGATGACTGAGAGGAGTCTGCCTACAGGCGGGTTGTACCGGTCGTACCCCGTGGTGGTGCTCACAGGGCCGAATGACGGTCCCGGTTCCGGCTTGCTCCTTCGCCGAGGGTTGGGGAACGAACCGAGGGTTTGCACTCATGACGCGGCGAATGCGCCTGGCGGGATCTTATGAGAAGAGCACACTCTGAACGTCCCTTCGTGGCGATAGTCGATGATGATGAATCCGTGCGGGAGTCGCTGCCGGACTTGCTGAGGGAATTTAGCTTTTCCGCCAAAGCATTCTCTTCGGCGGAAGAGTTTCTCGAGTCCGCTTCGCTGGAACGAACAAACTGCCTGGTACTCGATATCACTATGCCTGGAATGTCCGGACCTGCGCTGCAGCAGGAACTCAAACGGCGAGGTTACAAAATTCCGATAGTGTTCATTACCGCGTGTGGAGATGAGACGACTCGGTCACGTATGTTGAGGCACGGCGCGGTGGAGTGCCTCTCAAAGCCTTTTAGCGAGACGGCTTTTCGCGACGCAGTCAATGCGGCGCTTAAGGTGGAGTGAGGAATGCCAAGGCATTGAATTCCGTAACGCATCTCCCGAATTGTTCCGCGTGCCCCCCAGGACGTCTATCGGCTCGCGGACTGATCGGATGGGGTGACGTCTCTGCGCTCTTGAGGTTCGGTGGCGTACCGGGACGGAATCGAGAATGCGAATGTCGCTCCCCGGCGATCGTGCGCTGTTGCCCAGAGGCGGCCACCATGAGACTCAATGATTGACCGGCTGATGCGAAGGCCCATGCCGGTGCCGTGAGGTTTCGTGGTAAAGAACGGGTCGAAAATCTGTTCCTCGAGCTGCGGCGGAAGACCTATGCCGGTATCACTGACCGACACGAGAATGTGGTCGTGTTCAGCTTCCTGCGACCGGATGACGACCTCTCGCATTCCATCAATGTCCTTCATCGCTTCGATGCTGTTGAAGATCAGGTTCATCGCCACCTGCTGCAGCTGCACACGATCTCCGGCGATCTGAGGAAGATCGGCTGCCAGCTCCGTCCGGATCGAGGCACTGTATCGCACTGCCTCGCTGCGCAGAACGGCGACGGTGTCTCGAATGACTTCATTGACGTCGAGAACCTCTCGATTCGGAGCGTCCTTCTCGAATCGCGAGCGGATTCTGCCGATAATGTCGGCAGCACGTTGTGCATCTCTCTGAAACCGGGTAACTACTGCACGCACCTCTTCGAGATCGGGTCTGTCACTCCCCAATTTGCGCAGGCAGATGTTGGCGTTGATCATCGCGCCACTGATCGGCTGGCTGACTTCATGCGCCAGAGATGCCGTCAACTCTCCCATGGTTGTGATCCGATTGACGCGCGCGAGATCGCTTTGGGCTTGACGTAACGCCTCTTCGGCTCGTTTCTGATCGTCGATGTCGGTGGTCGTACCGACGAATCTGAGGACGCGCCCTTCTGCATCGCGCAAGACCACGGCCTGCTGGAGATGCCAGCGATAGGTTCCGTCCTGGGCGCGCAGAGACCGGGTTTCGAGCGCGAAGCCCCGTCCCGAGCGTACTCCGTCCCGAAAGGCCCTCGATGCTGCTTCGCGGTCCTGAGGGTGGACCACGGTCATCCAGGCCTCGGGATGCGACCGGATGAGATCAAGAGTCTGACCGGAGAACTCAAGCCACACCTGATTCACAAAGTCTGGTGTCCCATCCGGCTTGAGCGTCCAGGCGGATACAGGAAGACGCTGCAGTAGTCCGGCCTGGAGTTGCAGATCGGAATAGAGGGCGGCGTTCTCCAGCGAAATGGCGGCTTGCGAAGCCAGCAACTGCAGGACGGTGACCCGGTCCGGCGTAAAGACGAACGGCGCCAGATTGTTCTCCAGATACAGTGCGCCGACCAGCTTCCCCCGCCTGACGATCGGGAGGCACAGGACGGACCTCGAGCCCTTCCGCTGCACATATTCGTCCTTTGAATACACGTTGTCCGCCAAGGCATCATCCAGAAGCACGTCCTTCTGCGTCCGGAGCACGTAATGCAGCGCGGATTGGGGAAGATCAGACTTCGTAACCTGCGCCTGGCGAATGGCCACCTCGATCCCGCTCGAGTCGGCGGTAGCCTCGGCTTCGATTTGATGCTCGCCGTCCCGAACCAAAATCAGCAAACCCCGCTCTGCCCCGGCGTGTTCCAGCGCAATACGCATGAGCCTCTCAATCAGCCCAGGCAGTACCATCTCGCTCGACAATGCCTGAGAAGCCTTCACGACGCTCGCTACGTCCAGATGCTGGACCGGGGTTCCAATAATAGTGGCAGGACGCTGCCCCTCCGGAGCGGCCAAACGTGGGTAAAGGCTATCCAACTGTTGGACCTTGCCGTCTGCGCCCCAGCGGAGATAACAGTGCCTGGCGTTCCTTAGATAGGCGTCGGCAATGGTCTTGAAGCCGCGCGTCCTGTAAAACTGCGCTGCAAGCTCGTAAGCCACGGCCTCGTTGTGTATGAAACCGTTCAAATGTGCCGAACGAATGGCCTTTTCGTAAAGTTCCTCACTGTCAACAATGTGCCCTTCAATTTGAGCGAGCTCGGCAGCGACCAGGGCTTCCCGGTTTTCGAAGTTGGCGGGACAATGTTCGGCCCACACTTTGAGCTGCGCGTGGTGATCCATCAACGCCTTGAAGTGCACAGGGCGATCATCGGACGATGCAGCACGGAAAAGCGCGGCGTGAGCAAGAGCGCTATAGAAGCGAAAGTCACCCGTTTCGATTTGCGATGCCACCGGCCAGAGCAGCGAATGGGCTCGCCGTGAAGCATCCACAGCCGCCGTGTAGTCTCCGGCGAAGAAACGACCCTGCAGTTTTCGTGTGAAGTAACAGAACTCAGAAAACGCCAAAACCGGGTTACCTGCCATATAGTGCTCGGATGCGAGTTCATCAAATTCTCCGTCGTTTAAAGACCCAAAATCAGTGGTCAACCCACGGAGCATCCGGATGAGGCCAAGCTGCGCAGCAGCTACCTCAATTACAAGGCCGAATCGGGTTCGCCTGGCAAACTCAAGGGCGTTTTCAGCCTCGGTCTGCACGTCTGCCAGATTAACCCCCACCATTAAGGAGTTCTTGATCAATTCGGCCAAGCTATAGGCGGCGAATGTGAGGTCACCAATTCCGTACGCTGCATCGAAAGCTCGACGCACCAAGTCGCGCCCATTGGATACATGTTCAGTCCACGGCACGACGAAATTGCCAAATGACATGTAGGTTCGAGCTTGATAGCGTACCAAGCCACGTTTTTCGACCAGATCATAGCCAAGCCGACCGAACCGGAATCCATCTTTGTAGTTGTTGAAGCGTGGTCCAGCGAGGACGCCCAGCCACACATAGCCGAAACACGAGCCGTCGTGATTGCCATGTTCGAGGCTGAGATTGACCATGCGGCAGACCACAAGAGACGAGAGGTTCTCGTCAAAGTAAAGCGCAGGAGTTACGATTTCGGTGAGGACATCCAGAATGTCGAGAACGTCGGAATCAGTTATCAGGGGTATGTCGATGAGTTGTTCAATCGATCTATTTCCGAGCGAGGCCCAGATTCGATCATATTCACGTAAGACGTCTTCGCGGGTTGGATGCCGCGCCCAATCAGTACCCGTGCGGCGGAGATATTCGAGGAATACGTCGACACCGCGATCACTTTGATCCAAAGTCGTGTAGAGGGTGAGCTGTAAGCGCGTCACGATAGCGAAATCGTGGGGATTCCTGGTGCGTTGCGATAGCAGCGAAAGTCGCCTTTCGCTTGCGGCCATGTCTGCAGTCAATAACTCGCATTCGGCCATTAAGTATTCAATCGAGAAGATAAGCCGGTAGTTACGCTCCCAGGTCGTATCTGTCAATAAAGCGCGGCCAGCTCTGAGATACTTGAGTGCAGAGGCGTAAGCCGTCGAAAGTTTGGCGTGCCTGCCCGCAATCAGGTTGAGTTCTGCAACCCGCTCACGTTCCTCGACCGAGGTAATGAGATGTGAGCCGCGGTTTAGTTGATTGACAATTTCGAATATTATGTCTTCCAGTCTCTCGGGAGGGGTATTCTCGGCGAGGAGGGTACCGATGCGAAGATGTGCTGCTGCGCGCTGCTCTTTCGGGATCAAGGAATAGGCTGCTTCCTGGACTCGATCATGGAGAAACCGATACGACTTTTCCGAGCGGAAAACGAGACCAGCACGGACCGCCTCCCACAGCTGATCGTGCATTTCCTCAATCGCACCCTCATACACCATATGAATCATGTCGAACTCCGCGCTATTACCCATGCAGGCAAACTGTTGGAGGGCTGTCTGGGTCGCGGCGGGCAGGCGGTTCAATTTCCCTACCATCAGGTCCACGACGTTATCGGTGTAACCTTTGGCGTGAATCCGGTTCAGGTCCCAAGACCATCGCGCTTCGCCATGATCGAAGTTGAGCAGGCCCTCGTCCGCCAGGCTCGAAATGAATTGAATGGCAAAGAAGGGGTTGCCGTAAGTCTTTTCGTGAAGCAACTGGGCAAGCGGGGCAGCGCGATCCCGTTCGCAGCGAAGAGAATCTGCAAGAAGTTGATTCAGATCTTCAAGGCCTAGTGGAGCGAGCACGATATCGTGCAAATCCGATCCGGCCTGGCGCATTGCATCCAGCTTTCGCATCAGCGGATGGGTGGAATTGACCTCGTTGTCCCGGTAGGCGCCAATCAAGAGCAAATGCTTCATATCCGTCCGCGACAACAGGTCTTCGAGCAAATCGAGCGTGGCTGCGTCGAGCCATTGCAAATCGTCGAGAAACAGGGCGAGCGGACTTTCCGGACGTGCGAAGACACTGATAAACCGCCGAAATATCAGCTGAAAACGGCCTTGGGCGTCCTTCGGCGGAAGCTCAGGCACCGGTGGCTGTTCGCCTATGATGTGCTTCAGCTCCGGGACGAGTTCAACAATGAGCAATCCATTTGGATCCAATGCCTCGTGAAGGGCATCGCGCCATTTGCGCAATTCTTCCTCGCCCTTGCTCAACAGGGGTCGTATCAGGCTCTGGAACGCCTGTGCCAGCGTGGCATACGGAATATCCCGCTTGTATTGGTCGAACTTGCCGGATGCAAACAACCCGCGGGGAGGAACCAGCGGTTTATGCAGCTCGTTGACCACAGCGGACTTTCCGATTCCGGAGTATCCCGATACCAGTACCAGCTCCGGCCTGCCGCCAGCGACGATGCGATCGAACGCGTTTAGGAGCGTCTCGATCTCACGGTCACGGCCATACAATTTCTCGGGGATCATGAGCCGGTCCGGGATGTCATTTTCGCCGAGTGAGAAATCACTGATACGGTCCTGAGCTTCCCATTCCGAAAGGCAGCGCCCAAGATCTCTCTCGACCCCGGCGGCGGATTGGTAACGTTCCTCGGCGTTCTTGGCGAGCAGCCTCATGATGATATTCGAGACCGGGAGCGGGATCGTCTCCAATCGCTCCTTCGGCGGCAACACCTTTCTGGCGATGTGGCAGTGGACCCATTCCATGGGATTTGAGGCAGTAAACGGCAGTGAGCCCGTAAGCATCTGGTAAAGGGTGACACCGAATGAGTAGAGGTCGCTGCGGGAATCAATTGAGCGATTCATCCGTCCGGTCTGTTCGGGTGCCATGTAGGCGAGGGTGCCCGCGATGGACTCGGGAGGTGCCGGCGCCTGCCGCTCGCGCGGCAGGCGCGAGGCAATACCAAACCCGGTGAGCCATGCTTCTCCGCTCGTGCGATCCGCCAGGATATTGGTCGGCTTGATGTCCTTGTGGACGAAACCGCACCCATGCATCTGGCGGAGCGCGGCTGACACGCCGATGGCTGTGCGCAAAAATTGCGTTAACTCCATCGGTTTGCCAAGCAGCAGATCCAGGGGCTCGCCTCCGGGGTCGGCGAGAACGAGGATTGTCCGCCCTTCGTGACGCGTAAGCGCCAGCGGCTTGGCAGCCCATGCCGGCCCAAACTCGGAGGCAAGTGAGTATTCGTGCTCGAGCCGGCGAAGACTCTGAGGCGATGGCTGTTCGGCAGTGACCGCCACCGCCAGAACCGGTATCTGGTTGCCGCGTGTGACGCCGCGATAGAGAGTGAAGTCCACCCCTTCGCGAAGCGGCTCCAATACATAGTCGGAATTCTCTGCCATTGAGCATACCTTGGCTTTTGGAGCGAAAGCCTCGGTGGGCAACTCAAAACCGACCACCGCGAGGCGACCGCACCGAGACAGCGGAGTTTTACTCCGCCGAGCCATCGCCGCGCAAGTCGATATGCACCTGCGTTGGCCGACTCTGCGGGCCGCCCCACGATGGCCACGTCTCGTTCAACGGTGGGCCGGTGGCGCCGGCAACCGTTGCGCCTTCCGCTCTTTAATGGCGGTCCGTTTCCCATCACACAGTAGCGTCACTGAGACATCGGTGAAAAGAGCGGCCGCCCCAGGCGGCGCCATTGGGAGCAGGTCGACTGTCCACACACGGGTACGCACGTATGAGGCTTTCGCTCGGATAGGTCGATCGGGAAGGCCGGTGCTTCGGTCTGGCAGCGCTCGAGGAGGAGATCGCCGTGGTCGTCGATCACGCTGATGGCGACAGCACCTTGGCGGGCGATGATCGTCCGTCAGCGACGGGTAGTCAGGTTAGACCGCACGCCCCGCGGATGGAAGAGGTTGGCAGAAGGGAATATGACTAAGGGACGCGGGCTGGGGGAGAGACGGAGGGGCGGGCCCGAGCGTTATCCGTCTTCTGGATGTTTGTGCGGCATCATTTTGACGCCGGCCGGCATTCTGACGCGGATCAGGTAGGGACCGGGCTTCGTCGGGTCGTCGACCAGGATCGCCAGGTGGGCCGGTGGCGGGAAGGCTGGGATGGGAGGCTTATGTGCGCGTCATTGAGGAGGGCGCGATTACGTCCGAGGGCCGTGCGCGGCGGATGTAGCCGCTGAGTGACGCAACGAACCGCGTAGACTCCCGTCCCGAGAGCGCAGGTCCAGCCGATAGGCGTGATGAACAGTCCATACCGCCCCCGACCGGCATTTGCCCTTTTCCGCCGCTTGTTGGTACCAGGTCAAAACCCCTCCCATTTCCAATTGCGAATTTCCGGCAGGTCCTGGCCGTGTGCAGCAATGTATTGTTTGTGCTCGATCAGCTTGTCCTTGAGATGCTGCTTCAGATAGATGCCCTTTTCGCCAGTCTGTGGGAGTCGGTCGACCGTATCCATTACCAGGTGAAAGCGGTCGAGCTCATTCAATACCGTCATGTCGAAGGGCGTGGTAATGGTGCCTTCCTCCTTGTAACCGCGGACGTGAATGTTACGTTGGTTACTGCGGCGATACGTCAACCGGTGGATCAACCACGGGTACGCATGGTAGGCGAAGATCACAGGCTTGTCCGGGGTGAACAGTTCGTCGAAGTCTCTGTCGCTCAAGCCGTGGGGATGCTCGCTGGGCGGCTGCAATTTCATGAGGTCGACGACGTTGACCACGCGGATGCTCAGCGCGGGCAGATGCTCGCGCAGGATCGAGACGGCGGCGAGCGTCTCCAGCGTGGGTACGTCGCCGCAGCAGGCCATGACCACGTCGGGCGTGACGGCCTGATCGTTGCTTGCCCATTGCCAGATGCCGATACCCTCGCTGCAATGCTTGACGGCGGCGTCCATGTTCAGCCACTGCGGCGCGGGATGCTTGCCGGCGACTACGACGTTGACGTAGTGACGGCTCCGCAGGCAATGGTCCATGACTGACAGCAAACAATTCGCGTCTGGCGGAAAATAAACGCGTACCACCTCGGCCTTCTTGTTCACGACATGGTCGATAAAGCCGGGATCCTGGTGGGTGAAACCGTTGTGATCCTGGCGCCAGACATGCGAGGTCAGAAGGTAATTCAGCGAAGCGATCTTGCGGCGCCACGGCAGGCGTGCGGTGACCTTCAGCCACTTGGCGTGCTGGTTGAACATGGAATCGATGATGTGGATGAACGCCTCGTAGCAGTTGAAGAGCCCATGCCGTCCGGTGAGCAGGTAACCTTCGAGCCAGCCTTCGCACTGGTGCTCGCTGAGCATTTCCATTACGCGCCCAGCGGGCGCGAGCCATTCGTCGTTCGCCACGGTCGCGGCGTTCCACTGGCGCCGGGTCGCCTCGAACAGGGTCTCCAGCCGGTTGGAGACGGTTTCGTCCGGACCGAAGACGCGGAAGTTGCCGTACTGCGCGTTGAGCTTCACCACGTCGCGCAGGAATGATCCCAGCACTCGGGTGTCACCGATCCCGGGCGCCCCCGGCGCGGGCACATCGGCCGCGTAGTCGCGAAAATCCGGCAGACGCAGATCGCGCAGCAGTATCCCGCCATTGGCATGCGGATTGGCGCCCATCCGGCGCTCACCCCTCGGCGCCAATTCAGCCAGCTCCGGTTTCAGGCGGCCTTGGGCATCGAAGAGTTCGTCCGGCCGGTAGCTCTTGAGCCAGTCCTCCAGCAGCTTCAGGTGTACGGGATGGGTGGCCGGGTCCGACAGCGGTACCTGGTGCGCGCGAAAAGTGCCTTCAACCGGCAGGCCATCGATCATTTTCGGCCCGGTCCAACCCTTTGGCGACTTCAGCACGATCATCGGCCAGCGTGGCCGCGCCGGATCGTTGCGGCGGCGTGCATTGCTCTGAATTTCCCGGATATCCTCAATGACCTTGTCCAGGGTGCTGGCCATGAGTTGATGCATGGCGTCCGGCTCGTGGCCTTCGACGAAGTGCGGTCTCCAGCCACAGCCGCGGATGAACTGCTCCAGCTCTTCATGCTCGATTCGAGCCAATACCGTGGGATTGGCGATCTTGTAACCGTTGAGATGCAGGATCGGCAGCACCGCACCGTCGTCGATCGGGTTGAGGAATTTGTTGGACTGCCACGCGGTGGCCAGGGGCCCCGTCTCCGCCTCTCCGTCGCCGATGACGCAGGCGACGATCAGATCGGGGTTGTCCAGCACCGCGCCGAACGAATGGCTCAGCGAATATCCCAGCTCACCACCCTCGTGAATCGAGCCCGGGCACTCCGGAGAGACGTGGCTGGGGATTCCTCCGGGAAACGAAAACTGGATGAAGAGTTTCCGCAACCCGGCTTCGTCCTGGCTGATGTCGGGATAGATATCGCTGTAAGTCCCTTCCAAATACGTGTTACCCACGAGCGCCGCACCGCCGTGCCCCGGTCCGCAGACGTATATCATGTTGAGGTCGTATTTCTTGATGATCCGGTTCAGGTGCACGTAAATGAAATTCTGCCCCGGGGTCGTTCCCCAATGCCCCAGCAACATGCGCTTCACGTCCGCGAGTTCGAGAGGCCGCTTCAGCAGCGGATTGTCGTAGAGATAGATCTGGCCCACGGACAAATAGTTCGCGGCACGCCAGTAGGCGTTCATCTTCGACAGAAGATCGGGCGAAAGGGGTTCATCCGGGAGCCTGGTTTCTCTCGTCTTCACAAGCATGTTCCTTCTCCTCTGACAGGTCCAAGACCCAGTGGATTGTGGTTGCGATCATCCATCCTTCGGCGTTGCACACGGCTTGCGCGGCGGTCCGGAAAAGTCGGTTCATGACTGTGCCGGCGTTCGCTCATCTCCGAGTCACGAGAATGACACTGGCGCGCGCCCCAACCACACATATCTCGGAAGGCGCCACGGGCGGCTCCTCTCCCGAGGCGGACAGGTCCTGGGGAGCCTCGCGCGACGAATCGACGGCGAGACGCCAGCGGCCCGACGCCGGCGTCGCCGGCAGGCGAAAAGCGGCTGCTTCGGTGCCGGCATTGAACATGAGGTAAAGCGCGTTGGACCCGTCTTCCGGCACGCGGCAGGCGAGTTGTTTCGCCTGCGGGTCCCACCAGTTGGGCGAGGCCCCGTCCGGGCCGTACCATTGAATTTCCGCCTCGGTATAGAACTCTTCCTTGCTCAGAACCGGATGCGCCCGGCGAAAAGCGATCATGCCGCGGGCGAAGCGGTAGATATCCCGGTGCCGATCCAGGCGGCGCCAGTCAAACCAGCTGCTTTCGTTGTCCTGGCAATAGGCGTTGTTGTTGCCGCCTTGGGTGCGTCGAAATTCATCGCCTCCCAGCAACATCGGCACGCCGCGCGAAACCAGCAGGCTCAGCAGCACATTCTTGATTTGACGCTTGCGCACAGACTCAACCCGCGGATCAGTTGTCTCGCCCTCTATACCGCAATTCTCGCTGAAATTCTCGTTGGACCCGTCGCGGCCGTTCTCTCCATTGGAGTCGTTGTGCTTGACGCGATAACTCACCAGATCGTTCAGAGTGAAGCCGTCGTGACAGGTGACGAAATTGATGCTGCTACCGGGACCCTTGCCGGATCGTGCATAGATGTCGGCGCTGCCGCACAGACGGCTGGCGAACAATCCGAGCATTCCGCCGTCGCCGCGCCAGAACCGGCGGACGTCGTCGCGGTAACGCCCGTTCCATGCCGACCATCGCCGTTCGGAGAAGCTTCCCACCTCGTATGCGCCGCCGGCATCCCACGCCTCGGCGATGAGCTTCACATCCCTCAGGAGCGGATCTTCGGCGATCCGCTCGAGCAGCGGGGCATCAGCCACCAAGCCGCCGGTTTCGTCGCGCCCGAGAACCGTCGCCAGGTCGAAGCGGAATCCATCCACGTGCATCTCGAGCACCCAGTAGCGCAGCGCATCCAGGATATAGTCTCGCACCACCGGATGATTGGCGTTGACGGTGTTTCCCGTGCCGGTGTAGTCCTTGTAGTAGCGTTTGTCCTCCGCCAGCATGTAAAAGATCGCGTTATCGATTCCGCGGAGGCTTAGTGTCGGGCCTGATTCATTTCCTTCCGCCGTGTGATTGAACACGACATCCAGGATCACTTCGATGTCGGCGTCGTGGAAAGCGCGGACCATTTCCTTGAACTCCAGCTCTTGCTGGCCCATGTCGCCCGAACTGCAGTAGGAAGCCTTGGGTGCGAAGAAGGAGACCGGCTCGTAACCCCAGTAGTTTCTCAGCGGCTGCCCGGTTTGCGGATCAACGCCCATCACCTGGTGTTCGTTGAACTCCTGCACGGGCATCAGCTCGACAGCCGTCACGCCCAACTCCTTCAGGTAGGGAATCTTTTCGATCAGGCCGCGGTAAGTGCCGGGGTGCGTCACGCCGGCGCTGGAGTGGATAGTGAAGCCGCGCACATGCAATTCATAGATCACGGTCTTCGACCAGGGATGCAGAGGCGGCCGGTCGCCACTCCATTCAAAGTGCTCGTGTGTGAACACGCATTTCGGCATGGCACCGGCGTCGTCCATCGTCGAGAAAGCCAGGTCCTTCTCCGGCGCCGACGGATCGTATCCACGGGCCGGAGCGAAATCCCAACCGGGCAGCCGCGTGATCGCCGTCGCATAGGGATCAAGGAGCAGCTTGTGGAAGTTGAAGCGATGGCCTTTCTCAGGCTCATAGGGGCCGTCCAGCCGGTAGCCATACAGTTGACCGGAAGGAATTCCCTCGATCCACACATGCCACAGGTCTCCGGTGCGGTGACGCGCGGGATCGAGATCGATCACCCGGGCAGGCACGGTATCCGCGGCATGATCAAACAACTCCAGTCGGACGCGATGGCCGTGGCGGCTGAAGGAGGCAAAGTTGACGCCCCCGCCGGAGACATGGGCGCCCAACGGCAACGGATTGCCCCTCAGAACTTTGCCGTGTTTGGAAGTCGCTGACGCGAGATCGTGTAATGGACGTTTGCCCGATTTCCGACTCATGATTCGCTTATCCGGGTTTCTCGATCGGGCGTTAACGGTGACATCCGGCCGCTTGGCTGCCGCCGCCTTGCTTCCGGCTTGCTCGCGGTTCGCATAAGTATCCTCCCACCCCTCGATCGATATTCGGGTGGGCTTGAATCACCGCTGCCACAGGATGCGGGCGGCTTCCAATGGAACCATCGCGCCCTCGAGGTACGGTATCAGCCGCGCGGTGTAGTCCGTTGGCGAGCGTGTCGCGGGCACGTGGCCTCGATACGTCCAGCCGTGCGCCGTGCCCGCTGCCCGCTCCGCCAGGGTCATTTCCTGGCGCGACGGCGCCATGCTCTCAATTCCGTCGGCATAAAGTTCGACCCGTACACTCCCGGGGTCGAGATCATCGAGATACACCTGTATCTCGAAATGGTGCTGCCCGCCGTCGGTTTCCATCTTCATGTCGCCGAAGCGCAGTGCGGCCCATTTCCGTTCCAGGTCGAGGCGCCAGCCGACCACCTGCATGCCGAAGGCGCCGTTGTCGCCGGCGCGTTTGAGGTAGGCTGAGGCGGCGGGTAGATAGTGCTCCTCGGTGTATTCCCGCACCACACGATTTGCAGAGAAATGCGGCGTCAACCGCGCCATGCTCTCCCGCATCCGTGCCACCCAGGCGGTGGGAATGCCGTTCGCATCGCGGGTGTAAAACTCGGGGATGACCTCGTGTTCGAGCAGGTCGTACAGCGCTTCGGCCTCGGCAGCATCATATGATGGGTCGTCGCCGTGTTCCCGGCCGTCCCCCAGGGCCCATCCTGCTTCGGGGGAATAGGCTTCGGCCCACCAACCGTCCAATTCCGAAAGATTGATGCCGCCGTTGACGAGCACCTTCATGCCGCTCGTTCCGCTGGCTTCCCACGGCCGCCTCGGCGTATTGAGCCAGACATCCACACCCTGGACCAGGCGCTCGGTCAAAAGCATGTCGTAGTCACTGAGGAAGATCACATGGGAACGGGCTTCGGGACGGCGGACGAACTGCATCCACTGCTGGATTAGGGCCTGGCCCTGCTGATCGGCCGGATGCGCCTTGCCGGCAAGGATGAGTTGCACGGGACGTTCGGGATGACCGAGCAAACGCAGCAGTCGCTCCGCGTCGTGCAGCAGCAGGTTCGGTCTCTTATAGGTGGCAAACCGCCGGGCGAAACCCAATGTCAGCGCGTTCGGATCGAGAAGGTGCGTCGCGTCATCGACCGCCCCGGCTGATGCGCCGACAGCGGCCCGTTGCCGGGATAATCGCTCGCGGACGTATTGTACGAGCGATTTGCTGGCGTCAGTGCGAAATCGCCAGAGCCTGGAATCGGAGAGGCGGCGAATGATCCGCTCCAGGGCTTCCGTCGTCCCCAACCAGCGATCCTTACCGGAAGCTTCCGTCCAGAGCTCGTCTGCCGCCGCCGAATCCCAGCTCGGCGTATGAACGCCGTTCGTCACGTGGCCGACCGGCACTTCGTCCACGGGCCAGCGCGCAAAGAGCGGTTGAAAGAGTTGCCGGCTCACCTTTCCATGCAGGCGGCTCACACCGTTCACCGCACCGCTTCCGCGGATCGCGAGGTACGCCATGTTGAAATCCTCCGTCGAGTCGTTCGGATCATGGCGACCAAGTGCCAGCAATTCGTGGAGCGTAATGCCGAGCTGCTTCTGCGCGTAACCACCCAGGAAGCGTTCTACAAGGGACGGCGTAAAACGATCGAACCCGGCCGCGACGGCCGTGTGACTGGTGAAGAGATTACCCGCCCGCGTCACCGCGAGAGCGACATCGAAGGGCTGTCCGGTCTGTTTCATGAAACTCCGCGCGCGCTCCAGGACGGCGAACGCGGCGTGCCCTTCATTCAGATGGCACACTTCCGGATCGATATCGAGGGCGGCCAGCAGACGCCATCCGCCGATTCCGAGAATCATCTCTTGCATGAAACGCAGGACCGGGCTGCTCACGTAAAGCTCGCCGGTGATTCCCCGGTACGGCGGAAAGTTCGCGACGTCGTTGGAATCCAGCAGATACAGGTTCACTCTTCCGACCTGAACCTGCCAGGCGCGCAGCCAGATGGGGTAACCCGGCAGGTCGAGCTGAAGCCGCAACCACTCTCCGTTCGGCTGACGCAAGGGCTTGATCGGCAACTGCCCGGGATCGTTGTAGGGGAAAATGGCTTGTTGCGCACCGTCCTGGTCTATCACCTGATGGAAGTAGCCTTGCTGGTAGAGCAATCCCACGCCGACAACGGGCACACCCAGGTCACCGGCGGCCTTGAGCTGATCCCCGGCCACGTTGCCGAGCCCGCCCGAGTAGATGGGCAGCGCTTCGCTCAACATGAACTCCATGCTGAAATAGGCGACCCGGGTCAACGATGAATGGGGGTGGGTTTGTTGAAACCAGGCCGGTGCCTGCGCGGCCTCGCGCCGGGCGCGAACCAGATCATCAAGGCTCCTGCGGAAATCGGGACCGGCCAGCACTCGCTCGATCCGATCCCGTGAAATCGTCTGCAGGATACTCCAGGGATTATGTGTGAGCTCCCAGAGCGCGGGATCGAGTTGCCGCCAGATCTCGTCGGCGGCGTGATTCCACGAACAGCGCATGTCGAGCGCCAGCTCTGCGAGGGAGTCGAATCCCACGATGTCCGAGGATGGCGGGCGGCTCACTTGCATTTGTGTGTTCATGGCGCCTCTTTGGCCGGTTCGCCGCAGGTATCTTTCCGGGGTCGTGTCAATTCAGTTTCCCTTGGCATCGTTCATCGATGGGATCGCGCCACGCAGTGGTTATGGCGCGACTACCGCGCCGGTCCTGCTTCGCCGCGATGCCGTCAGGGCCTGGTTCACGATCGATTGTGCCTCCTCGAGGATGCGGCGCAGATGATCTGTATCCCGGAAGGTCTCCGCATAAATCTTGTATATGTCTTCCGTCCCGGAGGGACGCGCGGCAAACCACCCGCTGTCGGTCACCACCTTCAGGCCGCCGAGGGGCGCACCGTTGCCTGGCGCGCGAGTGAGAGTCGCCCGAATCTCTTCGCCTGCCAGGTCCCTGGACCTGACCTGCTCCGGAGACAGCCTTGCCAGCAGTTTCTTCTGCCCGGGTGTCGCCGGCGCCTCGACGCGATCGTAGAAAGACTCGCCGAACTCGCGCGCCAGCTCGCCGTAAATCTCCCCGGGATCACGGCCCAGGCGCGCGGTAATCTCTGCAGACAGCAAGGCCGGGACGATTCCGTCCTTGTCCGTTGTCCAGACGCCGCCGTCCAGGCGGAGGAAGGACGCGCCCGCGCTCTCCTCCCCGCCGAAACCGAGCGAGCCGTCGAGCAAACCGTCCGTGAACCATTTGAAGCCCACAGGCACCTCATAGAGCTTGCGGCCGAGCTTCGCCGCCACGCGGTCGATCATCGAGCTGCTGACGACGGTCTTGCCGACGGCTGCGGAACTGCTCCACTCTGGTCGATGCTTGAAGAGGTGGAGGATGGCGACGGAGAGATAGTGATTGGACGGAAGCAAACCCGCGTTGCGGGTGACGATCCCGTGCCGGTCATGGTCGGTGTCGCAGGCGAAGCCGATATCAAAGCGATCCTTCAGCGCAATGAGTCCTTGCATCGCATAGGACGAGGAGGGATCCATGCGAATCCGACCGTCCCAATCGACGGTCATGAAACGGAACGTCGGATCTACAGTTTCATTGACAACCGTAAGGTTGAGACCGTAGCGCTCGGCGATGCGCGTCCAGTAATGGACTCCGGCACCGCCGAGGGGATCCGCGCCCATTCGAATGTTCGCACCGCGAATCGCTTCCATATCGAGCACGCTGCCGAGATCGCCCACGTAAGCGTTGAGGTAGTCGTGCTGGTGCGTCGTCGCGGCGCGCAAGGCCTGCTCGAAGGGAATTCGTTTCACGCCCCGGAGACCGCCTTCCAGAAACTCGTTGGCCCGCGACCCGATCCATTCCGTGATGTCGGTTTCGGCCGGCCCACCGTTCGGGGAGTTGTATTTGAAGCCGCCGTTGTCGGGCGGATTGTGCGATGGCGTGATGACAATCCCATCGGCGAGTCCGCGGTCGCGCCTGCGATTGTAAGTCAGTATCGCGTGCGAAACCGCGGGAGTGGGGGTGTATTCTTCGTTCCCGGCGATCATGACGTCCACGCCGTTGGCCGCCAGGACTTCGAGAGCGCTGGCGCGGGCCGGCGCGGAAAGCGCGTGCGTGTCGACGCCAAGGAACAGCGGGCCGTCGATACCCCGCAGCCGACGATACTCGCAAATGGCCTGGCTGATCGCGACGATGTGCCGTTCGTTGAAGGAGTTTTCGAATGAAGTGCCGCGATGTCCAGAGGTGCCGAACGCGACCCGCTGCTCGGCCAAGGACGGATCCGGCACTTCGGTGTAGTAGGCGGTGACGAGCCGTGGCACGTCCACCAGCATCGATGGTTCGGCGGGTCTTCCCGCCCGGGGATCTATTTTCATCACCGGATCCTTCGCACTATTCATGCTGCGTTTGCATAGACTTGTCCCGTGCCTCCCGGCTTCCGGCCATGGCGCGGCGCGCCACTCGCTGCCGAACCATGACAGCAACACGAGCGGGCTCGAGCCGGAAAGTGCCGCGCGATGACCTTCTCGGTTCTCATTCCGGATGACCAAGCCGGTCAACGGGAAACAGGTCGGGAAGATCGTAATCGACCAATTCGCCGATGCGCCCGATTGATATATCGGCCGGGGCATATTCCGCGACGTCTTCCTGATCCAGTGCGTAATGCCCCTGGCGCGGAAGGACGGTCGTCAGCCGCTCCCCCAGGGCATTTTTCATGGCCGCCAGGATGCGCGGTTTGTCGTCTGCCACGACGTAATGTCGCGCAGGGAAGCGCCGCACGACCGTGTCCAGCATCTGCTCCTTATGAAGGTAGATCAGCACCTGCCCCTCGACCGCGTCCCACAATCCCGAACGCAGGACTTTGAGCGGCTGGAAAACCACATCGCCGTCGGACAGGATGACCGTCCGCCCCAACTCTCCAAGATGTCCGATAACATCGAGGGCGCCGGGATACAGCCGTTGCGCGAACGGATAGTCCACCAGAAATGAAGACATGAGAAGCAAGCGCGGATCATTCAAGTCGCCCAGCCGATAGCGCTGCAAGGCACCCAGGTAGTCCGCATAGCCGACTTCGGCACGTAACCCCTCGAATATTGCCCAATACCTGTCACTGCCCTCGGTTCCGAACTCCCGCTCGAGGTGAGTACGGAGATCCGCTTCGATGCGATCGTTGTCCAGTAAAGTGTTGTCGACATCCAGCAGAAAAACGATTTCCGGTGACGCGTTCATGGCCGGTCGCCTCCGCGCAAGACGCGGCTCGCGGGGCGCTTTGGAGCCCCGACCGCCCCGGTCCTCCGTTGGAAGCCTCGCCACACTGCGCTGCAACTACCTCTATTCAATTCGCTCCCCCCTTTCCGAGTGACCCGTGTCTACGACTCGATATGCTCGAGTCCCCCACAGCAAGTGCGTTGTTGTATCCGGCAGGCGGATCTCTAGTGGCTGGCGAGGCGCAGCGGCGCGGCATGGCATCCCGATGCCGGGTATGCGAAATGCCAGCAGGTGCCAAAAGACGCGAGCAAACGATAGAGCCATTCATGGAAACGGACACCATGAGACCGACACAAGATCCGGAGGAAATTGAATCAATACCGTGGAGGCGAATCCATTGGACCATGGTGTCGGTCGATATGGAGAACGCTTCCTGTTGAGCAACGCTACCCGCCTGAATGGTCACGGCCGCACCATGGGTGAATTCGAGCCCTCCGACGAAGGATCAAAATGCCGAGGCGCGGGGACGTCGCACCGCCGATACCAAAAGATAATAGTCATTCATGCTGGAGTGGCACATATTGTGGCCGTCGCAATACGAGCGGGAGTTCGTGTATATCGAACACAAGCGACGCGTAGTGACGGCGGATCGACCGGGCGAGCCTGTTTGGAATATCGGCGGCTCGGTGATAGCCGACCGGATGATTGACGATGTCGTCGACCTGCTCGGCGCCGACATGGTGTGGGCGTGTCTGAGATCGCCGATTTCCGAGTTCAGGTGGAGCCAGTTCAATGAAACCAACGAGTAAAGTCCGCGATCTCGGCCAAAGCTTATGGCTCGACAATATCACGCGCAGCTTGCTCAATAGCGGCACGCTGCAGCAGTACATCGATGAATTCTCGGTGACCGGGCTGACTTCGAATCCAACCATCCTCGATCGTGCCATCAGGAACAGCACCGATTATGACGGCGACATTTCGCGAAATGGTTCTTGCACAAGATCCGCGGAGGACTTGTTTTTCGATCTTGCGGTGCAGGATCTGAGCAGGGCCGCCGATCTGTTTCAACCGATATTCGAGCGTACCGACCGGGTCGACGGCTGGGTATCGCTGGAGATCTCGCCGTCTCTGGCCTACGACGCGGAACGCTCGGCCAAGGCGGCGCGCGACCTTCATCAGCGCGCCGGCAAAAGGAATCTGTTCATCAAGATACCCGGCACCGCCGAAGGATTGGCGGCGATCGAGTCCGCGATATTCGCCGGCATCCCGATCAACGTCACCCTGCTGTTCTCCCGCGAGCAATATGTCGCCGCGACGGAGGCCTATCTGCGCGGCATCGAGCGGCGCATCGGCGCGGGCCTCGATCCCGCTGTCGTCTCGGTCACCTCGATTTTCGTCAGCCGTTGGGATGTGGCCGTGAGCAGGGAAGCGCCGCCTGAACTGGCCAATCGGCTGGGCATCGCGGTCGCTCAGCGCACGTACAGGGCTTACTGTGAGTTGCTCGCTTCAGCGCGGTTTCTGCGCGCCGCGAATCGGGGGGCGCGCGCTCCGCGTCTGCTGTGGGCGAGCACCAGCACGAAGGATCCGAAAGCGTCCGACATCCTTTACGTGAAGGCGCTGGCCGCGCCTTTCACGGTTAACACCATGCCCGAAAGCACGCTCGAAGCCTTCGCGGATCATGGTGAGATCGGGGAGGTCCTCCGACCCGATGGTGGCGAATGCGAGGAGGTTTTCGCCGGCTTTGCCAAAACCGGTGTGGACGTCGATGCCCTGGCGGGCCGTCTTCAAGAGGAAGGTGTCAGGTCATTCGTTCAATCCTGGAACGATCTGATGGCTTGTGTCGAGTCCAAGAGAACGGCAATGCGCGAAGCGGGGTGATACATGACCATCGTGACCCATCAGCACATGGGCTTGCCACAAACCGATAGCGGGGGACCGGGCGCACCAGCTCTGCGCAGCAGACCCGCCTGGGCGTTGCTTGCGCGGCACTTCTGCAAGTTGAAAGAGATCCACATGCGGCGGCTATTCGCCGATGATGATGCCCGCGGGGAGCGATTCGCCCTCGATGCGGCCGGCGTGTATCTCGACTATTCCAAGAACCGCGTCACCGACGAAACGATGAGGCTTCTGTGTCAGCTTGCCCGTGAATGCGGTCTCGATCAGCGCATCGCCGCCATGTTCCGCGGTGACAGGATCAATGTCTCCGAAAACCGGTCGGTGCTGCACATCGCGCTGCGCGCGCCGCGGGGCGCCGTCATCATGCACGACGGACGAAACGTGGTGCCGGACGTGCACGCCGTGCTCCATAAGATGGCCGATTTTTCCGCTCGCGTGCGCGGCGGGGAGTGGAGGGGTCATACAGGCAAGCGTATTCGCAATATCGTCAATATCGGCATAGGCGGATCCGATCTGGGCCCGGTCATGGCCTACGAGGCGCTGCGGCACTACAGCGAACGCACGATGAGGTTCCGCTTCGTCTCCAATGTCGATGGCACGGCTTTCGCCGAAGCCGTGCGTGACCTCGACCCCGCCGAGACACTATTCATCGTCTCCTCCAAGACCTTCACGACGCTGGAAACGATGGCCAACGCGCGTACGGCGCGTGCGTGGTGGCTCTCGAAGCTCAAGGATGAGGAGGGCATCGCCAGGCACTTTGTCGCCGTGTCGGCCAATGCGCAGGAGGTCGCGCGGTTCGGCATCGACACCGTGAACATGTTTCGCTTCTGGGATTGGGTCGGCGGCCGTTATTCGATGGACTCCGCGATCGGGCTTTCGACCATGCTGGCGGTGGGCGCGGAAAATTTCAGCGCCATGCTGAGCGGCTTCCACGCGATGGACGAACATTTCCGCTCCGCGCCGTTCGAACGCAACATGCCGGTGCTGATGGGCCTGCTTGGCGTGTGGTACGCGGACTTCTTTGGCGCCCAGACCGTCGCCGTACTGCCCTATGAGCAGTATCTCCAGCGCTTTCCGGCTTACCTCCAGCAACTCACCATGGAGAGCAACGGCAAGCACGTGACGGTCGACGGCGTCCGCGTCGACTATGACACCGGCCCGATCTATTGGGGCGAGCCCGGCACCAACGGCCAGCATTCGTTCTATCAGCTTATCCATCAGGGGACGCGCCTCATTCCCTGTGACTTCATCGCGTTTGCGCGCGCCCTCAATCCGCTGGGCCGCCACCACGACATGCTGACCGCTAATGTCTTTGCACAGACCGAGGCGCTGGCCTTCGGCAAGCCGGCGGGCGCGGTCAGGGCGGAAGGCACGTCCGACCGCCTCGTGCCGCATCGGCTGTTCGAGGGCAATCGTCCTTCCAATACGCTGTTGCTCGAGGCGCTGACCCCGGCGACGTTGGGCAAGCTCGTCGCGCTCTACGAGCATATCGTGTTCACGCAAGGAACCATCTGGCAGGTCGATTCCTTCGATCAGTGGGGTGTGGAGCTTGGCAAGGCGCTCGCCCAGAAGATCATTCCGCAACTCGAGAGTCCGACCGAGCCGAAGCTCGAGCACGACAGCTCGACCAATACGTTGATCCGGCGCTACCGCAAGCGCAAGGGATCGGGATGATGTCGCGACGCGGCCACCGGGCGATGCGGTTCGTTCCGTCCGCTGGCCCTGGACCTGCCCCTCGATGGAGGGCCAACGCATGCAGCTGGGAATGATCGGACTGGGTCGGATGGGGGCCAACATGGTTCGGCGCCTGCTCGAGAGCGGTCACGACTGTGTCGTGTTTGATCGTTCGAGCGAGGCAGTCGCAGAGCTCGTCAAATTCAAAGCCCGCGGCACGTCGTCCCTCCTGGAAGTTGTCCATGCTCTGACTGGACCACGCGTGCTCTGGTTGATGGTGCCGGCCGGCGCCGTCGATAACGTCATCGCAGGATTGCTGCCCCATCTAGACCGGGGCGACATCCTGATCGACGGCGGAAACTCCTACTACATCGACGACATCAGGCGCGCAAGGGAACTGAGTGACAAGGGCATTCACCATATCGATGTCGGTACCAGCGGTGGCGTCTGGGGATTGGAGCGCGGTTATTGCATGATGATCGGCGGCGAGGACGAGGTCGTAGGTCATCTCGATCCGATCTTCGCGTCACTCGCACCGGGCCAGGGCGACGTTCCGCGCACCCCCGGACGCGAAGAGTCCGGCGACACCGCCCAGCAGGGCTATCTGCACTGCGGCCCCAACGGTGCCGGCCATTTCGTAAAGATGGTCCACAACGGCATCGAGTACGGTGTGATGGCGGCCTACGCCGAAGGCTTCGCCGTTCTCGAGGCGGCCAATGTCGGCGACACGGCCGCCGCGATTGATGCCGAAACCACACCGCCGCGCGATCCTGACCACTACAAATACGCTCTGAACCTGCCTGACATTGCCGAAGTGTGGCGCCGTGGCAGCGTCGTCGCTTCCTGGTTGCTCGACCTTTGCGCGACGGCTTTGCTGCAGGATCCCGAGCTGAAGCGTTTCGCCGGGCGTGTATCCGACTCTGGCGAGGGGCGCTGGACCATCAAGGCGGCCATCGACGAAGGCGTGCCGGCCCATGTGCTGTCGTCGGCGCTGTATGAGCGGTTCAGTTCGCGCGGCCAGGCGGATTTCGCCGACAAGCTGCTCTCCGCCATGCGTTACGAGTTCGGAGGCCATGTTGAAGAGCCGGCTGCAAAGCGGGCCGGATGAAACGGAGGGGGACCCAAATGCAGCAGAAGATAAAGCCACAGGAAATGACCGTTGCCGAACTGGATACGCTCGCAGTCAATACGATCCGCACGCTGTCCATCGATGCGGTTCAGCAAGCGAAATCCGGCCACCCCGGCGCGCCTATGGCGCTGGCGCCGCTGGTTTACGTGCTGTGGAATGAAATCCTGCGCTTCGATCCGAAGGATCCGATCTGGCCCAACCGCGATCGCTTCGTGTTGTCGAACGGCCATGCCTCGATGTTGCTGTGGTCGGTGTTGTATCTGACTGGGACGCGCGCCGTGAACGCGGACTACGAGCAACTTGGCCATCCCGCTGTCACTCTCGAGGACATCAGGCGTTTCCGCCAGCTCGGCAGCAAGGCGCCGGGGCATCCGGAGTATCACTGGGTGTCGGGTGTCGAGACAACGACCGGTCCACTCGGCCAGGGTATCGCCAACAGCGTGGGTATGGCGATGGCGCGTAAGTGGCTTGCCGCCCGCTACAACAGGCCGGGCTTCGAGGTTTTCGACTACAACATCTATGCCATTTGCGGCGACGGCTGCCTGATGGAAGGCATCGGCTCGGAAGCGGCTTCGCTGGCGGGCCATCTCGGCCTCGACGATCTTTGCTGGATTTACGACAACAATCACATCACGATCGAAGGAAACACCAGGATTACCTTCACCGAAGACGTCACGACGCGGTTCCTTGCCTACCACTGGAACGTGCTGCGTGTGGGCGACGCGAATGATCTGGAGCGGATCGCGGAGGCGCTTGCGGACTTCCGTGCGACCAAGGGCCGGCCCACGCTGATCATTCTCGACAGCCACATCGGCTACGGATCTCCCCACAAGGTCGACACTGCCGCGGCCCATGGCGAGCCCTTGGGCGAGGACGAGGTGCGGTTGGCCAAGCGCGCATATGGGTGGCCGGAGGATGCCGAATTTCTCGTACCCGACGCCGTGGTGCAGCATTTTGCCGAGGGAATCGGCAAGCGCGGCGCCAAGGCAAGAAGCGACTGGGCGGCACTCTTCGCCGGCTACCGCCCGCATTTTCCCGAGCTCGCGACCGAGATCGAGCAGATGCAGCGGCGCGAGCTGCCGGCGCGGTGGGATCGCAATATGCCGAGTTTTCCGGCCGATCCGAGAGGCATCGCCGGACGCGACGCCTCCGGGCAGGTTCTCAACGTGCTGGCTCGGAACATACCCTGGCTGATCGGCGGCTCTGCGGACCTCGGACCGTCCAACCGCACAACGCTCAAGTTTGCGGATGCCGGGGATTTCGAGCCTGGATCGTTAACCGGGCGCAATCTGCATTTCGGGACTCGCGAGCACGCAATGGCCGCGATCGTCAACGGACTATCTCTGTCGAAGCTGCGAGCGTTCGGCGCGACCTTCATGATCTTCAGCGATTACGCCCGGCCGGCCATTCGGCTCTCCGCCATGATGGAGCTTCCGACCATCTTCGTTCTCACTCATGACGCCATGGGCGATGGCGAAGATGGACCGACGCATCAGTCTGTCGAGCAGCTCGTTTCGCTGCGCGCCATTCCCGGCCTGGTGGTATTGCGGCCCGCTGATGCCAACGAAGTGGTGGAGGCCTATCGCTGTGTCCTGCAACTCCGGCAAAAGCCGGCGGTGATCGTGCTCTCGCGTCAGCCACTACCGACGTTTGATCGGCAGCGGTATGGGTCGGCGGCCGGCCTCGCACGTGGCGCCTATGTCATGGCCGACGCGCCCGGGGGGTCACCGGAGCTCATTCTCATTGCTTCAGGCAGCGAAGTGGCGCTTGTGATCCAAGCCCATGAGGTTCTGGTATCTCGCGGGGTGCGTTCACGCGTCGTCTCGATGCCGTCATGGGACATCTTCGAAGAACAATCGCAATCCTATCGGGAGGAGGTGCTGCCGCCCGCGCTCACGGCACGGGTCGCCGTGGAGCAGGGCTCGGTGCTCGGTTGGGACCGCTATATCGGCGCTGCCGGCCGAGTTATCGGCATGAAGACGTTCGGGGCCTCGGCGCCGCTCGAGGAACTGCAGCGCAAGTTTGGTTTCGAGCCGGAGCGGGTCATTGCAGTTGCCATGGAAGCGCTCAGATGCAGTTGACCGCGCCTCGCTTTGAAGGTCGCAATACCGTGAGGTGAGACCGGGACGAAGGAGCAGACCGCAATGCTGGACACGCACGATCAGATTATCGAAGCCGGGCAGTCGCCGTTGATCGCGACGGTATCGCAGATCGAAGGCGCCCGGGCCGCGCCGCCATGCGCAATGGTGGTTTTCGGAGCGGCCGGCGATCTTACCAGGCGCCTGGTCGTGCCGGCACTCTACAACCTCGCCCATGCCCGCCGACTTTCCAGCCGTTTTCGGCTTGTGGGGGTCGACCTCGCCGGGACGACCGCCGAGCAATGGCGCACACACCTCACTGACGCGATGGGAGGCTCCGTCGTTCACGGGGGGCGGCTCCACGTCGATGAATTGGACCAAGCCGTCTGGCGCTGGCTCACCGACCGCATGAGCTATGCGCAGGGCGACATCAACGATCCGGCTACCTACACACGGTTACGCGATCATCTGGCGGAACTGGACAAGGCCGGGGGCACCGCTGGTAATTATCTGTTCTATCTGGCCGTCGCCGACCGCTTCTTCGCGCCGGTGATTGCGGCGCTCGGCGCCGTCGGCCTCGTTACCGAAAGAGACGGTCAGTGGCGCCGTGCCGTGATCGAAAAACCCTTTGGTCACGACCTCACTTCAGCCAGGGCGCTCAATGCGGACATCCTGAAAACGCTGAAGGAGCATCAAATCTATCGCATCGACCATTTCCTCGGCAAGGAAACGGTCCAGAACATCATGGCGCTGCGTTTCGCCAACGGCTTGTTCGAGCCGTTGTGGAATCGCCAACAGATCGATGAGGTTCAAATCACCGTCGCCGAGACCATCGGCGTTGAGCACCGCGGCAAATTCTATGAGAAAACCGGAGCGCTGCGCGACATGGTGCCCAACCATGTGCTGCAGCTTCTGGCGATGACGGCGATGGAGCCGCCGATCTCCTTCGATGCCGATGCGGTTCGGGCCAAGAAGACGGAGGTGCTCCAAGCCATCAGACAAATCGAGCCGGCACAGGCGATGAGAGATGCAGTCCGCGGGCAATACGACGGCGGCACCGTCTTGGGTGATCGGGTGCGCCCGTATCGTCACGAACCTGCCGTGTCGCCCGACTCGACCGCCGAGACCTTCGTCGCGTGGAAGCTGAGCATCGACAACTGGCGCTGGGCCGGTGTGCCGTTCTATCTGCGCACCGGCAAGCGCATGAAACGCCGGTCGACAGAAATCGCGATCCGCTTCCAGCAGGCTCCGTTCGCGCTCTTCCGCAACACGGATGTAGAACGGATGCACCCAAACTGGATGATTCTCCGTATCCAGCCGAACGAGGGCATTGCACTGGAATTCGCAGCCAAACACCCGGGCCCATCCGTGAGGTTGAGCACGGTCAGCATGGACTTTGCCTACGAGACCTATTTCAAGGTCGCATGCAACACCGGCTACGAGACGCTGATCTATGACTGCATGCTCGGGGACGCTACCCTGTTTCAACGCGCCGACACCGTCGAAGCGGGCTGGCGAGCGGTGCAGCCCATCCTCGATGCATGGGCCGACAATCCGCCGCGTGATTTTCCCAATTATGCCGCGGGAGGAAGCGGGCCGGTGGCGGCTGACAGACTCCTGGCGGTGAGCGGCCGCGCGTGGCGACCATTGGCTTGAACGGCGGCTCCCCGACCCCGCGAGTTGACGAATGGCAGACATTGGGCGCATCGAGGTTTTGCCGGATCGTGCAGCACTCGCCGCCCACGCGGCCGAATGGATGACCGCTGCAGCGTTGACGGCGGACGTTCCTTGCCGGGTCTCCCTCTCCGGCGGGTCGACGCCGAAGGCACTTTACGCGCTTTTGGCCTCCGGACGATTCCGCGACCGCTTCCCGTGGCAGCGCGTGCATTGGTACTGGGGCGATGAGCGCTTCGTTCCCCACGACCATCCCGAAAGCAACTATGGAATGACGCGCGAGGTGATGCTCTCCAAGGTGCCGGTGCCACCGGAGAACGTCCACCCGATTCCCACCGACGGGGAGCCCGAAGACGCTGCGCGACGCTACGAGCACACGCTGCAACAATCATATGGCGCGGTCACCCTCGACCCAGCTCGCCCGCTTTTCGATGTGACGCTGCTCGGACTCGGCGTCGACGGCCATACGGCGTCGCTGCTGCCCGGTGAACCGGTGCTCGAGGAGCGCAAGCTCTGGATTGCCGCCGTCCTGCATGGGCGACCCGACATCCGTGTCAGCATGACCTATCCGGTGATCGAGAGCAGTCGCCGCGTCGCCTTTCTGGTAGCCGGAGTAGAGAAGGCCCGGATCTTTGGCGCAATCCGTGCCGGAAACGCCCACGTGCCGGCGGCGCGGGTGCGGCCGGTCGGCGAGCTCTCCTGGTTCGTCGATCGAGCCGCCGTTGGCGAGAAACGAATGCCCCGTCGTGCAGGATCGCGCAAGGCATGACCTCCCGACGCATCCGCGCTGACGAAACCGGCAAGGCATCGGATCGGGCACCGCGGCCGTCTATCCTGATCGCTCCATCCCTGTTAGCCGCCGACTTCGCGCGGTTGGGCGAAGAGGTGAACGCTGTCGACGCCGCCGGCGCGGACTGGATCCATGTCGACGTCATGGATGGCCGCTTTGTGCCGAACATTACGGTCGGACCGCTCGTGGTGGAAGCCGTGCGGCGCTCAACGGGAAAGCCCATCAACGTCCATTTGATGATCGTCGAGCCTGAGCGCTATCTTGAAGCTTTCGCGAAAGCGGGGGCCGATCACCTGCTCGTGCACGCGGACCCGGGTTCCACCATCCATCTGCATCGAACGCTCACACGCATTCGCGCGCTTCGAAAGAAAGCGGGAGTGGTGCTGGATCCGGCGACCCCGCCGGAATTCATCGATTATGTCCTGCACCTTTGCGACGTGATTCTCGTGATGACGGTGAACCCGGGATTTGGCGGCCAACGCTTCCTTCCTGAGATGCTTCCCAAGATCCGCCGGCTGCGCGCGATGTGTACCGATCGCGGGCTGCGGCCGATCATCGAGGTCGACGGGGGCGAGAACCCGATGACCGCAGGACAGGTGGCCGCCGCCGGTGCCACCGCCATTGTCGCGGGCTCGGCGATTTTCGGTGCCACGGACTACGTGGCGGCAATCGCGGGAATTCGCGCAAGCGCCACGGTGGCGACGCCCCGATCATGAGCGCCATTGGGTCGCACCACGCCGTCGACCACGCCACCCTCGGACGCGCGGTGGAGAAGGCGACCGGAAGGCTTGCACTTGTCGGTATTCCCAGCTCTCAACGCGCCGAGTACTCCTCGTCGAATTGCTTGTGCTCCACCGCACGCAGACGCGCCGCGGCTCGTCCGCGCAGTTCGCGCATCATCTTCGTATCGGCTTCGGGCCCGCGAGTCCCTGTCCGCTCTTCCCGCCCACCACGGATCGGCCATTCAGGGTTCCAGAGCTGGAAGCGCGGCTGCGGCCCGACAGTGTCCGCGAGCGCCGCCCGGTAGGCCTCGAGGGTGCCAACGTCGCGCCAGTAAGCGCGTTCCTCATGGGGCTGAACGCCCGGCACGCTGTTGGTCGCGAAGTCGTATGCATAGGTCCGGTAGTGCCGGGCGAAGCGGGGCAGCAAATGCCGGCCGAAATCATGTTCGGAAAGGGCGTGTGCCCGATGCAGGCCGGCGATAAGGGCCTCGGGCCGGAACAGGTAGTTTCCCATCGATGCGTAGGCATGATCCGCTCTGTGCGGCATGGCACTCGGTCGCTTGGGCTTTTCGTCGAACTCCCGCACTCGTCCTTCCGAGTCTGCGTCAACGATCCCGAAAGACGACGCTCTCTCCAGAGGCACCGGCAAGGCCGCCACCGTGACGTCGGCATGCCGCGTGTTGTGGAAATCGACCATCTGACGGATGTCCATGCGATAGACGTGGTCCGCAGCGAACACCGCGACGAGATCCGGTCTGTGCCGTTCGATCAGGTCAAGGTTCTGATAGACCGCATCGGCTGTGCCTTTGAGCCGGCCTGCGCGGCCTGCGTTTCGCGGAAGCACGACCTTGAGCACGTGGTCCCCCCTGACCGTGGAAAGGTCCCAGGCTGTGCGGAGGTGTTCGATCAGCGAGTAAGGTTTGTACTGCGCGAGAACGTAGACGTGCGAGATTCCGGAGTTGCGCAGGTTGCTCAGCACAAAATCCACGATCCGATGGCCGCCGGCGAAGGCCAGCGCCGGCTTCGCATGCTTGTTCGTTAGTGGGCGAAGGCGTGTACCTTGCCCACCCGCGAGCACCAGCGCCAGGATCTTGCTTTGTTCTCCCACAGTCCCTTCTCCCTTGTGGTCTGAATGCATACATCGCCTATTCATCGCGAGCACCTTCTTTGTTCCCCTCGCCAATCGCTTTCACTTTCAGTTTTCGCCTGCGCGAGTAAACCTGATACATAAGAGCCTGACTGATTAGACTCGAAGTGTGAGGGTTCGGCTATTGGACAAAGGTATCGCCGATACTTTGGAATGAGACGGAGTCCGCAACGAGCGTCGAGATCTGCCGAATTGGATGACGGAGTCGATCAGCCCAAGCAACAGCGCACCGCGACATCACGTGACCTCGACAGACCGCGGCGACCGAGACCCGCCGAGGCCGAGACATCCGCTCAGCGCTTTGCCGCCACCGTCAGCTCTTGCCCTCTGGGGAGCAGGCGTACATCTCATTCATCGACTGGAGTCGTGCCTGACGTCAGCCGACAGAAGTTCTCACGAACAGGTGGGACGGGAAATAGAGCTCCTGTCCCGCAATGCCCGAAGTCGGCGTCCGGTACTGGCCTGAACGTCAACCGTACGCAACGTCCGGCTTGCTCTGTCCGACCTCGATAATGTAACCGTCAGGATCGCGGATGTAGCAGCGCGTCTCGCCGTACTTGTCCAACGGCTCCGTAATGAACTCCGCTCCTCGGCTTTTCCATAACTCATAGCACGCTTGAATATCCGCAACGCGGACATTCATAAAGCTGTTGATGTGACTCGGATCGGGGACGCTGAGCGTTACCGTGGGCTTGTCCGGGGTTGGCCCGCCCCCGATGTTCACGATCAACCACATATTCGCGAGCTGAAGACAGCCCGGCGTGCCCTTGCCGTCGCCCAGGCTCAGGATGCGAGCGCCGAAGACCTGCTCGTAGTAGCGAGCCGATCGCTCGACATCGGTGACGGTAAGAAAATGTGCGATGCTGATCCCGTCTCGCGGGGGCATCTCATAGCTGTTCTGCGCGACTTGTACGCTATTCATTGACGGCTCCGGGCGTGGCCGCGGTAGAGTGCGATGCTTGCATCGTCTTCCAGGGCTGAGGTAAGCCCGTTTCGTGAGGCTGTCGCAACTTCGTCTTTGCGCGCCTTGACCCGCCCCATGTCGATGGCGATATCGTCCCCGATTACCACACCATACTCGGAGGCGCGTCGCGCGATCCGGGCGGCGTAGGCGCTCGCTACCAGAGTTTTGGTCGGGGCGCAGCCCGTATTGACGCAGGTCCCGCCGACGAGATGTCGCTCCACGACGGCCACCTTCATCCCAACCCCGGCCAGGCGGAACGCCAAAGAGGGTCCGGCCTGCCCGGTCCCGACGATGATCGCGTCAAAGTCAGGCATGACGAACCTCTCCGGCAGGAGGCGTCATCATGATAAGCGATTGCTGATATCGCCTATGTACAAAGGAGGAAGAGGCGTCAGACCGCATTGATTTCCGTCTCCGCAATCCGAAATCCGTCAGGTCGTGGCCGGCACTTGGCCATGATTCCGCGGATCGTTGTCCACATCGACATAGGTCAGGCCGAGCGGTCCGATGGCGGTGACTTGGGTGATATATTCGCCCGACTTCGCCCAATGGAAGTGCGGCTGACCGCCCGGCAGGACAATCACGCTGCCCGGGGCGTAGGCCGTTAACTTGCTCTCATCGAACTCTTCCCCAAGGCCGATGTAGAAGACGCCCGAAAGCACTGTGTAGATGCGGTCTTCCGGGTGTTTGTGCGGCATCATTTTGACGCCGGCCGGCATCCTGACGCGGATCACGTAGGGACCGGGCTTCGTCGGGTCGCCGACCAGAATCGCCAGACGGGCCGGTGGCGGGAAGGCTGGGAATGGCGTCCACTGCACATCCTCGGAATGGATGGCGTGGAACCGCTCCTCGTCCGGTTGGTGGGGGCGGGAT
>JBAUWJ010000319.1:0-7467 GCA_049583715.1 Arenicellales bacterium | reverse complement strand
CAGCGCGGTGCGGCGCCGGGGATCGAGCGGCCCGGACCGATGGACCCGGCCGAGCGTCGGCGGCAGCAGGCGAAGGCGCTCGTCGGCGGTCGCGTAGAAGGCCTGGTATTCGAGGCGGGCCGGCTCGCTCAGCAGGAGAATACGGGTGCGGGACGCGGCTCCGAAGACGGATTGTTCCAGGCGGCGCCAGGTGCGTACACGCGGTGTCAGCTCGTAGGCGCGCGGATAGCGCCGGCGCACCCGGGCGACGAAGCAGGCGTCGGCGGCGTAATAGAAGTCCAGGCCCGGCATCTTGTTGAATCCGACGACGGCATCGAAGGATCCGCCGCGCAGCCGTGACTGGGCGAGCCGAATGAAGCGCTCGGCGCGGCCGTGGTTGGAAAGGCCGCCGCCGTCGAGGACCGTGACCCGCATGTTGTCTGGCCTCTCGCCCTGCCACTGCCGCGTGTGGATGTCGACGGCGTGTCCCCGCTCCATGGCCTCGTCGGCGATGCGCAGCATGTCCCTCGCGAGTCCGCTGTGCGGAAAGTACTTGTAGAGGCAGAACGCCAGCCGCATGGGGCGCTCAGCCGACGCGCGACACCCGCGCCGCGAGCCCGCGCTCCCACTCGCAGGCCGTACGGCAGATCAGCTCCAGGTCGTCGTACAGGGGCGACCAGCCGAGCTGTTCGCGGATGCGCGTGCTGTCGGCGACGAGCACGGCGGGGTCGCCCGGCCGGCGGGCGGCTTCCACCACCGGAAACGCCGTGCGGCTCACCTCGCGCACCGTATCGATCACCTCCCGGACGCTGAAGCCGCGGCCGTAGCCGCAGTTGAGCACCGCCGATTCGCCGCCATCCAGCAGGTATCTCAAGCCCAGGACATGGGCGGCGGCGAGGTCCTCCACGTGGATGTAGTCGCGGACGCAGGTTCCGTCCGGCGTCGGGTAATCGGTGCCGAAGATCTCGACGCCGCGCCGCTTGCCGCAGGCGGCTTCGCAGGCCACCTTGATGAGATGCGTGGCCTCGGGCGTCGCCTGGCCCAGTACCGCGTCCAGCGAGGCGCCCGCGACGTTGAAGTAGCGCAGGGCCAGGTAATGGAAGGGATCTTCGGCCCTGTTGATCCCGGAGGCGTGCGCGACGTCGGCCAGGGTCCACTCGGTGATCAGTTTGCTGCGCCCGTAGGGGTTGATGGGCGCGGTGGGCGCGTCCTCGGTGATCGGCACGTGCCGGGGCTGGCCGTAGACGGCGGCGCTGGACGAGAACAGGAAGCGCTGGACGTTGTTCTCGCGGCAGGCGCGGATGAGGCTGGTGGAGGCGATGGCGTTGTTGCTGTAGTACTTGAGGGGCTGGCGCACCGATTCCGGCACCACGATGTGGCCGGCGAAGTGAATGACGGCCTCCACCGGCGCGTGCGCGCGCAGCAACGCGGCGACACCGGGACCGTCTCCGGCGTCCATCTCGAAGAACCGGGCCCGCGGGTCCACCGCCCAGGAGTGACCGGAGTAGAGATTGTCGACCACCAGGACGTCGAAGCCGGCCTGCACCAACTGCCGGGTCGTGTGGGAGCCGATATAGCCCGCGCCGCCGGTCACCAGAACAGTGGCAGTCATAGTGATCGTTCGCGTAATTGGATGAGATCGGTGAGTGTACCCCACACCCGCTCCGGGGGCACCGTGGCGTAGCAGTCGGGATGCACCTGGCCGTGGTCGGTGAAGCGGCAGCGACGCTCGAGGCACGGCGAGCACTCGAAGTCCGCGGACAGGTGCCTCTGGGCGGCGCCCCGGATACCGGTCAGGGCCGGATCCGTCGCGCCGTAGATCGACACGCCCGGCGTGCCCACGGCCGCGGCCAGGTGGCCGGGACCGGAATCCACCGACACCACCGCGCGGGCTCCATGCAGCGCGCGTGCGAGCTCGGGAATGGACATCGCCGCGGGTGCCTCGGCGTTGGGCAGACCTTCGCAGATCGCGCGCGCCGTGTCGCCCTCGGCGGGTGTGCCCGAAATCACCCGGACCCGCCAGCCCGCGTCGCTCGCGGCCTGCGCCAGCGCCCGCCAGTGTCGGGGGGGCCATCGCTTGCTGGGCCAGGTCGTGCCGGGGATGAACACGAGGTACGGGTCCTCCGCGGCATCTCCCCGTTCAGCCGCGCCGGGCAGGCGCAGACCATAGTCCAGGGACTCCGGGATGTCATAGCGCAGGGCCGCGGCGAACAGGCTGCGGTTGCGGTCGATGGCGTGGCCGCCCGCGGGCAGCGCCATGGTCTGATCGTACAGCCGGGCGGCGAGCGGCTCGCGGGCGCTGCCCGCCGCCAATCCGGCCCGGCGGCCCCGTGCCAGGCGGGTGAGGACTGCGCTCTTCAGCAGGCCCTGGGCGTCCAGCACCAGGTCGTAGCGCTCCTGCCGCAGCCGCCGAATGAAACGAGTGACCGCGGGCAGGTGCTGCAGCCAGGGTGGACGACGCCAGCCGCGCATGGCGACCGGGATGACGTGCCGCACCGCCGGGTGCCAGGCGGGCAGGTCGGCGTAAGTCTCTTCCACCACCCAGTCGCAGACGAGGTCCTCGATCCGGCGCCGGGCATCGCTCAGCGCCGGGAAGGTCTGAACGACGTCGCCGAGCGAGCTGGTCTTGACCAGGAGCAGCTTCATGCCGCCAGCAGCCGGGCCGAGGCGTCGATGACCCGGTCCGCATCCAGCTCGCGCAGGCACGCCAGGTGTCCGAGGGGGCACTTCCTCTGGAAGCAGGGGCTGCACGGCAGGTCCTCGCGCCGGACGATCGCCGCACGGCGGCCCAGCGGCGGCGTGTGCCCGGGGTCCGTGGACCCGAACACCGCCACCAGCGGCCGGTTCAGCGCCGCCGCGATGTGCATGAGCCCGGAATCGTTGCTCACCACCAGCGCCGCGGCCGACAGCAGGTCGATGGCCTCGAGGAGTGTGGTGCGACCGGCGAGCACCCGGCAGCGGCCGCCGGACAGGCGGTCGACCTCCCGGACGATCGGCAGGTCCTTCTCCGAGCCCATCACCCACACGGCGTAGCCGCACTCGAGATAGTGACGCGCCACCTCAGCAAAGTGCGATTCCGGCCATTGCTTGGCCGGTCCGTATTCGGCCCCGGGGCACAGGGCGAGCACCGGTTGGTCCAGGGTCAGGTCGAGGCTTTCCAAGGCCGATTGCAGGGCCGCCGGCGATGCCTCCAGACGCGGGGCCGGAATCTCCGCGCGGGGCAGGGGCGGCTCTCCCGGCTCCTGCACCAACGCGATGTACCGCTGGGCCATCATCGGCATGGCGGCCGCGTCCAGGCGGCGCGCGTCGTTGATGAGGCCGAAGCGCAGCTCGCCGAGGAAGCCCGTGCGCTTCGGCACCCCGGCCAGGAAGGGCACCAGCGCCGACTTCCAGGAATTGGGCAACACGAAGGCGCGCGCGTAGCGGCGCGGCGCCAGCGACCGGGCGAGTTCGAAGCGCCGGCGAAGGTGGAGCCGGCCGTGCTCGAAAGGGGCGGCGACGGCCGCGTCCACGTCCGGCATGCGCGACAGCAGGGGATGAGTCCAGGCGGGTGCCAGCACGTCCAGCGGTGCGCCCAGCTTTGCCTGGATGAGCTGAAACAGACTGTGGGCAATCACCATGTCGCCGATCCAGGCCGGGCCCACCACCAGTATCCGTGACGGCGCCGGGCTCACGCGGCGCTTCCCGCCCGCCGCCGCTCGCTGACTCCCGTGCCTAGACGTATACCAGCCACTCCGGGTGTTCTTCCCGCCGGCCCTTGACCTGGTCGAAGTACATGGACTGTATCTTCTCGGTGATGGGGCCGCGGCGTCCCTCGCCGATGGTGCGGCCGTCCAGCTCCCGGATCGGGGTGATCTCGGCGGCGGTGCCGCAGAAGAACGCCTCGTCGGCGACATAGACCTCGTCGCGGGTAATGCGCTTGTCGTGGACCTTGATATCCAGCTCGCCGAGCAGCGTCACCACGGTGTCGCGCGTGATCCCTTCCAGCGCGCTGGTGAGCTCCGGCGTCAGGACCTTGCCATCGCGGACGATGAAGATGTTCTCGCCGCTGCCCTCGGCCACGTAGCCCTCGGTGTCGAGGAGCAGGGCCTCGTCGCAGCCCGCGGCGAGCGCCTCCTCGAGGGCCAGGATGGAGTTGTAGTAGTGACCGGTGGCCTTGGCCTTGCACATGGTGCTGTTGACGTGATGCCGGCTGAAGGACGAGGTCTTGACGCGGATGCCCTTGGCGAGGCCCTCGTCGCCGAGATACGCCCCCCATTCCCAGGAGGCGATGGCGACGTGGGTCTTCAGGTTGCGGGCGTGCAGCCCCATGCCCTCGGATCCCCAGAAGGCGAGGGGACGGATATAGGCCTCGCTCAACCCGTTTTCCCGGACCACGCTCTTCTGGGCCTCGTTCAGGGTGTCCTGGTCGAAGGGAAGGTCGATTCCCATGATGCGGGCGGAACGGAAGAACCGCCTCGTATGGTCCTGAAGTCGGAAGATCGCGGTGCCCTGCCCGGTCCGGTACGCCCGCACGCCCTCGAATACGCCCACGCCATAGTGCAGGGTGTGGGTGAGTACATGCACGGTCGCTTCCCGCCAGGGCACGAGCTCGCCATCCATCCAGATGACGCCATCGCGATCTGCAAATGACATGATGCTGTTTCTCCTCCGCCTCTATATCGGATTGTCGGATCAGGTGAAGATGCGGCGCCAGATCGCCGATACATGCCGGCGCTCGTCCGCCAGTCGTTGATTATCGATCAACGGCTCCAGCTCCGCCAGCTTGTGTCCGTGGTCGACGTCCAGGTAGCGCTGGTAGGCCCCCTTCAAGCCCGCCGCGTCGTCCCCGCTCATCAAGCCCGTATCGCCGAGGAGACCGAGGAGCTCGAGCGTGCCGCGCGGACCGGCGAGGGCGGGATGCTGGTGGGCGTGCCGAAGGACGTAATATTGAACTATGAACTCGATGTCAATGATTCCCCCCGGGCACTGCTTGAGATCGAAGACGTCCCCAGTGCCCCGGTCGTTGGCCGTGCGCATGCGCTCGCGCATCTCCTGGACGTCGGCGCGCAGCTTGTCGGGGTCCCGCGGGGTGCAGATCACCTCGCGGCGGGCCTCCTCGAAGGCCGCGGCCAGCGCCGCCGGCCCGCTGACCATACGGGCCCGGACCAGGGCCTGGTGCTCCCAGGTCCAGGCGCGCTCTCCCTGGTAGCTGCGGAACGCCGCCAGTGAGGTCACCAGCGGGCCGGAGCCGCCGCTCGGGCGCAGCCGGTAGTCGATGTCGTAAACCACCCCCGATGGCGTGCGCGTCGCGATGACGTGGGTGATGCGCTGCGTGAGGCGACTGAAATATTGCTCATTGGTCACCGGGCGCCGGCCCCCGGTCGTGGCGGCCATCGCGTCGCACCCGTGGTGCATGAACACCAGGTCGACATCGGAGTTGTAGCCGAGCTCGCGGCTGCCCAGCTTGCCGTAGCCCACGATGCCGAACGCAGGAGGTTCGCCCGGGTCCGCGGGAGTGGGAACGCCGAGCGTCGCGGAGAGTTCGCGGCGGCAGTAGTCGGATACGGCATCGAGCAGCTTCTCGGCCACCCGGCACAGGCGCCCCGCCACCTGGGATCGGTCGATGGCGTCGAATATGTCCGCGGCGGCGATGCGCAGGACCTGGGCATGGTGGATTTCACGGAAGGCCTCCATGTGTCCCTCGATGTCGCCCTCGTCCAGGGGCTTGAGGCGCTGCTCGATCTCCTCGCCGAGCTGCTCCTCGAAGGACTCGTCCGTGTCCGTGATGGGTCCGAGCAGCTCCTCGAGGAGCAGAGGATAGCGGCTGATCCAGTTGCTCACCCAGGCGCTGGCGGCGCACAGCCGCACGAGCTGCTCCAGGGCCTGGGGATTTTCGATCAGCAGGATCAGGTAAGTCGACCGGCGCCCCACGGACTCCACGAAATGGATGAGGCGGGACAGCGTCTCGTGAGGCCGCTCGGTCCGGCCGGCGAGCTGAATGAGCACCGGCATGAGCCGGTCGAGGCGCTCGCGGCCCACCTTCGAGTGCGCGTGGTAAGACTTGCCCTGCCGCAGCCGCTGAATGAGCTCCAGGGTGACTTCCGGCTCGTCGAAGCCCACACGCCGGAGCAGCGGCGCCGCGGCCTCGGGATCGATGTGCGCGGACCACACGTCACCCAGGGTGTCCAGCATGTCGCCGGGCGGCGGTTTCTCGCTGAGGATGCGCTGGAAGGCTTCGTGCACCTGGCTCTTGACCTCATTGAGCGCCTGCTCGAGTGCGGACCAATCCGCCATGCCCATGGCCATCGCCACCCTGGCCCGGTCCGCCTCTCCCTTGGGCAGAACATGGGTCTGCTCGTCACCCAGCATCTGCAGGCGGTGCTCCAGGTTGCGCAGGAAGCGGTAGCTCGTCTCGAGTATGGAGACGGTCGCGGACTCCAGCGCGCCGACCCGGCCGAGCTCGCGCAGGGCGGCGTGGATGCGGTTGCTCTGCAGGCGAAGCTCGCGCCCGCCGCGTATGAGCTGCAGGCTCTGGACGATGAACTCGATCTCCCGGATGCCGCCGCGCCCCAGCTTGATGTCGCCCTCGCCGTGCTTGCGCTGCACTTCGCGGTCGATCATCTGCTTCATGTCGCGGATCGCCTGAATGGCGCCGTAATCCAGGTACTTGCGATAGACGAACGGCCGGAGCTGGTCCAGCAGCCGCCGGCCGCCGTCGACGTCGCCGGCCACGGCCCGCGCCTTCACCAGCGCGTAACGCTCCCAGTCGCGGCCGTGCACCTGGTAGTAGTGCACCGTCGCGTCGAAAGACAGGATCAGCGGACCGCTGTTGCCGTTGGGGCGCAGGCGCATGTCGACCCGGAAGACGCAGCCGTCCTCGGTCACGTGGTCGAGCGCGCGGATCAGCCGCGCCGCGAGCTTGCGGAAGAACTCCTGGTTGGACAGCGGTCGCTGGGCATCGGTGTCACCGTCGGCGCGGTAGGCGAAGATGAGGTCGATGTCGGAGGAGAAGTTGAGCTCGCGCCCGCCGAGCTTGCCGAGGCCGAGAATACTCATCGCCACCGGCTTGCCGTCGGCGTCGCGGGGCGTGCCGCGCCGGTCGCAGGCGGCGTTGTAGAGCGTGGTCAAAGCGAGCTGCAGGCAGGCGTCGGCAAGCTCGGTCATCAGGCTCATCACCTCGTCGAGATCGGCCCACCCGGCGAGGTCCCGCCACGCGATGCGAACCGCCTCGCGCCTGCGCAGCCGTCTCGAGGCGGCGTACAGGTCCTCCTCGGTCTCGATGTCGGCCGCGAGGACCTCGACGCGCCGGGTGAGCTCGTGCTCCGCGTAAGCGCGCTCGAGGTCGCCGCTTTCGCGCAGGTCTTCCAGCACCTCCGGGTGCAGGGAGCAGGTCCGCGCGATGAACTCGCTGCACGCCCAGACACGGGGCAGGCTGTCGAGAACGGGTCCGGCCGGCAGGGGCCGCGCCGCGTTGGCGCAATAGGTCTTCCAGTGCGTCTCGACCCC
>JBAUWJ010000318.1:0-2116 GCA_049583715.1 Arenicellales bacterium | reverse complement strand
AAATGCTTCGCGCTCTTCGGCGATGCCGTGTCGGAACAGCACCAATTGCATGACAGGCATTGTATGGCGGCCGGGTCGATCTCCGCCAACGCCAGGAAGCTCCGGATGGTCTCCCGGGCTCCGTGGGGCCGGGGTTCGGAGGCTACCCGCAAGATGCTCGCGCTTCGGCAGCGGGGAAACGAAGCTCGCCGTGCGGGCGTTCGCCATGATTCCTCAGAGGATTGCCATGAGTCGGGCCCTTCGCTGACAGAACACTCTGGTGCAATAGCGTCATCGAGGAGCGTTTCAAATGAACAACATGCGCTGCGTCCTTGCTTGTGTGATGTGGGTGGTCGCCCTGGCGGCCCACGGCTCCAGCACCCCGCCTTCCCGGCCCGCGGAAGAGCCGCCAGCTCTGAAAGGCAGTCCCGTGCGGTTGAACGATGTCGCCTGCGGCTCCCTGCTTGCCCGGGTCGGCGTCCCCTCAGCGGGCTACATTCCCCTGCCGGGCCTGAGCACCGATGTCGATATCTCGATCAGCGGCATCGCCGCTCACGTGGAGGTCCGACAGAAATTCCGCAACCCCTCGACGAGCTGGCTGGAAGCCGTCTACGTGTTCCCCCTGCCTGCCGACAGCGCCGTCACCCACCTTCGCATGGAAGTCGGCGACCGGGTCATCGACGGAGTCGTCATGAAGAAGAAAGAAGCCCGGCAGGCCTACGCGCAGGCCCGCCAGGAGGGCCGGAAGGCCGGGCTCGTCGAGCAGCAACGGCCCAACCTCTTCACCAGTTCCGTCGCGAACATCCCGCCCGGCGGGTCGATCACTATCCGTCTCTCCTATCTCGAAACGGTTTCCCGGGTCGGCGACGACTACAGCCTGCGGGTACCCCTGGTGGCGCCGCCGCGCTACAGGCCGCCGAGGACCCGCGACGGTCGCGGTGGCACTGCGCCTTCCGCCGGCATCGATCCGCCCGATATTCAGAATCCGCACACCATCCCGCCGGCGCTCGGCAAAGTGAATCCCGTCTCGGTCCGCTTCACACTGGACGCCGGCTTCGAGCTGGACAGCGTCGAGAGCTCGTACCACGAGATCGCGATCTCGAGGCCCGGGAAGTCACGGGCGGAGGGTCATCTCGTCGGGAAGCAGTTCGCCGACCGTGATTTCGAGCTCCGCTGGCGGCCCGTGGCCGGCACCGCGCCGAAGCTCGCGGCCTTCGTCGACACGCAGGGGGGCGAAAGCTATCTGCTCCTGATGCTCCAACCGCCGCTGCCCGACACCGACGTACCATCGAGGCCCCGCGAGCTGATCCTCGCTATCGACGCCTCGGGCTCGATGTTCGGAAGCTCGATCGTGCAGGCCGTGGCCGCGGCGCGCTTCGCCCTGTCCACTCTGGGGGTCGGTGATCGGTTCAACCTGATCCGGTTCAGCGACACCCCATCGATGCTGTTCCCCACGCCGCAGCCGGCCGACCCCGCTGCACTCGCCCAGGCGGAACGATTCCTTTCGGGCATCCAGGCCCAGGGGGGCACCAACATCGCGGCGGCGCTGCGCCTGGCGTTCGACAATCCGGTCAGCCCCGGCATGCTGCGGCAGCTCGTGCTCCTCACCGACGGCGCCGTGGGCAACGAGGAGGCCCTGTTCTCCATGATCGCGGACGGCACCCGGACATCGCGCCTGTTCACGGTGGGCATCGGCTCGGCGCCGAACGGGTACTTCATGCGCAGGGCCGCGCGTGTCGGGCGCGGGACCTTCACTTTCATCGGCGAACGTGGCGAGGTTCAGTCGAAAATGGCCGAGCTGTTCCAACGTATCGAGAAGCCGGCGCTGACGGACATCAAAGCCGACTGGCATGGCACCGAGCCGCAACCGGGTACCGGACGCATTCAGGATTTGTACTACGGGGAGCCGCTGACCCTGACGGCGCGCGTCGCTCACTTTCAGGGGCTCACCGTGACAGGCCGCTACGCCGGCCGCGACTGGAGCCGGACCATCGACGCCGGTGAGGTCCGTGAGGCCCCCTGGGTATCGACGCTCTGGGCGCGTGACAGGATTGCGCAGCTCAGGGACGACCTGCTGGGCGGCGGCGACCGCGACGAGGTCAAGGCGCGCATTACCCGCATCGGCCTGGAGCACCAG
>JBAUWJ010000317.1:0-4786 GCA_049583715.1 Arenicellales bacterium | reverse complement strand
GGCCATCTCCAGGCGGCGCGTCGTGAGCCTGCCGCGCACCGCGGCGCATTCGATCAGGACATCCGGATTCTCGATGTCGCCCGCGAGCTCATCGTGGGTCTCGATCAGCACGACGGCATCGCGCAGGTCGGAGAGCTCGGCGGCGAGGTCACGGAAAAAGGCGTTCTCCACTTCGTAGACCCCGTCCTTGTCCAGTGAGCCGCGCGCCAGGCGCAGGACGGCCCGTATCTTCTTGCACCGTTTTCGGACCTGGTGGATGGTCGTGTCGGGGTCGACTCCGGCATTATCGATCCCGGCCGTCGCCCGGTCGATCTGCTCCACGACGACACGCTCGATCTCGGCCGCTACGGCCTTGCTGTGTTTCAGTCGGTACGCCATGTCCGCATTGTGCCTGAGGCAGGTGGCGGGCGGCGGGTGATTTTCGACACCGGTCCCGTGGCGGCACCGGGTCGCGGCGTCGAGCGCTGCGCCGAATAACCGACGTCGGGCCGGTGACCGGTATGGCACCAGCTGCCGGGATGGGGTCCTAGCGCCGCCAGGCGACGCGCAACAGGTTGTCGCTCTTCATGTACTGGTGGTCCAGCTCGCCCTGGTAGGCATGATGCAAAGCCTCGCCGGTGCCGCGCGCCAGGTGCGAATCGGTGAAGGCCACCACCAGAGCGCCATCCTCCTCGCGGACGCTCATGATCCGCTTGAGCGGATGCTCGGCGCGTTCGCGGGTTTCGTAGTTCTCGATCAGACGGACGATTTCGTCCTTGTGGGCCTGAAAGAAGTCTCCGGAGAGGCTCAGCAAGGCCGCCGGGACCTGGTCGCTGATGCGCTGGCAGGCCGGGCAGGGCGCTTTGTGGGCCGTGGCGGGCGCCTCCCCCCACGCCCAGCGGCCCTGGGAGTAAACCGCTCCGCAATCCGGGCAGACGGTGGGCTCCTTCAGCTTGACACGAGCGTGGTACGGGTCGTGCTCCATTTCCTCCAAACGCCGGTGACCATGGAACTTGCCCTGTTCGGTCGGCATGGCTTCTCTTTTCGACATGGTTGACCTCGAATCGTTTTGATTCGCGAGTTCGTGTTTCGGCCGGCGCCCTCGGGCACTCCGGCTCCGATACGGTGTGGCGTCATCCAACGTTATCACCGATACTCGGGCTACCCTACAACGGGGCGGGCCGGGAGTTGTTGACCGGGATCAACCCCCCGAAGAGCAATGCCGCGTCCGGCACACGGCCGGGCCACGAGATGAGGTGACGGTGACCCCATGACTGACATCGTCCGATTGGCGGACAACTTCATAGGCAAAGAGGACAGACTGAAGCTGGAGAGCTTCGGTGGGCACAGCATCGCCCATGGGCGGGCCACCCGCTGGCACTGGAGCACCGACGAGCACGGTGGCGATGTCTTCGAGATATACCGGGGCGGCGCGGATGAGGAGCTGGCCTACCGCGTCAGCCGGGACCGGCGGGAGGACGTCTTCCGGCTCTGCGACGCCGGGCGGCGGGAGCTCCTGTCCGGGGAGCTGGAGCACGTGCTGGCCGGGCTCGAGCAGATGCTGGCGACGGGCCACGGGGAGTCCCTGGCCTGAGACCTGGCCGAGCCCCGGCCCCGGCGCGAAGGATTGACCCGCAGGGGTGAATCTGCGTTTAGAATCCGGTTTCCATGAAGCTGACCCTCACCCGGTGATTGGCCGTAGATGACCCGTGCCGTCCAGCCCCGGCAACTCGCCGAAATCCTGCGGGACAGATTGGGCTCCCGCCGCCTGGTTCTCCTGATCGACTGCGATGGCCTGCTGGCGTCCGCGGCTGAGCAGACCGAACCCTTCGTCCTCGACGAGGGCGCTCGTGCAACCCTGGAGCGTGTTGCCGCAGCGCATCCGCTGTACGTGATCAGCGGGCGCGAGGCTTCGGACCTGCGAGCGCGGATCGGCGTCGAAGGGGCGGAGTACGTCGGCGGCCTGGGTTTCGATCTCATGGACGCGCTGCCGGACATCGACAGGCAGGCGCTGGACGAGGCGGTGGTCGAGCTCGAGACGTCCGCCAACGAGCTGGAGCACTGGCTCGATTACATTGAAGGCGTGGTGATCGAGCGCCGGAAGTTCTCCTTCGCCCTGCACTACCGGATGGTGGACAAGGAGGACCTGCAGCAGATCAACGCCGCCGCCGGCGACGTGCTGGAGCGCTATGCCTCCCTCACCTGGCGGAAAGGGAAGAAGCTCATCGAGTTTGTCCCGGACATGCCCTGGGACAAGGGGCTCTGCGTCCGGTCCGTGGTCGCACGTCAGGAGAAGACGTCGGGCGACGGAGCGCTCTTCACGGTCTTCCTGGGCGACGAGCCGGGCGACGAAGACGTGTTTCGTGTGCTCGATCGCACACGCGCGCTGGGCGTGCTCGTGTCCTTCGGGGAACGGTCATCGGCCGCGGAGTTCCGGCTGTACGACCAGGAAGCGATGGCGGCATTCCTTGCCGAGCTCGCCTGAGCGCGGCATGGCCCTCGAGCCTGGGAGTCGGGCTGCAGCGGGCAATCGGCAGGGAGAGATGGAGCGGGTGATGGGAATCGAACCCACGTCATCAGCTTGGGAAGCTGAGGTTCTACCATTGAACTACACCCGCGTGGGCCCGGGCCGTCAGCACGGGCGGGATGCTCATCCCGCGGAAAGTCTGACCGATATTGGTGGTCAGGTAAAGAGAAATTGACTGGCCGGAGGGCGATTCGCTAGGCTGTCCGCATGCATTCCGAGATCATTGTAAACGGCGAGAAGCGGTCCGTGCCGGCGGGCCACACGCTGGCTGAACTGGTCGCGGACCTGGCGCTTCAGGGGCGCCGGGTGGCGGTGGAGGTCAACCGGGAGATCGTGCCCCGCAGCCGCTACCCGGAGCATGTACTGGTGAGCGGCGACTGCGTCGAGGTGGTCGCTGCCATAGGCGGCGGCTGAGCCGCCCCTGTCCCGAGGGCAATTCCCGATGAGCAACAATGATCCGTCCGTCGTAGTCGATGACGACCCATTGGTGATTGCCGACTGGGAATTGGACTCGCGCCTTCTGATCGGTACCGGTAAGTATCGCGACCTCGAGGAAACCCGGGCCGCGATCGAGGCCAGCGGCGCGGAGATCGTCACCGTGGCGATCCGCCGGACCAACATCGGGCAGAACCCGGACGAGCCCAACCTCCTCGACGTGATCCCGATGTCGGACTACGTCATCCTCCCCAACACCGCCGGCTGCTACAACGCGGACGACGCCGTGCGCACCTGCAACCTGGCCCGCGAGCTGCTGGACGGCCACTCGCTGGTCAAGCTGGAGGTGCTCGGTGACGAGCGAACCCTGTTCCCCGACGTCGTCGCCACCATCGACGCCGCGGGGCGGCTCGTCGACGACGGTTTCCAGGTGATGGTCTACACCAGCGACGATCCGGTGGTTGCCAAGGAGCTCGAGGACGCGGGATGCGTCGCCGTCATGCCGCTGGCCGCGCCGATAGGCTCCGGCCTCGGTATCCGCAATCCCTACAACATTCTGTTCATTCTCGAGGACGCCGACGTGCCCATCATCGTCGATGCCGGTGTCGGCACGGCCAGCGACGCGGCGGTGGCCATGGAGCTCGGGTGTGATGGCGTGCTCATGAACACCGCCATCGCGGCGGCCGACAACCCAGTGCTGATGGCCTCCGCCATGCGCAAGGCGGTGCAGGCGGGGCGTGAAGCTTACCTGGCGGGGCGGATGCCGAAGAAGCGCTATGGGAGTGCCTCGTCGCCCATCGAAGGCACGTTCGTCTGACAGGGCGGTGCCCCTGACCAGCGACGAGCGGCCTCCGAGATTCATCAAGAGCTTTGTCCGCCGCGAAGGGCGGATCACCCGCGCCCAGGAACGTGCGCTCGAAGCGTACTGGGACGAGTTTGGCCTGCAGGCGCAGGAAGGGTTTCTCGATTGGGAGCGGGTCTTCGGTCGCAGGGCGCCCGTGGTCTGCGAGATCGGCTTCGGCGACGGCCGGACGCTGCTGGAGATGGCGCGGCAGGATCCCGCGCGCGATTTCGTCGGCGTCGAGGTGTACCGGCCGGGTGTCGGCGCGCTGTTGCTGCGGTTGAAGGAGTGCGGCGTCGGGAACGTCCGGGTAGCCCTGGCCGACGCGGCTGAATTCCTGCGCGACGAGGTGCCGCCCGCCTCGCTGGACGAGCTGCTGATTCTCTTCCCCGATCCCTGGCCCAAACGGCGCCATCACAAGCGACGCCTGATTCAGCCGCCCTTCGTCGAGATGGCGGCTTCCCGGCTCGTGCCCGGCGGCCGCATTCACTGCGCCACCGACTGGGAGGACTACGCCGCGCAGATGATGGAGGTCCTGAGCGCCTGCGGGATGTTGCGGAACGTCGCCGGCCCGAATCGCTTCGCGCAATCCTCCTGCCGGACCCGGACCAAGTACGAGGACCGAGGAGAGAAGCTGGGCCACCGGACCTGGGATCTGATCTTCGAGCGAACTGTGTAGGTTGGCAGTGCTGCCGGGCAACATTAGGTGCCGGTACACACATTTGTCGGGATGAATCCCGACCCACAGAAGACCGGGATCGACGCCTCCCTGCAGGTCGGCCGGAAACCCGTTCCCGACGATCTCCGGCACTCCCTCACATCCCTGTGGGTCGGAATTCATTCCGACAGCGACGCACGAAGTGGCACAAGCCTTTGCCGGCCTGAAGCCCGCCCGATGGCGGACCGGGATCCAAGCCCACCTGTGGGTCGGAATTCATTCCGACAGCGACGTGTCCCGGGGGCACGCCACCTCATTCATCGTCGCGCCGCGTCTCCAGCGAAAC
>JBAUWJ010000316.1:0-27519 GCA_049583715.1 Arenicellales bacterium | reverse complement strand
TTGAGCGCCTCGGGAGACGGCAGGTCCGGCTCGAAGGTCTCGGGCACCAGTCCCAGGATCAGGTTCGGGTCCGGGCAGATGGCCTCCCAGACATCCATGTTGTCCGGCTCACCCGCGCCGTGGAAGTTTCCACTCTCCCCCAGCATGTCGGTGATCACCTGGAAGTGCAGGTGCGGGGTCCAGCCGCCGTTCTCCTCGTGGGTCCCCGTCTCGCCGATGGTCTGGCCCGCCTCGACGTTCATTCCGGCGGATACCATCCTGAGCGAGGCGCGGGACAGGTGTCCGTACAGCGTGCAGAAGGACGGCCCGTCCGGCCCGCATCGATGCTCGAGGATAATGGTGGTGCCGTAGTCGAGCGGAGCGTCGTTGTCCTGCGCGCTCAGGACTCGCCCCGGGAGCGGCGACCGAACCGGCGTACCGGCGGGCACGAACAGGTCGATGCCGAGATGAACCGATCGGCGCTGGCCGCCGGTTTCGCTCTCGAACTGGGGCGAGGTGTAGCAGTCACGCCGCTCTGCGTAAAGTCCGATCGCGTAGCGGGCTCCGGTTTCGCGCATCCGTTCGTCCAGCCACCGGCCGTAGGCCACGGGGTCGTCCGCGTGCTCCATGCCGGGCGAATTCCGGTCGAGGGAGACGAGGGTCCTCGGTGCCGCGTGCAGATCGAAGTTGAACACCGATTGGAAGGTCCCGCTGCGCGCCGACAGGTACGACACTACGGCTTCGCGCGACGCGACGGCCAGGTGGCCTCCGGCGGCGCGCGCGATGCAGGCGGCGAACTGTGGATTGAGGGCCTGGAGCCTGCCCAGCAGACCGGCCGCCTGCTGCTGCGAGACCTGGAGATACGCGTTGCCCGGGTTGTCGATCCGGCGCTTGAACGAGATGCACAGGCTCATCGCCAGGCGCGCGGCGACCAGGTCGAAAAGCACGGCCAGCTCCTCCGCCATCAGCGGATGCACGCTGGTGTAGCCGCCGATGACGGCACGGGCGGCTGCCGTGATGTCCCGCACGTCCATCAAGGCATAGGCGAGCGCAACGGCCAGCTCGTTGATGCGGCGGGCGAACACCGCGTCGCCAAAATCGACCAGGCCGATCCGGTATTCTCCGTCGCGGGATTCCACCAGCACGTTGTCGTCGTTGGCATCGTGATGGACCACTGCCGCGGGCAGGGAAGGAAGCACCGGCTCGACGTTGCGCCGCCAGCGTTCGGCGGCGCGCTCCACGCACGCCCGGACGTCCGGCGGCTCGATGAAATCGATCAGCTCGAAGCGCGCACCGGCGTTGTCCAGGTTCCACAGTGGGTTGGCCTGGTGCGCGCCTGGATGCCCGAATCCCCGCATCGCGACGGACAGCCGGCCCATGAACCGGCCGACGGAGCGGAGCAGCTCCGGCGAGCGGCCGGCATGACGCAGGGCCCGGCCGGGAACGAAGGTGAACAGTCTCAGGCGCCAGTCCCGCCCTGCGATCGTCAGGTCTGCGCTGGTGCCGCCGCGATGGGCCTCCAGCGGGACCGGTATCCTGATCCCGGCATCCACGCGGTGAATGTGGGCCAATAGTGCTGCCTGGAACTCGTGCGCCTCGATGGCACCCGGGTGACCGGAGAGCCTGGCAACGTAAGTTCCATCGGCGCTGTCGACGCGCCAGTTGAGATCGTGCTCGCCGTCCAGGCGGGTCAGGACGCCCTCGACGCCGAAGCTGTCGCGCAGGGCGGCGCGGACACTTTCTTCATCAGGCTCCGGTTGAGTGCGGGCAGACGCGGGATCAGTTGTCACGGTTTCTCCCCGGTGGTCTCCAAGGCGTTCTCGATGGATCTTGACTGAGGCGAAGTGTCTGGCTTTTCGGGACGCAGATCAATCGGGCGCACGCCAACGGCCGGCTCTCGCCGCGTGGGCGCGGGCTTCGCGGGCAACCTGCGGTACCCTCCCTGAGCGGAGGGCAGCGCTCAGGCTGCTAGGTGGGCTGGAATATGAAGTCGCCCGCTTCGTGGCCGGCGAACTTGATAGGCGCGTACTCCGGTGTCTGTTTCACCGCGAGATGCTGCTTCTGGATGCTCGCTTCGACGAGCTTGGAGATCGTGAGGTACAGGCGATACCCGTCGAGGGCGTGGTGGTTGTCCTTCAGCGCCTCGAGGAAAGCCTTGGCGAACAGTGAGTGGCTGCCGCCACCGCCGTCGTTGACAGGCTCGTCCCCGCCCGAGCTCAACACCATTCTGGTACGCATCTCCGCCACCTTCTTGAACCATTTGACCCACTCGTCGACTGTCTTGCCGCCTTGAAGGCGAGCGAGCGCCGACCGGGTCAGGGCGCCGGAGTAGCAGGAATCGGCCACGATCAGGACGTGCTTCGCGGTCATCACGTTCAATATGTCACTGATGCTGCGGGTCGAGATCCAGTTGGCGGTATTGTCCTTCTCGGCGTCCACGGGCAGCCAGTATGCCAGGTTGTTGACGCTGTCCAGGGCGCCATGACCGGCGTAATAGATGAGCAGGTTGTCATCGTGGTCGAGGTTCTTGCGGTAATCGTTCAGCGCCGAGATGATCTTGTAGCGCGTGGCATTGAGTATGAGCTTGGTCTTGTACCCGTATTCGTCCTTGAGCACTTTTGCAACTGCCTTGGCATCGTTCGTCGGGGTGTGAAGAGAAGGAAAGTCCTGGTACTGGCTGTTTCCGATCACCAGGGCGAAGTATCTTCCGAGTCCCTTGATGTAGGGGAAGCCCTTTCCGTCGGTGCCGGATGATCCGGACGAGCCGTTCTGGGCCAGTTGCCGGAACAGGTCGATATTCAGAGAGACCCGGCGTCCCAGGTTGTCGATGACCACCAGCGATACCGGGGTTCGCGAATCGGTCGTCATCGGCACGCTGACCTTGAACAGGCCGTTGCTGTCGATCTGTGCGGGGCGCTGGTTGACGCTGAATTCCTTGACGCCCGCCGGAGCCTCGATCTTGCCGACGACGTCGCGCGCCTTCAGATCTTTTCGCACCTCCGCCGTGTACTCGCCGCTGCGAGTCAGGGTCACCGGGGGCTCGATGAGGTCGATGGCCGGAGGCTTCGCATCGGCCATCGCGACCTTGGTGGACGCTCCCGCGGCCACTTTGGCCTGGGCCTGCTTCAACTTCTGCTGACTCTGGGCATATTGCTGCTCCAGCGTCTCGAGCTTGCCCTTGTATTCCGCCTCCTCTTTCTCGAGCTTCGCCCGTAGCTGCTTGATGTGCTCGACGTTCTCGGTCGACTGCTGAGCCAGTTGATCCCGCTCCCGGGCCAGGCGATCCCTGTCCGCCCTGACGCGCGCCAATTCCGCCTCGTGAAGCGCTTCGCGGCGCTCGAGCTCGCTCATCGCGTCCGCGTAGCCCAAGGCAGCCTTGTCCAGGCGGCCCTTGGCGGCGTCGAGACGCTTCTGGAGATCCTGGACCTGTCCGCCGCGATCCCTCAGCTCGTCCTTCAAAGAATCCTGCTCGCTTTGCGCGGCCTGAAGCTGCGCCAGCAACGTGGCGCTCGCCTCCTGGCCCTCACTGAGCGAGGCGCGGGATTTGTCGAGCTCCTGGTTGACCTGCGCGAGCCGGTCGCGGAGCTGCTGGACGTCGGCGCGTTTCTGCAATAGCTGGCTCTGGAGCTGATTGTTTCGCTCGGCGGCCTCCCGATCGGACGCCGAGAGCGCCTTCGCGCGCGCTGCCAGGTCGGATTTGAGCTTGGCGAGCTGATCCCCCTGGCTCTCGAGACTGGACTCCCGCTCCTCGAGCTTTGCCTTGAGCTGCTTGATGTGCTCGGTGTCCTTGGCCGACTGTTGAGCCAGTTGATCCCGTTCCCGGGCCACGCGGTCCCGCTCCGCCTTGACGCGCTCCAATTCCACGTCGTGAAGCGTCTCGCGGTTCTGAAGCTTGCTCATCGCGTCCGCATAGCTCGCGGCGGCCTTGTCCAGGCTGCCCTTGGTGGTGTCGAGACGCTTCTTCAGGTCCTGGATCCGCCCGTCGCGATCCTTCAGCGCCTTCTTCAACGATCCCTGCTCACTCCGCGCGGCCTGAAGCTGCGCGAGCAGGGTGGCGCTCGCTTCCTGGCCCTCGCCGAGGGTGGCCTGGGATTTGTCGAGCTCCTGGTTGACCTGCTCGAGGCGGTCACGCAGCCGATCGGCATCGGCCTGCTCCTGCAGGAGCAGGCTCTGGAGCTGATTGTTTCGCTCGGCGGCTTCCCGGTCGGACGCCGAGAGCGCCTTCGCGCGTGCCGCCAGGTCGGCCTTGAGCTTGGCGAGCTGATCCCGCTCTCCCTTGAGCCTCGACTCCTCCCGGTCCAGCTCTTCCTGGCGTTTCTTCAGCCCTGCCTGTGACTTCGAACCAATGGCATCCTGCTGCTTCTTCAACTGCTCTCGGATTTCATTCAGCTTGTCGCGGGTCTTCTTCAGCTCCTCCTTCCGGCCGTTCAGCTCGGCCCGGGCTTGCTGGAGCTGGCGCTTGAGCTCCGCGGCTTCCTTCTCGCTGCGCTCGGAGCGCTGCTGGAGCTCCTGGATCTTCTGCTCCTTGGCCTGCATGCTGACGCGGATCGAAGAGGCGAATTGCAGGTCGTTGTCCTTCAAGCCCGATGCCCTGCGATACCAGTTCATGGCCTTCCGCATATCCTGGGGAACACCCAACCCCTGCTCGTACAGGCTGCCGAGGTCTATCTCGGCGCGCGCGTACCCCTGGTCGGCCGCCTTCTTGTACCAGCTCGCGGCCGCCGCGTAGTCGGGCTGGGTGCCCAGCCCCTTCTCGAAGATCTCGCCGACGTAGGTCTGGGCTTTAGGGTCTCCCGCTTTGGCCTGGGGCAGCCAGATCTTGAGGGAGGTGGCGTAATTGGCCCGGTCGAACGCTACGTACTCCCCGCCCCGGATCTCGCAGTCGCCTGCCGTGGTCTTGACCGGTCTTCTGGGCGTCAGGTACGTGGTTCGACCGCCGAGCTGTCTGACCTGCCCGGGAAGAAGACAGTCCACAACCATCAACTTCCCAACGCGCGGATCGGGAACCGCCGCCTGTGAAGAAGCCGGGGCGGCCAGGCACGTGGCGACCGTGGCCGCGACTGAGAGACCGATAACGCTGCGATGGGAGATGCTGCTGATCGTCTTGTGGCTGATCATCGTCACTGTGAGCAAACCTCCGCGTGGAATCGAGAATAAGCGGCCACGGCTTTCCGAAATCATCGAGGGCTCTGAACTTGACTATATGCCCCTTGACGGAGAGTTTGCAAACCGTCGGCGGCCAGGCGGTCGAGGTTCCCCTGAACCTCTCGGAGGCGCGCTGGCACGCAGTGGTGTCGCCTTGCTCTGCCGGACGAGCGGCATATCTTATCCTTACCAACGGTTCAGGCCGCCGAATCCTCAGGCTTTTCTGGTTCGCTTGCCGACTTTGCCGGCTCGCGGGGACCTGCATTGATCAGTGCCGCATGCAGCTCCTGCCGCGGGCTTTTTCCGGTGGCCTCCTGACCTCGCTCGAGGTGGTCGCCTTGATACGGGCACCCGCGATACTCTATTCTCGCAATACAGGTCCGGGTGGTCGAGGAGCGTTTCCCCAGAGGCCTCCGCAGAGCGAGATGCTCGAACAACAACTGCAGGAGGTAGGAATGAAAGAGTCAACGAGAATTTTCTGTGTGCTGGCGGGATTTGCCGTCCTGTCAATTGGGATTCCCAGTCAGTCCGAAGCCCAGGTAGCCTCCAATCAAGGGCCGGATCACATCGACAAGACGGGCGACGCCATTGTCGCGACGGGGGCGGGGCTGGGGCCAAACGAGACCAGTCTCGCCAACGCCGTCGAGTTACTGTGTCCGAAGCTGGTCGCGCGGGTTCCCGGCTCAACGGCGGTTCCCACAACTGTACCCTTGTCGAGTGGGGGTGCGACCTCTCCGACAGTCAACGTACCCACCTCGAATATCGCCAACCCACAGCAGGTGGTACAGCAGTTCCTGGAAGGGCGGGCTCCCGTGAGCGGTGACCCCCGCAGCCCGCAGGAGATCGATCTACAGCGACGTTGCACAGAGCTCGTGCAATACCGAAAGAGAACGCAGGGAAGCAGCAGCCAGTATACCGGCTTGAACACGGTGCTTCGGGAGATGAACATGGATGAAGCCGCCGCGCAGGGCCGCGGGCTGGTGGAGTTCTCCGCCATCCGCGTGCTGGCCGTGGCGACGCGCCTGCAGAAGCTGCGTCTGGCGGACGCGGGCAACAGCGGCACGATGGTCGCTTTTCAGCCTGACTCGGGACGGTTCACTTACAATTTCGAGACGGGCGGCGGCGCCGGTGACGACAGCTTCTCACGCTGGACCGTCTACGGTAACGGTGCACTGTCCTCCGGCAGCCGCGACACGACCACCCTGGAGTCCGGCTACGACCTGAGCGGCGGGCGCGCCACCGTGGGCGCCGACTACCGGGTGAGCAACACCCTGTTCGTCGGGGCGAGCCTGGACTACATCAGCACCACGGCGGACTTCACTAATGACAGCAAGCTGGACACCGACGGCTACGACGTGACGCTGTACGGCACCACTTACACCGACAGCGGCCTGTATTTCCAGGGCACGATCGGCGCGGGATCCAACGATTACACCCAGCATCGGCGCATCCAGTTCACGGTGCCCGGCGTGCCGGGGCCGCTCGGCACGGGCCCGGCGCCGACGACGGTCAACCAGACGGCCCTCGGAGACACCAGCGGCAGTCAGTTCTTTGCGAGCGCGGGCGTGGGCAAGGACATCAACGCCGGACGGGGGATGACGGGCAACCTCTCGGCCACGCTCGATTACCTCGATGCGAGCATCGACGGGTTCACGGAGTCCATTGACAACACCAATCCCGGGTTCGGCATGGCCTTGACGGTGAGTGACCAGACCGTGAAGTCGCTGCGCTCGACGGTGGGCGCCCAGCTTTCCAAGGCCATCAGCACCACCAGCGGCGTGGTCCAGCCCTATGCCCGGGCGAACTGGATACACGAGTTCGATAATGGCTCGCGGTCGATCATCGCCCGGTTCGCCAGCGATTCGATCGACACGACGGCGTTCGAGCTGACCACGAACAGCCCGAATCAGGACTATTTTCGTCTCGGCGGCGGGGTCAGCGCGGTGTTCCCGCACGGCCTGCAGGCCTTCGTCTCGGTGGACACGGTGCTGGGCCTCAGCAACTTCAACTACTACAGCATCACCGCCGGCCTCAGCAAGGAGTTGTAAGACCCGGAAGTATCGGCCGGCCCGCTACCGCGCCGACTCCGCTTCGACTGCGAGGCGGTCCAGGATGGACCGCCATACCGTGTCCCAGCAGCAGTGGTGGTCGTAGTCCGGGAAACGCACGATCTGCGCGTTACGCTGGTGTGTGAGGCCGGCCACTGTGATCCGGGCAGGCACGTTGCGGTCGCGGCCCCCCACCATGTGAACCTGCCTGATCCGACTCGACAGCGGCGGCTCGACAGCCGGATTCATCGAATCGAACAAGGGGCTGTAGCCATGCAGCTTCGTCCACGCGTCGACGTCCAGGTTGGCGGCAAGCGTGACCACGGCCGAGGTGTCTTTGACGCGGGGTGCCATGAGCATGGCGAGCGCTCCGCCGCCGCTGTACCCGATCAGGGTTACACTTCCCCGCCAGCCGAGGCGACTTTGGATCCCTTTCAAGGCAGCGACCATCGAGTCGACCACCGTTTTCGAGTAGCGGCCGTGGGTCCAGTAGCCGCTCTCACAGTGCTTCATCAGGCCGAAATAGCAGGGCCGGCCCAGGTACAGGGAAGGCGCTGGATCGAGACGCATCAGCTTCAACATCAGCGGTTGCCTGGGCGTCGGATCGAGAGCCACCTGGTAAGGCGTGAGCCAGGGCGTGCCGTCTCCTTCGATATAGACGTGAAATCCGCCCACGGGTCGGTTCGCCGGTTTGACGTAGACCAGGTGCTCGAATGGCTCGCCGGCGACGACAAAGCGTTCGAATCCGAACGCCGCTGCGATCCGGGCCGCCCGTTGCACCGGGGTCGCGCAACCCGGGAGGACGCAGCCCACAACACAACCCAGACAGGCAATGGCGAGCAGCCGGAGCACTCGCCCCCAGGGTGGTTCTCCTTTTCGGCTCATCAGCAGAATTCGTCGGTGACACGGTACAATTATGCTCTCGCCAGGACGCCAAGAGCGCCGAGGGGTCAAGCAGCCTGTTCCAGGGATACGATTGACGTTGCGGGTCTACTTCTGCGCGAGCTGCTTCTGGAGTCGTGCGAGATCGTCGTTCTCGGGAAAGGCTTTCAGGCCTTCTTTTACCAGCGCCTCGGCGTCGCTCTTGTTGCCTTTCTTCAGCGTATCCTTTGCCACCTGGACGTAGGTGCTGGCGATCTTTCGCAGCCCTTCCTGGGCTGCCGCGTTGTCGGGATCGAGTGAGAGCACCTTCTGGTAGGCGTAGAACGCGTTGTTCTCGGGCGGGTCCATCAGTCGACCGATTTCGAAATGGGTCTCGGCGATGTCCAGCCATTTCTTCACTTTCGCCTGCGTGGCCGGGTCCAGTTTGTGCACGGGCGGCGGCTTCGAGAAGATCCCCTGCGGCGCGAGGTAGAAGTAGGCGCCGGCGCCGCCCGCCAGCAGCACGGCAGCCAGGCCGCTCGCCGCCAGGACCATCCGTTTGGTACGGGGCTGTCGCTCGATGGTCGGCTGGAGAATCTCGGTGCGGGATGCCGTGCCGGTTCCGCCGCAGGCGCGTTCCAGGGCGACTGTCATCTCTTCCAGAGTGGTGAACCTGTCGTTGGGATCCTTCGCCATCATCTTCTCGACGATGGGCTGCAGAACCTCGTGCTCATCCGGCAGCGCGGGAACCGGTGCCTGCAGGTGCTGCACCACCACGGAGAGAGAGGTTTCACCCACGTACGGCACCTTCCCGGTGAGCATCTCGTACAGCATGACGCCGAGACTGTACTGGTCCGAGCGTGCGGTGAGCTCGCGTCCCGACGCCTGCTCCGGGCTCATGTAGGCCGGCGTTCCGATGGCCAGCCCGGCCGCGGTCATTCGGGTGGCGTTCTTGGAGATGGATTTGGCAATCCCGAAATCGCTCAACACCGCCGTCCGCTCGTCGCGGAACAGCACGTTGCCCGGCTTGATGTCACGATGCACGAGCCCCTTGCCGTGCGACCACTCCAGGGCGCCCGCCACCTGCTTCAGGACTTCTATGCTTTGGGCGAGGGACAGCTCACCCTTGGCGATCCGATCCTCCAGCGTGCCGCCGCGGACCAGCTCCATGCACATGTAATAGATGCCTTCGTGCTCGCCGCTGTCGAATATGGTAACCACGTGGGGATGGCTGAGCCGTGCCAGCGTCTTGCCCTCCTTCAGGAAGCGCTGGCAGAACTCGGGGTCCGACACGAGCTCCGTGGAAAGCACCTTCAATGCAACCTCGCGCTCCAGTGACTTCTGCACCGCGAGGAAGACGCGGGCCATGCCGCCCTGCCCCAGCTCGTGCTGCACGAGATAGCCGGGAATCTCGAGGGTGTGGCCCGTCGTCGGATCAGCCATGACGTGTCATTGTATCGCGACTGCTGCCTGTTTCACCCGTAAAGTGCCACCGCGTGCCTGCTTGTTTCGGCCGCGGATTATGGTTAGTATTTTGAGACGAACCTGTTCACCTCAGGGGTCCCGCAGAGACTCGCGGGTGAACCGTTGCCACCGCGACGGGGGAGAGAGGCTGGGATTTGACCAGATATAAGATAGCAGTAGTTGGTGCCGGCCCCGGGGGAATGAGTGCTGCGGCGCACGCCGCCGAGCTGGAGGTGCCTCACGTGCTGGTCGAGGCCAGCCCGAAGCACGCCAACACCATCCAGCGCTACCAGAAGGGCAAGTTCGTCATGTCCGAGCCCAACTCCCTGCCCCTGCGCAGTCCCTTGTCGTTCCAGGCCGGGAGCCGCGAAGAGGTCCTCGGAACCTGGGGCGAAGGTCTCGAGAAGACCCGCGTCAACGTCCAATACGGGATGCAGGTCACCGCCATCGAGGGCTCCCGGGGCGACTTCAAGCTCACCGTCAAGGACGGCGAGACCGTGGAGGCGGAGAACGTCGTCCTCGGCATCGGCGTTCAGGGGAACCCGCGCAAGCTCGGCATACCCGGCGAGGATCTTCCCGTAGTCCAATACACCCTCGACGATCCGGACGAGTACAAGGACGAGACGATCGTGGTGGTGGGCGCCGGCGACGCGGGCATCGAGAACGCCGTGGCGCTGGCCAGGCAGAATACCGTTTACATCATCAATCGACGCGACGAGTTCGCGCGCGTCAAGGACGGCAACAACGCGCTGATCCTGCGCAGCATCGAGGAAGGCCGCGTTCAGTGCTTCTACAAGTCGAACCCGGCCAGGATCGAGCAGCCTGCCGAAGGCGACAAGGCTTACGTTCTGGTGCTGGCCACGGAGAGCGGTGAGGCGGAGGTGCCCTGCGACCGGATCATCGCGCGCCTCGGGGCCATCCCGCAGCGAAAGCTCGTCGAGTCTTTCGGCATCGGGTTCACCAGCGACAATCCCGCCGCCCTGCCGGAGCTGAGCGAGAAGCTGGAATCCAGCGTTCCCGGCCTGTACGTAGTCGGGGCCCTGGCCGGCAATCCCCTGATCAAGCACGCGATGAACCAGGGATACGAGGTCGTCGAGCACATCCTGGGCAACGCAATCGAGCCCGTCGAGTACGGGCCGCTGCGGGAGAAGTTCGCCGCCCTGCCCTTCGAGATGGACGTCGGGGATACCCTGCAGCTCATGCAGGAGAGGGTGCCGATGTTCGGCGAGATCAATCCGCTGTTGTTCCGTGAGTTCATGTTCGACAGCAAGGTGCTGGCGCCGTCCCCGGGAGAGCCCGTTTACCGCAGGAACGACTACACGAATACGTTCTTCACGATTCTGACCGGCTGGGTCGAGGCCCAGCTCGAGGGCGGCGGCACGCGCCGCATCGAGGCGGGCCAGGTCTTCGGTGAGCAAAGCCTCATCTCGGGTCGGCGCCGGGACGCGACTGTGCTCGCGGGGGAGGGCTGCATACTCGTGGAGACCCCCCGCCGCACCATGGTGAAGCTGATCAACTCCAACGAATCCATCTCGAAAGGCATCGATGAGCTGTTCGCCATACGCGCGATCCAGCAGAGCTTCGCGCCGAATACGGCGGAGCCGGAGCTGCGCGAGGTGGCGCGCTCCTCGCAGACGAACGCCTATAAGGCCGGTGAATATATTTACAGGGAGGGTGACGACGGCGACAGCCTGCACCTCATCCGCGTCGGCTCCGTCACCCTTTCCCGAGAGATCGGCGGCCGCGAGGTGGTGTTGTCGTACGTACCGGCCGGCAACTACATCGGAGAGCTGGGGTTGATGGGGGACCGGAAGCGGATGGACAGCGCCCGGGCCTCCGTCCGCACCGAGACCATCAGCATCGGCAAGAGCTCGTTTCTCGATCTCCTTCAAAAGGAGCCTGGTCTGCGCGAGCAGGTCCAGGCCCAGGTGCAGAAGCGCGTCCAGGAAGAGACCGCGCTGGCCGCCCGCCCCGAGAGCGGCGACGTGCTTTCCTTCTTCATGCAGCAGGGCCTCGGTGAGAGCACCGACGTGCTCATCATCGACGAATCCCTGTGCGTGGGATGCAACAACTGCGAAAAGGCCTGCGCCGAGACCCACGACGGCACCTCGCGTCTCAACAGGGAGGCGGGTGCGTCTTTCGAGCTGATGCACGTGCCGATCTCGTGTCGCCACTGCGAGCACCCTCATTGCATGAAGGACTGTCCACCGGACGCGATACACCGGGCCGCGGACGGCGAGGTCTTCATCTCCGATAGCTGCATAGGCTGCGGCAACTGCGTGAACAACTGCCCGTACGGCGTCATTCAGCTCGCTCAGGAGCCTCCCGGCAAGCCGGGCCTGCTGAGCTGGCTGCTCATCGGCGCCGGCCCGGGACCCGGACAGGACAAGCGAGCCAAGGTGGACAAGAACGCGCGCAAGAAGGCCGTCAAGTGCGACATGTGCAAGGACCTGAGCGGCGGCCCCGCGTGCGTGCGCGCCTGCCCCACCGGCGCCGCTTTGCGGCTGTCCCCCGCCGAGTTCGTCGAGCTGGCCGGCGCGGGATAGTAAGAACATCGAATACCGGACGAAACCTGTAGATGAGAATCGAAACGGCCACATCCTGCGTCTCGCGCGTCCCGGCCCGGGGCTAGGCTGCGGAGTCGCTCGGCATGCATCAGTCCATCGCCGGTTACAGGAGCGCCAGATACTTCTGGTTCGCGCTGATCCTGTCGGCGGCCGCCATCGCCGCATACATATGGTATGCGCCGGACGGTGTGCGCAGCGGCAGCACATGGGTCGGTTATGGCCTCGGTACCATCGGCGCCCTGCTGATCGTCTGGCTGATGTTTCTCGGCATTCGCAAGCGAAGCTACTCGTCGCGGGTCGGCACCGTGCAGGGCTGGACGTCCGCACATATCTATCTCGGCGCCGCCCTGCTGGTGGTGGTGACGCTGCACACCGCGGGGGAGCTCGGTTGGAACGTCCACACCCTTGCCTACGTGCTCATGTGTCTCGTGGTCCTGAGCGGCTTCCTGGGCGTCTACACCTACCTGCGATACCCGGACCTCGTGGCGGAAAACCGCTCCGGGATGACCCGTGAACAGATGTTCAAGCAGGTCGGGGACCTGGACAGGCAGTGCATCCGCGCCGCCGGTGGGATCGATGCGGAGACGAAGGCCCTGGTGCAGAGCGCGGCGGAGCGCACCGGTCTGGGAGGAGGATGGTGGTCGCAGCTTACCGGACGCGACAGCTCCAGAGTGACGCTGCCCGCCACGTACGCGAGCGAAGGTGCTGCCGGGATGGTCGGCAACAAGGACCAGCAGGTGGTCATCGATCTTCTGAGCAAGCGCATGGCGCAGACGAAAGGAGGCACGGAAGTCGCGCAGCTCCAGAGCCTTCTGAGCGGTCTCGCCACCAAGCGGACCCTGCTGCGCCGGATACGGAGGGACATTCGACTGCAGGGTCTGCTCGAGATCTGGCTGTATGTGCACGTGCCGTTGTCCTTCGCGCTGCTGGCGGCCCTGATCACACACATCCTGTCGGTATTCATATACTGGTGATCGCGTGATCTATCTGCTTCGCAGCGTCGAGAACCGTGAAGGCGGCAGCGTCGAGCACCGCGACAACGAGCAGTCCGGCGACGAGATCAGCATCGGCCGCGCCACCGACCAGGACATTCAGCTCACCGAGCCGGAGGTTGGGCTCCAGCACGCGCTCATTCGGCTGCGGGGCAAGGGTCGGGGCAACATCGGCGCCTCATCCTCGACCCACGCCGTCTCGGTCAACGACAAGATCGTGCGCCGCGCGGCGCTCCGCCCCGGCGACACGGTGAGGATCGGGGGGAGCGTCCTCGAGGTCATCACCCCCCCGGCCGGTTTTGACTTCGCCCTGACGCTGGAGCGGGCCAAGCCGGGGGCCGATGAGGATGCCGGGGCGGCCGGCTCTCAATATCTGACCACGCTGGCCGACTCGCGCCTGGGCAAACGGCTCTGGTCCTGGACTTTCTTCCTGGCCATATTGATTGTCTTTCTGATTGTTCCCGCGGCCGGCCTGTACAATTCGCGTTTGCAGGCCTCGCTCAGGGCGAGTCCCTGGCTGCCGGACGACGGCGCGTGGTCCGCGGGTCCTCTGATAGCGGCCCATAGTGTTCCCGCGGTGGGCGACCATTGCGAGGTTTGCCACCTGCATCCGTTCCAGAAAGTCAGCGACAAGCAGTGCATTGCCTGCCACAACGACATGGGCGGGCATCCGGTGCGCGAGGCGTCCAAGTGAGGGGCGCCCGGTGGCGTCGGCGTCAATCCGCCGGCCGGCGCGGCGGCCACCGCGGAGCGGGATAATGCTCAGGAAGGCATCGTCACGTACTCAGCAGTACGGCTCCAAGACGGATACCGGGGCCGTCAGGCAGCACAATGAGGACGTCTGTCTCGTTGAGCCCGAGCAGGGCTTGTGGCTGGTGGCGGACGGCATGGGCGGCCATCGCACGGGAGATGTTGCGAGCGGGATCGTGCGCGATACCGTCGCTGAGCGTGTTCACGCCGGCAGCGCGTTGCGTGATGCCATCAAGAGCGCCCACCAGGAAGTCTTGAAGGTCGCCGATACGCGGGAAGGCTCCGTAGGCATGGGCTCGACCGTCGTCGCGGCGCTGGTGGACGGCGCGGACTATGAAGTAGCCTGGGTGGGCGATAGTCGTGCCTATCTCTACGATGGGGAGTTGACGCGCATCACCCGCGATCATTCCCATGTGCAGGACCTGTTGCGGGCCGGCGCGATTACGCCGGAGGAGGCAACCAGGCATCCGAGCCGTCACCTGCTGACGCGCTGCCTCGGGGTGAATGCCGAGTCGACCTTTGAAGTCGGCATTACCCGCGGCCGTTTCCTGCGGGGCCAGGAAGTGTTGCTCTGCAGCGACGGGCTGACCGACGAGCTCACGGACGGCGAGATCGCGGAGATCCTGGGGACGAAGGCTTCCGCCCAGGAGCGGGTGGACAAGTTGGTGGAGGCGGCGATCGCACACGGAGGCCATGACAACGTGACCGTAGTGCTGTTCTCGGCCCCCGCCGAAGCACCGGCTCCGACGAGCTGGGTGAAGAAGGTGGGTATCATGGTCCTGGGCGCCGGGGCGGCGGCGGTGGTGCTGGGATTGGCGTTTTTCCTGTTGGATCACAAAGGGTAATGTGAAGTCGATAGATAGGGTCAAAGCCAGCGATGATCGACACGCGAGAGTGCACATATGACTAACCAAGACGACACATCCGGGACCGGGCCGTCGAGCGCGAGGACGCAGCTACGGCCCGTCGCCGGCGACTGGACGATCAACCCGAAAGATGCAGCGTCGGGCTCACCGGGCTTTCCGATACGCGGAGACATGCTTGTCGGCCGGGAAGGCTGCGACGTGACGCTTACCGGCGACCACGCATCGCGCAGGCACGCGAAGCTTTCCCTGGCCGGTGCGGTGCTGCGGGTAGAGGACCTTGGTTCCACCAACGGAACATTCGTGAACGGTGAGCGGATCGAGTCCGCCGAGCTGAAGCCGGGCGATGAGCTGCGCTTCGACCAGGAGGTCTTCATCGTCGGAGGTCCGAAAGTCCCGGAGGCGGGTTCCGCGGGAGACGAGAAGAAGACGGCCTTGCGCCCTGCCCCGACGCAGGCAGAGGCCGAGGCGGCACCGCGCGAGCACGCCGGGGAGGCTTCACCGCCGCCCGAGCCAAAAGCGGAGGCAAAGCCGAAAAAGAAGGCAAAGCGGAAACGGAAGGCGCAGCCGAAGAAGGAGGCGGAGCCCAAGAAGGAGGCGGAGCCCAAGAAGGAGGCGGAGCCCAAGAAGGAGGCAGAGCCCAAGAAGGAGGCAGAGCCCAAGACCGAAGCTGAGTCGAAAACCCAGCCCATGGCCAAATCGGAGGCGTCCGCCGAGGCCGGACCGTCAGCCGGGGATCAGCCGGAAGAGGCGAGCAGACCTGCCTGGTATGAACGCGAGACGCCCAATCTGACCAGGAAGCTCGATTCCGGACAGATGCAGGACCAGTTCGCGGAAGGAGCCACCCAGGTCGTGCGCGGCGTGGACGAAGTCGAGTCCCCGAGCCTGATCGGCACCAGCGAGCAATGGGCCGGACGCGTCATCAAGCTCGACAAGGATACGATGACCGTCGGACGCGCGGGGACCGACATCATCCTCGACGAGCCCAGCGTATCCACCAAGCACGCCCAGATCGTCCGCGAGGGTGAGCGCTGGAAGCTCATCGACCTGATGTCCGCCAACGGCGTGTACGTCAACGGCAAGAAGAGCCAGGTCGCGTTCCTGACTCCGGGCGACGCCGTACGTTTCGGCCGCCTGGAGCTGCGCTTCGTGACGGACACCACGCAGGTGCCGTCCCGGGCGGCGCCGGGCAGCGACCAGGCCGCGATGGGGACTGCCCGCCGCGCGGGAGGCCCCGGCTTGTGGCTGTATTTCGTGATTGGATTTGCCATCGTCCTGGGAATAGGAGCTTATCTCCTGTTTACGGGCTGACGGCTCGAAGCGGGAGGCCATCCAATGACAACGCAAGATGAGAAATCCGGATCCGGCGAGGGGCAGGCGGCGACGCAGCTTCGGCCCGCGAGCTCCGGCTGGAGCCTGAGACCAAAGGACGGCGCACAGGGCGAGCGCGCCTTTCCGGTGGCCACCGAGCTTCTGGCGGGCCGGGAAGGCTGCGACATTCCGCTCACGGGGCCGCATGCTTCGCGCAGGCACGCGAGGGTGTTCCTGATCGGCAATGTGCTCCGGGTGGAGGACCTCGAATCCTCCAACGGTACTTTTGTCAACGGGCAACGCGTCAAGGTTGCCGAGCTCAAGCCCGGGGACGAAGTAGGCTTCGACGTCGAAACCTTCGTCGTCGAGGGGCCCGAAAAATCACACGAACAATCAGGTGGTGACAAGGGGATCCACATCATGCCCGAGATAGAAGACGAACTCGAACGCTTTGAGTCCGGTCTGGTCAAGCGCAATCCCGGTGAGCCCGAGTTTCATCAAGCCGTCATGGAAGTGGCGCGCGACATCATACCTTTCATTCACAAGAAGCAGGACTACCGCGACGCGCAGATACTGGAGCGCTTGACGGAGCCCGACCGTATCATCAGCTTTCGCGTGTGCTGGGAGGACGATGAGGGCAACGTCCGTGTGAACCGGGGCTTCCGCGTCCAGCACAGCAACGCCATCGGACCCTACAAGGGCGGCCTGCGCTTCCACCCGTCGGTCACACAGAGCGTGCTCAAGTTCCTGGCGTTCGAGCAGACGTTCAAGAACAGCCTCACCGGACTGCCCATGGGCAGCGGCAAGGGGGGCGCGAATTTCAATCCGAAGGGCAAGTCGAACCGGGAAGTGATGCGCTTCTGCCAGGCCTTCATGACGGAGCTCGAGCGCCACATTGGTGAGCACGTCGACGTGCCGGCCGGCGATATCGGCGTCGGCGCCCGCGAGATCGGGTATCTGTTCGGGCAGCACAAACGCCTCGCCAACGAGTTCACCGGCGTGCTCACGGGGAAGGGACTGGCCTACGGCGGCAGCCTGATCCGCACCGAGGCGACCGGCTTCGGCGCGGTGTATTTCATGCAGAACATGCTGGACCATGCCGGCGAGCAGATCGAGGGCAAGACCTGCGTGGTGTCGGGCGCCGGCAACGTGGCGCAGCACACGGTGCAGAAGCTGCTGGAGCTTGGCGGCAAAGTGGTCACTTTCTCCGATTCCGGTGGCTACGTTTACGACCCGAAGGGCATGGATTCCCTCAAGCTGGAATGGCTCAAGGAGCTCAAGAACGTGCACCGCGCAAGCGTCGAGAAGTACGCCGAGGAATTTGGCGCCGAGTACCACCCTGGGAAGCGTCCCTGGGAGGTGCCCTGCGACCTGGCGTTTCCCTGCGCCACGCAGAACGAGATCAACGGCGAGGACGCGCGGACGCTGATCAAGAACGGCTGCAAGGCCGTCGCCGAAGGCGCGAACATGCCGAGCGACCTCGACGCCATCAAGATCTTCCAGGAGGCGGGCATCCTCTTCGGTCCGGCCAAGGCCGCGAATGCCGGCGGCGTGGCGGTGTCCGGGCTGGAGATGAGCCAGAACGCCCTGCGCATGTCCTGGGACGAGGCGCAGTTGGACGAGCGGCTGCAGAACATCATGCGCACCATTCACCGCCAATGCCTGGAATACGGTACCGATCCGAACGGGGCCGTCGACTATGTAAAAGGAGCGAATATCGCGGGTTTCGTGAAAGTCGGCGACGCGATGATGGCCTACGGAGTCATATAGCCTTTTCATCCATGACCACCGGCGCCGGTTGGCGTCACACCGGCGCGGGAGGACGAACGCATGAAGGCCTCTGACCTGTTTGTCAAATGCCTGGAGACCGAAGGCATCGAGTACATCTTCGGTGTGCCCGGCGAAGAGAACGCCCACTTCATGATGTCGCTGGAGAAGTCGGACCAGATCCGCTTCGTTCTGACCCGTCACGAGCAGGCCGCGGCGTTCATGGCGGAGGTATACGGGCGTCTCACGGGAAACACCGCCGCCTGCCTCGGCACCCTCGGCCCCGGCGCCACCAATCTCATCACCGGTGTCGCCGATGCCAACATGGATCGTGCGCCGCTGCTGGCGCTGACCGGGCAGGGGAACTCGGAGCGCCTGCACAAGGAATCCCACCAGATCATGGACGTGGTGGCGATGTTCAGGCCCGTCACCAAGTGGGCGCAGTCCGTCTTTCATCCCGACAACATTCCGGAGATCGTGCGCAAGGCGGTGCGCGTTGCGCGCACCGAGAAGCCCGGTGCCTGCCTGATCGAGCTGCCGGAGGATATCGCGGCCGCGGATGCCACCACGGTGCCCATCGAGCCCCGCCGCTTCCGCCGGCCGGTGCCCGACGACAAGATCGTCGACCGCGCCTTCGATATCATCAAGCAGGCGCGGCGGCCCATCATTCTGGCCGGCAACGGCACCATACGCCGCCGTGCCAGCAAGCAGCTCAGGCGCTTCGTGGAGAAGACCGGTATCGGCGTGATCAGCACGTTCATGGCCAAGGGATGCGTGGACATGGATTCGCAGGAGTGCGTGTATACCATCGGCCTGGGCGCGAAGGACTACCCCGCCTACTGCATCGACGAGTCCGACCTGGTGATATCGCTGGGTTACGACATGGTCGAGTATCATCCGTCGCTGTGGAACCCGAAAGGGGAGCACCGGATCATTCACATCGACTTCATCCCCTCGGAGATCGACGAGCACTATCGGGCGGAGGTCGAGGTCGTCGGGGACCTTGCCCATACCCTGTGGATGCTGAACGAACGGGTCGATGCCTTCGGCGCCGGGAATCTGCTCTTCGATCATTCCGTGGCGCGCCGGACGCGCGAGCAGATGAAGGAGGACTTCGAGCGCTACGCCGACGACGATGCGAAGGGCAGGATCAAGCCACAGAAGGCGCTGTGGGATGCGCGAAAGGTGATGGGACGGGACGACATACTGTTGTCCGACGTAGGCGCGCACAAGATGTGGGTGGCGAGGCATTATCACTGTCACGAGCCCAACACCTGCCTGATCCCGAACGGGTTCTGCTCCATGGGGTTCGCATTGCCGGGCGCCATCGCAGCGCACCTGGTGCACCCGAACCGTCGCATCCTGGCCGTGTGCGGAGACGCCGCGTTCGCCATGAACATGCAGGACATGGAAACGGCGCGCCGTCTCAACGCGAACATCACCGTCATGGTGTGGGAGGACAATGCCTACGGCCTGATCGCGTGGAAGCAGGACAATACGTTCGGCCATCATACCGATCTCAGCTTCGGAAACCCGAAGTGGCTGTCGTTGACGGACGCTTTCGGCTGGAACGGGTACTATTGCGACGACAGCTCCCGCCTTCAGGACGTTCTCGAGGAGTCGTTCGATGAGCCCGGGCCCAGTCTGGTGGTCATTCCCATAGACTACGAAGAGAATACGAAGCTGACGCAGCGCCTGGGAGAGCTGAGCATGCGCGGATGAGCGGTCAGCCGGGTGTCTTGACCCACTTCAAGGCCTGCGTATAATCGGTTTCGCTCGCTAAGCGTATTAACAGGACGTCGCTGTGAGGGCGCCAAGGGGGGAGGATTTTGAATGCAAAAATACTAACCCGGAGCGGTCTTGTCGTTCTGGCCTTGTCGGGAACCCTGGCTGCGGCGGTGGTGTGGTCGGGCCCCCTCATGGCCGCGGAGAACGGTACAGGCGCCGCGACGCAATCGCAACAAGGCACAACGCAGCAAGGCGGCGGCGACAGCCTGCTCGGCGGCGGTTCCACGAGCGATCAATCCAACGACTCTCTCCTTCAGGGCGGCGGCCAGAACAGCGGCGGCTCGAACAGCGGTACCTCGAGCGGCTCCGAGGGTGGTCAATCCAACGGTTCGTTACTCGGCGGCGGTTCCGGCGGCAGTTCCGGCGGCAGCGAATCGGGCGGTTCCCTGCTTCAAGGTGGCTCCGGTGGCGGCGGGTCGGGCGGCTCCCTGCTTCAGGGCGGCTCCGGCGGCGGCGAGTCGGGCGGCTCGTTGCTCGGTGGCAGCTCGAACGGCGGCGGGTCCGGTGGCTCCTTGCTCCAGGGTGGCAGTGAGTCCGGAGGCTCCCTGCTTCAGGGTGGCGGTGAATCCGGCGGCAGCCTCCTGAATCAGCAGTCCGGGGGCGGAACGACGCAGCAGAAGCCGGCCGAGACCGCGGCGAAGACACCCCAGCAGATGCACGCCGCGGTGTTTGTGAAGAACCGTTATCCCTCCGCGACCGAATGCGCGAGCTGCCATCCGCGCCAGTACAAGCAGTGGTCCATGTCGCAGCACGCCTACTCGCAGATGAGTCCCGTCTTCAATGCGATGCAGGGGCGCATTTCGCAGTTGACCAACGGTACGCTCGGCGATTTTTGTATCCGCTGCCATACCCCGGTGGGCATGAATATCGGCGAGAACGAGTTCATGAGCAACATCGATCGGAGTCCGACTTCAAGGGAGGGAATCACCTGCGTCGTGTGTCACCGGATCAGCAAGCCCTACGGTAAGGTGAGCGGTCGACTCGCCATTGAGGAAGGTCCCATCACCGACCCTGTCTATGGTCCCACCGGAAACAACACCCAGATCAAGGCGGCGATAGCGCGTGGCGTCGTCAAGACCGATCCGAAGGCGTTCGGCCGCAAGATCCATCGCGAGGCCAAACGTTTCTTCCAGCAGACGAGCGCGTCCTTCTGCGGCTCCTGTCATGATGTCCTGCAGCCCGGCAATTTCCGCCTCGAGGACGCTTTCAGCGAATGGAAGCACTCCCCTGCCGCAGCCAAGGGGGCGACCTGTCAGGACTGTCACATGGGTAAGATCCCCGGGGCGCTCGCGGCGGATCCCAGCGATCCGGATTTCGACAAGAAGAACTTCCCGTACGGTCCGGCGGCGGTCATCGGCGACAAACCGACGGAGCCGCGCAAGCTGACGAACCATTACTTCGCGGGGCCGGATTACACCGTGCTGCCGCCGTCGCTGTTCCCCCTCAATGTGCGCGCCATCAAGGAGGAGAGCGAGAAGGGCGATCCCACGGCCCGGGGCCTGGCGACCATCCGTGACTGGTTGAAGTTCGACTGGAAGGCCGGATGGGGAACCGATGCATTCGAAGACAAGGTCTTCAAGAACCCCGACAAGTACAAATTTCCGGATCGGTGGGCATCGGTGGATTCGCGTTACACGGCGCGGGAGATCATCCAGGAGAACCTCGAGTCGCTGCATTTCATGCGCAATCGGCGCCTGCAGGTCATGCGCCATGCGTTCGACGTGAGCCCGATCGAAGTCCAGAAAGCCGATGCAGGAGGCATCGCCTTCCGGATCAAGGTGACCAATATCAGCGGCGGCGGCGGCGCACCCACCGGCTTTGACGGTGAGCGGCTGTTCTGGATGCACGTGCGCGTGATGGATTCGAACGGCAAGGTCGTTTTCGAATCCGGAGATCCGGATCCGAACGGGGACCTGCGGGACCTGCATTCGAGATTCGTGCACAACCGGGAAATGCCGCTCGACCGGCAGCTGTTCAATCTTCAGTCGAAATTTCTGGCGAGCACTGTCCGCGGGCCGGAGCGTGAGCAGGTGTTGGCCGTACCTTACGGGTTGACGCCCTTGCCGTTCATCAACCGACCCACGCGGGCGGGGGTCCTCTTCGGCCGGCCCGCCACTTCCCGCAAGCAGCGTGAGGGCATACTCGCGGGGGACCATCGGTGGGCAGAATACAAGATAGACGGGAGCAAGCTGACCGGCAACGGACCCTACAAGGTCGTGGCCGAGTTCAAGTCCCAGATGATCCCGGTCAACCTGATTATCGCCATCATGCAGGTCGGCTTTGATTACAACCTCGACGCCCGGACAATCGCGCGGCGCGACGTCCATGGCTATGTCGATGACCAGGGAAACCGGGCTGTCTGGAATCCGAAGTCGAGCGACCCCGAGGATAACAAGGTCATCGGCAACGAGGTGCTGTATCGCCGCGAAGCCACCATCAATGTGGGTTCGTGAACGGCAGCCATCCCGGCTTGTTTCGGGATTCGATCGTCCTTGTGGTCGGTGCCGCTCGCGCAGGGGAGGGTGGTCCAGCGCGCTGAGTCGGTTCAGCGCACCGCGGAGCGGCCGGACCGCAGGTGCGATGCGCGAAACCCAGTGGAGGTTCTCGAAACCATGACCATGAAGAACAAGAGACGATCGCGCAAGAGGGTTGGTGCCTGGGCAATGGCTGCGGGACTCGCGGCCGCCCTGGCTCTGCCGGGAGCGGCGGGGGCGGATGACCAGCAACAGACCCGGCAACAGACCGACAACGGCCACTGGAGCCGGATTCCCGAGGGCGCCGGCCGCGGCTACAACCCCCACAACGTGCCCGAGCGGCCGAAGCGGCTCAACATCTTCGGCGATCCTTTCCTGGGAACGGGACACCTGCAGGAGGGCTTCAAGATACCGGGTGGAGCCATCGTTCAGCCCTCGCTGTACGTGTTCGGAACCTATCGCACGGCTCTGCAGAGCTACAGCGAGCCCAGGGCAGGCCTGAACTTCAATAAGGTGAACGAATGGGTCAATCGGCTCGACGTTTTCGGCAACCTTCAGCTGACGGGCACGGAACGTATTGTGGTGGGCTTCATGCCGCTCGACAAGCGCGACCAGGCCAAGTTCAGCGGCTACTCCTTCGAGCCCAGTCACGACCCCCGCGGCCCCGGCATCGACAGCGGTTGGGTGAACGATTTCAATGCGGATGTCACCACCGCCTTCTTCGAAGGGGAATTCGGCTCGCTGCTGCGCGGGATACGGGGATGGAAATCCCAGAATTTCAAAAAATGGGACATCGGCTTCTCGGTCGGCCGCCAGCCTATCTCCTACCAGGCCGGCATGCTGATCAACGACACCATTGACGCCGTGGGCATCACGGCCAATACCATTCCGATCAAGGGCGGCTCGAACCTCCAGGTAACAGGACTCTGGGGTTTCAACGAGATCAACCTGGACAACAACATCGAGCAGGGCGGCCGGAACCTGTTCGGCGTGTTCACGAGCATGGACTATCCCAAGCGCACGATCGGAGCCGACGTGGTCTACACCACCGATGACCGAACCGGCAACGACGGCTTCTACTGGGCCCTCAGCAGCGTTCAGCGGATCGGATATCTGAATACCGCCTTCCGGGCGCTGGGCTCTTACGCCTTGAAGAATGAGACCGACGCCGTCAGCGATGGTTATCTGCTGTTCGCCCAGACGTCCTGGACCCCCCCCTATACCGACGACAACATCTACCTCAACGTTTTCTGGGGCATCGATCATTTTGCTTCGGCGTCGCGCGATCCGGCAGCCGGAGGACCCCTGGGTCAGGTCGGGATCAACTTCGCCTCCCCCGCCATCGGCCGCTACCTGTCGCCCATACCGAACACCGCCGACAAGTCGGTGGGATTCGCTCTCGGCCGTGAGTGGCTGCTCGACGATTACCGCAAGCAGTTCACACTCGAGCTGGGGGGTCGACACTACACGGCGGATTCCGGATTCGGCGTGACGGGCAATGACGTGCTCTCCCTCGCGGGCCGCTACCAGCAGGCGATCGGCCAGCACGCCGTCCTCGATCTGGAGCTCTTCGAGGCGCGCTTCGACCATGGCGACGACGGGCACGGTGCCCGCGCCGAGCTGCAGTACAACTTCTGAGCACCAACCGGACGATGCCCGGCCGCACAGTCAACATGACTTGAATCTTCAAGAGGATACAAGATGCCGAACGAGACCATGACTTCCGCCAAGTCGGCCCGCCGGGGCTTCCTGCCGCTCGCGCTCGGCGCCATGCTGTGGATAGCAGGAGCCGGTCCGGCCCTCGCCCAGGTCCAGATCAATCCCGCCGACGTCGTCGGGCCCTCGAAGTGCGCCGACTGTCATGAAGGCGCAATCGCCGTCTGGCGCCACACGCATCATTACGCGACCTACACCCAGATGCCGAGGAACCCGAAGGCGACCGTCATCGCCCGCAAGATGGGGCTCAAGCGCATCAAGGAAGGCAGCCTGTGCCTCGATTGCCACTTCACCACCCAGATGAAAGACGGCAAGCGCGAGGCGATCGCGGGTATCTCCTGTGAGTCCTGCCACGGCGCCGGAAAGGGCTACGTCGACGTGCATTCCAATTACTCCGGCAAAAAGAAGAACACCGAGAGCAAGGCGGAGGCGGCTGCCCGCTGGGAAAAATCGGAGAAAGCCGGGATGATCCGCCCGAAGATGATGTATCGATGGGCGAAGAACTGCTATAGCTGTCACATCGTCCCGCAGGAGAAGCTCGTCAACGTCGGCGGTCATCCCGCCGGAAGCCCGTTCGAGCTGGTGTCATGGTCGCAGGGTGAGATCCGGCACAACGTCTGGTACACCCAGGGCAAGTCCAATCCGCCCGCCGACCTCAAGACGCGGCGCAAGATGTTCATCGTCGGCATGGCCGTGGAGCTCGAAGAGTCCCTGCGCGCTGTCGGCGAAGCGACCCAGAGGGCGACCTATGCCGTCACCATGGCTAAGCGCGCCGATCTCGCGCGCAGGCGCTTCGCCGAGGCGACGAAGCTCATCGGCTCCATCCCCGAGATGGAGGAGATCGCCAAGATCGGCGCCGCCGCCCAGCTCAAGCTCAACAACAAGAAGGCCTTGAGTGAGAAGGCCGACAAGATCGGCGAGCTGACGCAGAAGATCGTCGAGAAGTACGACGGCAGCACCATGGGCGGCATCGACAAGGCGCTGCCCGGCGAGGACAAGTGGAAGGGTAAGCCGCAGCTGTAGGTCATCACGCCGACGCGAGTGTCCAAGACTTGGCAACGGCCAAACGCATTGCGACGCCCGCGGTGTGGCCGAATGACTGACGGTCCGTCGAAGGTGTGGCACCGGCGACTTCGCAAGGAAGCGGTGTTGCCGGTTTTGCTGGCCGCGCTCCTCGGATTCTCGCTGCACGTGTTCAAGGCGGGCGAGGGCATCATCGAGGCCGCCGCCGCGCCGCCGCCGGCGGACTCCGCCGCTGCCCAACAGCACGTTTCCTGCGCGAGCTGTCATCGTGAACATCAGGGCCGTGACCACACACTGACTTCACTCAGCGGCGCGCGCTGCGAGGCCTGCCATACCGACGTCACGGGCTTTCCCGAGGGACACCCGGAGTTCAAGAGCTATCCCTATAAGCGCCGCACGCGGATCGTCTACGATCATGTAGGCCACGCCAGGAAATACTTTCCCAAGGCGGATCCGAAGGACGTCCCGAAGGCCTGCACTTCCTGTCACGCGCCGGATTCTCGCGGCGAGCAGATGCTGGTGAAAGGATTCGAGACAAGCTGCTCCGCCTGTCATTCGGCTGCCATACGGGGCGAAGGCATAGCCGGCTCGGCGGGAATACCCGTAATAACCATCCCCGGTCTCGACCTCGACACCCTGCGTCAAGCCGGAGCCGGGATCGGTGGGTGGCCGGAGCTTTCGGATCGCAAGCTGACGCCGTTCATGCGCGCCCTGTTCGCCGGAGATCCCAAGCTGAGTGCGGCCTTGGAGCGCTTCGACAAGCTCGATCCCATGAACCTCAGCGATGCGAAGCCGGCCGACATCCAGGCGGTCGAGACGATCGCCTGGGCGACGAAAGACCTGTTCTATGATCTGCTCGCGAAGGGCCCGACGGCGCTGCAGCCGGAGCTGAGTGCGGCTCTGGGCTCGAAGGTCAGCGAGACCGCGGCAAGGGAAATGCTGGGCGGCATGACACTCGCGACTGTCCGCGCAGCGCAGACCGAATGGTTTCCCCACCTTTTCAAGGACGTGTCGCTGCACCGGGCGGGCAAACCCGTGCCCATGCCGCCAAGTCAGCTCGGTAAGGCGGCCGCTGCTGCGACGACGAACACCGGTGGCGGCAGCCAGGAGAACAGCCAGTCCGGCAGCGGCTCCGGCAGCCACGAAGACATCCTGGGCGGTCAGTCCGGCAGCGGCTCCGGTAGCCAGGAGGACATTCTGGGCGGTCAGTCCGGGGGTGGCAGCGGCGGTCAGGAAGATATCCTGGGGGGACAGTCCGGCAGCGGCAGTGACGACCAGGGGGACATTCTGGGCGGGCAGAGCGGGAGTGGCGGCGGCCAGGAAGATATCCTCGGTAGCGGTTCAGCCGGCAACAGCGGCGGTGGCGACATTCTGTCGGGCAGCGAAGGCTCGCAGTCCGGGGGCGGCGATATCCTCTCAGGCGGCGGTGGAGGCGCCTCGGGGGGAGAAGCTGCGGGGACCCCCGCCGCCGAAGCACAGCCGCCGAAGCCGAACCCCGAGAGCTGGACCCGCTTCGGCGGCTGGTACCACGACTACTTCGCGCTGGTCTACCGGCCGTCCGGCCATGCCGACCGCTTCCTGGAGCGCTGGCTCGAGGTTACCGCAACGGCAATGGGCGGCAGCGCCAAGCCCGTCGCCGCACCGATCTTCACCGAGTTGAGCGCCAAAGACGCGCCGGGGCAATGCATGAAGTGTCACAGCTCGGACTCGAAACCCGGTGGCGGCCTCGCGCTCAACTGGCGCGGGAAGCAGAACGACCCGCACGCGCAGCATTTCACTCGCTTTGTCCACGCCCCTCACCTGACGCTGCTGACCGAGAGCAAGGGCTGCACTGATTGTCACAGCTACGACGAGACCGCGAAGTACCTGGCCGGCTTTGATAATCACGATCCGAAGACCTACGCATCGAACTTCCAGCCGATCACGCAAGCGGCCTGCGACCAGTGCCACGTCGAGCGGAGTGCCGGCAACGCCTGCGTCCAATGCCACCTCTATCATGGCGGTCATACCTTCTCCCGGGATCAGGGTGAAACGGTCTCGATGAGCCAGGCCCCAGGAGCCTCGAGGAAGCAATAGCCGAGCGCACGTCCCGAGGCTAGCAGACGGCGTCGAGTGCGAGACCCTTCACCCGCCCGGTCGCCTGTCGATCTTTCGGCGCGGCCCCGGTGAGAAATGCGGGCTAGTAGTAGGAGGAGTAGGTCTCCTTCTTTTGCTCCTTGTTGGCGCCCGTCTTCTCCTTGGATCGGAGGGTGAACGAGAACTCCGAGGTGTTGTCACCCGCAGGATCGGCCAGCAGGGTATAAGTGCCGGCCTGTTTCAGCACGGTGGGTCCGTGGTCGTCGTAGTCCGAGAAGATCCTGGTGCGCCCGTCCGGAGCCATGAGGATGAACTGGGTGGAGGCGCTGGCCTTGTCGAAATCGAATGTTACGGTCTGTCCCGCGTCCGCTTCGAAGGTATAGGACACGATCTGGCCGGCGACCGAGGTGTGGCCCTTGGTGTATTTTCCGAACTCGAGCTTGCCGCCGTCCACCACCGGGGGATCGACGTTCCACACGGTGAACTCGAAGTCGCTGGTGGCATTGCCGTTGGGGTCGGCGATCAGGTTGTACGTGCCGCCCTGGTTCAGGGTGACCGGCCCGTGATCGTCGTAGTCGGAGAAGGTCCTGGTGCGCCCGTCCGGAGCCATGAGGACGAACTTTGTCGAGGCGCTGGCCTTGTCGAAGTCGAAGTAGATGGTCTGGCCGGCCTTGGCGTCCAGGGTGTAGGACACG
>JBAUWJ010000315.1:0-9813 GCA_049583715.1 Arenicellales bacterium | reverse complement strand
TGTCCACCGAGATCCAGCAGAAGCTGAACGAATTCAAGCCCGCCACCATCGGCCAGGCCTCGCGCATCTCCGGCGTGACGCCGGCGGCGATCTCATTGCTGCTGGTGCACCTGAAGAAGCGCGTTGCTTGACGCACGCCCGCTGAGGGTCGTCGTTCGCGCGAGCTGTAAGCAGACACGGCATCGCGCTCGGACGGGCCCCGGGATCGCATGATAGGGCGAACCCCGAAACGTCTGGTGCGCAGACTGCGGGCCATCGCGGCGGGTGAATTCCGGCGGCCCGCGCCGCCGCCGTGCCACAACCGCGGCGACTTCGCCGCGATCTCCAGGGCTGTGCATGCACTGCTGGATGCTCCGCCGGCCATAGTGAGGGACGAGCTGGCCGTCGCCTTGTTTGCCAGGAGGAAGAGACAAAGATGGGCGGCGAACCCGGGGCACTTCTCGCCGCCGGGGATGAACGTGCGTTGCGGGATGCTCGTCCGGCAGCGTTACGCGGAAGACTGCCTGTCCGCGGCGATCCGCGACGGTGCCCGGCAGTACGTGATACTGGCGGCCGGGCTCGACAGCTCCTCGCAACGCTGTGTCGGGCTGCCGCAGGATTTCCGGATTTTCGAGGTCGACCGGGAGGCGGTACAGGTCTGGAAACAAGCCCTTTTGAAGTACTGCGGCTCCCCGCGGTGTGCCGCGGTGGAATACGTCGGGGTCGATTTCGAGCGCCAGCAGTTGTTCGAACGGCTCCTCGATCATCAATACGAACCGAAGCGGCCGACGTTCTTCTCCTGGCTGGGTTATACACAATACCTGCATGAGCAAACCGTCTATCGCCTGCTGGAGGCAATTGCCCGAAATGCCGCTCCCGGTTCCACTATCGTGCTCGACTACAGGCTGCCTGCGGAGCTGTTGCGGGCGGAGGACGCCGCTCACCTGAGGCGCATGATGGAGCAGGGAGCGCGAGGCGGAAAGGTGCCGTGGCGTAGCCTGTTCGACCCGGGCGCTTTCGAGGCCAGGTTGCAGGACATGGCTTCAAGGCCGTCACGGGCTTCGGCCCCGATCAGGCCGCCGCCCGCTACCTCGAACAGCGCAGCGACGGCATGCAGTTTCCAGCCTGGACCCGCATCGTCCGAGCCAGTGTCCCCGGCGAAGATTTCAATGCGAGGCGCATTTGACGGGCGCCTTGCCTGGTTCCCCGCCCGGCATCCAGTACGCCCGGGATCAGGGGGTCTTCGCAGTCAGGCCGGTTTCCGGCCTCGCAGGTGGTGCGGGCAGTGCTCGCCGGTCTCGAGGACGGTAAGCATGGCGCGCCAGGTCTGGATGTTGTGGTCGACGGTATCGCGGCCCGCGACGGCCGAGGCCTTTTCATAGAGGTCTCCTTCCAAGGCTGTCAGCTCGGCGCGCGCGACGTCCAGATACCAGGGATTGCGGTTGCGAAGCGCTACGTCGGTGAAGCCCGCCGATTCGAGCGCTCGCTGGTAACGCTCCGGGGACGCCATGCCGAAGCTCAGGCCCTCCAGCCCGATGTAGTGTTTCATTTCGGGTGACGGCTCGCCGTCGTGGGAGATCAGCCAGTCGCTGGCCAGCAGCCAGCCGCCCGGCTTCAGGGTGCGCATGATGTCCGCGAACAAGGCTTCCTTGTCGGCGATGTGGATCATGGCGTCCTTGCTGAAGACGATATCGAAGCCGGCGTCGGGAAAGGGGAGAGGTCCGGGCTCGACCTGGACGAACTCCACGCGCTCGCTCAGGCCGCGCGATTCAGCACGGCTCCTCGCCTTGGTGAGGACGGGCCCTTCCACATCGATGCCCACCACACGCGCCGCCCGGTAATCCTCCGCCAGGCTGAGGGTGATGCCGCCGGAGCCGCAGCCGATGTCGAGAATGGTCAGCCCCGACAGGTCGAAACCCGCCAGTACGGCGGCGACCTCCTCCGCCCCGCCGGGGGAGAGATAGCCTTCGCCCCAGAGGGTTTCGAGGAACGTGATGAGATTGTCAGTGTATTCGGGCTCGTGGACTTCGGTCATTGTCACGGTGTTACAGTGAAGAGGGGCACATGTGGGTCGGAATTCATTCCGACACATTCCGGAGAGCGCCCGGTAACCCGTGCCCATTCCGGACACTGATGTCGGAATGAATTCCGACCCACAGGGATGTGGGGAGTGTCGGAGATAGTCGGGAACGAGATCCGACCGGCCCACTTCGGATGTGGGGAGTGTCGGGAGATCGTGGGTTGGGCTTCAGCCCGGCAAAAGGATGCGCCAACTCGGACGACGCTGTCGGAATGAATTCCGACCCACAGGGAAGGTCGTGATGCACTCCTGTTCACAACAATGAAGGTCAACCCGCGAAGAGCCCCTCCTTGCGAAGATCCGACATGGCCAGCTCGATGCCCTGCCGCAGCTTGTCGACGAGCTCGTCAACCTGCTCGCGGGTGATGATGAGCGGCGGGGACATCACGCACATGTTGACCAGGGGTCGAACCAGCAGACCCAGGCGCTGGCAGTGGCGGTCGATGCGGTTGCCGATGGCATAGTCGAGCGTGAGGGCGTCGCGGCTGTCGTCCTCGATCCGGCATTCCACGCAGCCCACCAGCCCCATCCCGCGCACATCGCCGACGATGGGGATGTCGCGCAGTCCGGCCAGGCGCTCCTGGAAATAGGGCCCGAGCTCGCGTACGTGCTCCAGCAGCCCCTCGCGCTCGATGATGTCGAGATTCGTCATGGCGGCGGTGCAGGCGACAGGATGTCCGGAGTAGGTGAATCCGTTGGTGAAAATAGCCTGCTTCGAGTTCTCTCCGCTGATGTCGGCCATCAGCCGGTCGGAAATGAACACCGCGCCGAGCGGCACGTAGCCGGAGGTGATGCCCTTGGCGGTGGTGATGATGTCGGGTTGGATGTCGAAGACTGCCTCGCTCGCGAACATGTGGCCGAGTCGACCGAAGGCCGTGACCACCTCGTCGGAGATGTACAGCACGTCGTGGCGCCGGCACACCTCCTGGCACTTGCGGTGATAGCCCTTGGGCGGAACGATCACGCCTCCGGAGGCCAGGACGGGCTCGGCGATGAACGCCGCCACCCTGTCGGCCCCCAGCTCTTCGATCTTGCCCTCGAGGTCCGCGACCTTGTCCGCACAGAACTCGTCCTCGCTCATACCGTGCGGGCGCCGGTAAGGATTCGGTGAAGGCAGGAAGTGGATCGTGTCGGTCTCGAAATCGAACCAGCTCTTGTCCCGACCCTTGCCCGATACGGAGGCCGCGAGGTACGTGCTGCCGTGATAGGCGTCGCGGCGGGTGATGATGTGCTTCTTCTCCGGCCGGCCGCGGACGTTGTTGTAGAACATCACGAAGCGCAGCGCGGAGTCCACGGCGGTGGAGCCGCCGGTGGTGAAGAACACGTTGTTCAGGTCTCCGGGCGCCAGCGCCGCCAGGCGCTTGCCCAGCAGAGCCGCGGGGCCGCTCGTGAGCGACCACGGGCTGCAATAGTCCATTTCCACGATCTGCGCTGCCACGGCGTCGGCGATCTCGCGGCGCCCGTGTCCAATATTGACGCACCACATCCCGCCAGGGCCGTCCAGGAGGGCGTTGCCCTCTGTGTCGTACAGGTACATCCCCTCGCCGCGGGCAATCACCGTGCGCTGGTTGCTGCCGTAGCTGGCGAGCGCTTCCCAGGGATGAACCACGCGGTTGTCCGCCGTGCGCAGCGCGGCCGTGTCGTTGACCGCGGGTGCCTCGTGAGGGTACCGCGCCGGGGAGCGCGCGGAGCTCGTCTTGTTGCTCATGATCTGTTTACCGTAATGACTGGCATTCGATGCCGGTGAATCGCCGGCGCGTATTCAGGCTGTCTTCGCGGCCTCGGCCCGCTGCTCGAGGAGCTCGTCGTTGACCTCTTTCAGCGGCCGGCCTGCAGGCTTCTCCGGCAGAGTGGCCACCGGCAGCTCGGCGCGGATGGAATCGTGGAACTGCTTGAGGGTGTCCTCGAACTTCGAAAGCGGACCGGGTTCGTAGGCCGAGGAGTTGACGCCGTCGGCGACGCGCCGGCACAGCAAATGGTCCTCCTCCATGACCTTGCCGCTGATCCGCATGTTGAGGCGCCTCAGTGTGTGCATCGCCGGCCGGTCGTCCGGCAGGGCGTAGACGGCGTAGCGGACGGCACACGCCTCCGGCCCGAGAGGAAGGATCTGGAAGAAGTCCACCGAGTCCGGGTACAGGTCCAGGCCGAGGTTCGGCAGCATGGTGTAGAAGGCCCAGGCATCGCGGCGATCCTCGGGCAGGTGTGTGGCGACCTCGGTGATCCGCTCCTGGTACAGCCGCTCGGTCCACACCGGCGAAAGCTCGTCCTTGAAGCGGCTCACGGTGCTCGAGACGCCGGTCTCGTGGATCTCGCTGTTCATGGGCTGCAGGCCGAACATGCGGTTGAGTCCCGGGTGTCCCATCATGATGTGGTAGCACTCGAGATTGTTGTCCACCCCGATCTTCCAGTCGCAGGGCCACTCGGTCTCGTCGATGGGCGTGAGCGCCTTCATCTCCGGTATCCGATAAAGCGCGAGGTCCTCGAGGTAAGGCGCCCAGATCTCCTCCAGCGACGGGCCGCCGTCGTCGATCAGGCGCACGAATACGAAACCGAAAAAGACCCTCAGCTCGACGGGCTTGAGCCCGAAGCAGCTCTTGTCCAGGCCCGGGAACGCCTGCTCCTGGGGAATGCCGCGCAGGTCACCGTTCAGCCCGTAAGTCCAGCCGTGGTAAGGACAGGTGATTGCCGGCTTGCGCAGCCTGCCCTTGCCATAGAGCAGGCGCGAGCCTCGGTGGCGGCAGAAGTTGTGAAACGCGTGGAGCGAGTCGTCCTTGTCGCGGATGACCACGATGCTTTCGCTGAGAATGTCCAGCACGCGGTAGTCGCCGGGCCGGGGCAGGTCGTTCTGGTGGCAGACGATCTGCCACGAGGGCATCAGCACGCGCTCGAGCTCGAGCTGCAGAAAGTCCGGATCCGAGTAGGTCCACGCCGGCAACGACTTCGCCGGCCCCGGGCGCAGCGGGTAGAAGCGGGTGTCGTCGTTGCGGTGTACCGTGCCCGTGGCGTTCATGATGGCGGCTCCTTAAGGAAAGTCTCGTTCGATCGTGGTGCTTGTGCTAGGGGTCTGCGGAACTGCGAAGCAGGCATTCCGTTGGCCCGCGCCCGGAGCGCGGATATGCGGCGCCTGTACGCGCCACATACTAAGTATGGCACGAAATAATTGATCGATCAATCAACCAATAACGACCTTCGTCGGAGGAGGGGCGCCAAGTGAATTGACCGGGGTCAAGGTCTGCGCTATTGTTTGATTAATCAATCACGATTTGGGGACGGTCGGAGGGCCGGACGCCCCGGGCCGTTCGTCCGGCCATCGTGACGGAGCGCAGGGAAGATCATAAAGTTGTTCGCGAATGGGGCTGTCCCCGCGCGCTTGGATAAACAAGAGCCGGCTCGTTCTGTGAGGTCCGGCGTCCACCCAGGGCTCAACCTCGTGCGCCACCGCACGAACCACGCATAGGAGGTAACGGCTATGAGTGACCACAAGACAGAACTCGAAGGCGCCGTCGCTCGTCTCGTCAGGCACGGCATGTCACGCCGCGAGGCGCTGAAAACCATCATCATCAGCGGCATGGGCGCGGCTGTTTCCCCCGCGCTCACGCGCCTGGCCTGGGGTGCCGAAGGCCCGGGTGGCCTCCCCATGGCCCGTCCCGATGCACCCGTGACCATGCCCATGGTCGGCTCGGCCATCGGCGACGGGATGAAGCCCGAAAGCGGCACCTTCACCGTCTTCAATTATGCCGATTACCTGTACAAGGACCTGCTGGACAAGTTCGGCAAGATGCACAATGTCGACGTGCAGATCACGACCTTCGAGAACATGGACCAGTGCATCACCAAGCTCGCCAACCATTCGGTGGACGTGGACGTCACGGAGATCACGCCCGACCGCCTCTCGCAGGCGGTCGCCGGCAAGCTGCTGCAGCCCATCAACCACAGCTATATCCCGAATCTCGAGAAGAACGTCTGGCCGTCTCTGCAGAGCCCGTTCTATGACCAGGGGTCGCGCTACACCGTCCCCTACACCTGCTACTCCACCGGCATCGGCTGGCGCAGCGACAAGGTGAAGGAAGACATCGCGTCCATGGACAACCCGTGGGCCATTTTCTGGAACGCCCAGGCCTACAAGGGCATGACCGGCATCCTTCAGTCGCCGCGCGAGGCCATCGGCATGGCGATCCTCTATCGCGGCAATACCGACATCAACACCGAGGACCCGAAGGTCATCGACCAGGCTCTCGAGGACTTGAAAGCGCTGATCCCGGTATGCAACCCGAAGGTCGACGAGACCGAGTACCAGACGCTGCCCCAGGGCACCAGCGTGCTGCACCAGGCGTGGTCGGGCGACCTGCTGGGCGGCGCTATGTGGTACATGCCAAAGGGCCAGAGCGCGGACGTGCTGCAGTACTGGCACGCGGCCAAGGGCAAAGCGCCGGTCCAGAACGATTGCTGGGCGGTTCCCGCCGTCAGCAAGAAGCCGGTGCTCGCGCACCTGTGGATGAACTTCATCCTCGACCAGAAGAACGCCTACGACAACTTCATCAACTTCACCGGGTATCAACCGCCGGTCACGTCCGTCAATCCCGAGCGGCTGGTCTCGGACGGCAGTATTCCGAAGCATCTTGCCACGGCGGTGATGCAGCCTGACGATCTCGGCCCGGGCTCGATCCAGTACATGACACTCACCGCCAAGGGGCAGAAGATGTGGCAGGACGCTTTCGCGCAGTTCGTCGCCGGGGTCTGACCCCGGCGCACCGCGCGGCCTGACGGATGTACCCGCGCTGGCTCTGGGAGGCGTGTGCGCTGCCGGGCGTAGTCTGGCTCACGTTGCTGTTCATCGTGCCTTTCTACGCCGTCATCGGCGTGGCGTTCGGCAACCTGGATCCGATCTTCCAGAACCCGGTGCCGGTGTGGAATCCGCTGCACTGGAACCTGGCCAATGCCGCGGACACGCTGTCGCGCTTCGCGCCGGGCAAGCCCTACTGGCAAGTGTTCGAGCGCACCACCGCCTACATCGTGCAGGCGGTGGGGCTGTGCCTCCTGATCGGCTACCCCGTGGCCTACTACATCTCGAGGCACGCCAGGCGCACCAAGACCCTGCTGCTGGTGCTGCTGGTGCTGCCGTTCTGGGTGAGCTACCTGATGCGGATGCTGGCCTGGGTCGGCCTGTTGGCGCCCGACGGGCTGGTCAACGAGTTTCTCATCTGGAGCCACATCGATCCCCACCCACCGAACTGGCTGAGCGGCAATCCCGGCTCGGTGATCTTCGCCCTGGTCTACGGTTACATCCCCTACATGATCCTGCCCCTGGTGGCGGCGCTGGACCGCATCGACAACAGCCTGATCGAGGCCTCCCGCGATCTCGGGATGAGCTCGGCCCAGACCTTCCTTCGCGTGACCCTGCCGCTGTCCAAGATGGGCATCCTCGGCGGCTGCGTCATCAATGTGCTGCCCATGTACGGTGACTACTACACCTCGCAGATCATCTCGGGGTCGCCGCGTACCAGCATGCTCGGCAACCAGATCTATCTGTATTTCCACGGCGGCCCGCAGCCGGACGTCGGCGCGATGATGACCCTGGTGCTGTCGGCGTTTCTCGCCATCCTCATGGGATATTACCTCTACACCGTCGCCAAGGCGCAGAGGGCGCTGCAGTGAGCGGCTCCGTGCCTCCGGATCCGCACCCGGGTCTGGGCATCGCGGCCCGGGTGCGGGCGCTCGTGACCAACCCCTGGAGCCGGCCGCGCACGCTGGTGGTGGTCACCTGGGCCTACATGATCTGGTCCATCGTGCCGGTGCTGATTGCGATCCAGTTCTCGTTCAACGACGGGCGCTCCATCGCCGTGTGGCAGGGTTTCAACGCCACCCGCTGGTACTGGGGCGACCCGGTGAATTCCGTGTGGCACGACCCGACGCTGCAGCACGCCCTCATCCAGAGCCTCAAGCTGGCGGCGCTGGACATGCTCATCGCGACGCCCATCGGCGTGCTGCTCGCCATTGGCCTCGCCCGCTGGCGCGGCTACGGGGCGCGGCCCGCGAACTTCCTCATGCTGTTTCCGCTGGTCACGCCCGAGATCGTGATGGGCGTGTCGCTGTACCTCGTGTTCCAGTACATCTTCGTGTTCGTGCACCCGAGCACCATGGCGCAGGTGCTGGGGCAGGTGACCTTTTCCATCTCTTACGTCGTGATCGTCGTGCGCGGCCGGCTGCTGTCCATCGGGCGCCAGTACGAGGAAGCGGCCCTGGATCTCGGGGCCACGACCTGGGAGTCCCTGCGCCTGGTCCTGTTCCCGTTGCTGCTGCCTTCCATTCTTGCGAGCATGATGATCGTGTTCGCCATCTCCATCGACAACTTCGTGATCACCCAGTGGCTGTCCTGCGGGGCGAGCTGCGACACGATCCCGATCAAGGTCTACAATGCCAGCCGGGCGGCGCCGCTGCCGTCGATCAACGCGCTCGCTGCGATCATGGTCTACCTGACGCTCGCGGCCGCGGGCGGCGCGTATCTTCTGTATCGCCTGCTCACCCGCGGTGAGCACACCAAGGGATCCGCCGGGGCGGACATCGCCCGGATGGGATCGATCGACTTCAGTTGACCGCTGATAGAGGAACAGACCGGATGAACCAGGGCGCCGACGGCACCATACAGCTCATCGACCTCAGCAAGCGCTTCGGTCCTTTTCTTGCCGTGGACAATATCAGCCTGGATATCCCGGGCGGCGAGTTCTTCTCGATACTGGGACCGTCGGGCTGCGGCAAGACCACCACCTTGCGCATGATCGCCGGATTCGAGCGGCCGAGCGCGGGCCGCATCATCCTGAACGGCGAGAACGTCGAGCAGTTCCCGCCCAACAAGCGTCCCGTCAACACCGTCTTTCAGAACTACGCCCTGTTTCCGCACCTGAACGTTTTCGAGAACGTCGCCTTCGGCCTCAAGCGCGCCCGGATCGGCAAGGACGAGATCAGGCGGCGCGCCGGCGAGGCGCTGGAGCTCGTAATGCTGACGGGCATGGAGAAACGCTCGCCGTCGCAGCTCTCCGGCGGCCAGCAGCAGCGCGTGGCGCTGGCGCGTGCCCTGGTGCTCAAGCCCGCGGGCCTGCTGCTCGACGAGCCGCTCGGTGCCCTGGATGCGAAGCTGCGCCGACAGCTTCAGATCGAGCTCAAAGCGCTGCAGGAGCAGGTCGGCATCACCTTCATCTACGTCACCCACGACCAGGACGAAGCCCTGACCATGAGCGACCGCATTGCGGTCATGAACCGCGGCCACGTCGAGCAGGCCGGCTCGCCCAGAGAGATCTACGAGGCGCCGGAGACGGCCTTCGTCGCAGACTTCCTCGGCGCGTCGAACCTGATGGACGCCGTCGCCCACGGCAACGACGGCCGCGGCCGTTGCCGCGTCCACGTGGGCGGCAAGGAGCTGTCGGCCGCGCTCGGAGACGCGACGCTCACGGGCCGCAGCAAGCTCGTGATCCGTCCCGAGCGCATCCGTCTGGAGAAGCACGGCGACACGGCCGATGGAGAGAACCGCGTCAAGGGCCGGGTCGAGCGCTCGATCTACATCGGCAGCGCCTTCCAGCTCATTGTCAGCCTCGAGCTCGGCTGCACGGTCGAGGTGGAGATCCAGAACAACGGCTTCCAGACCGACTTCGAGGTGGGCAGCGAAGTGAGCGCCCATCTTCCCCCGGAAGCTCTGCGCGTGCTGCGCGACACCGATGAGTCGGACCCTCCCCGCGGCGCAGAGGGCGAAGCGGAGAAAC
>JBAUWJ010000314.1:0-46850 GCA_049583715.1 Arenicellales bacterium | reverse complement strand
GCGCTGCAGTCGGAATGAATTCCGACCCACGAGGCTACGGCGTAATGATCCTCGACCGCTCCGGCTGCTTGCCGCTCAGCAGGGCGTTCACGCGCTTCACGTAGGCCGCCGGCTCCTTGAGCTGGGCGCCTTCGCTCAAAGCGGCCTGGTCGAACAGCACGCGGGCCCACTCGTCGAAACCCTCGGCTTCGGGGTCCAGCCCCTTGATGATGTCGTGATCGGGATTGAGCTCAAGGATGGGTTTGTACAGGGGCGCATCCTGGCCCATGGCCTTGAGGATGCGCTCCAGGTTCCCCCCGAGGTCGTGCTCGTCGGCCACCAGGCAGGCCGGTGAGTCCGTAAGACGGCGGCTCACTCGCACGTCCTTCACCTGATCCGCCAGCACGTTCTTGAACTTCTCGAGGAGCGGTTTCATTTCCTGGGGCGGTTTCGCGTCTTCCCTGGATTCCTCGCCGCCGATCTCCTCCAGGTTCAGCTCGCCCTTGGCCACGGACTTGAGGGTCTTTTCCTTGTATTCACCGAGGCTGTTCACCATCCACTCATCCACCGGGTCGCTGAGCAGCAGCACCTCGATCCCGTTCTTGCGGAACACTTCGAGGTGCGGGGAGTCCTTGGCGGCCCGGTAGGAATCGGCGGCGAGGTAATAGATTGCCTTCTGCTTCTCGCCCATCCGCTCGATGTACTGGTCGAGGGATACCGACTGCTCGGCGTCCTCGCTCTTCGTGGTGGCGAAGCGGGCGAGCTCGGCCAGGGTTTCATGGTTCTCGTGGTCCTCGACGAGGCCCTCTTTCATGACCTGGCCGAACTGGCTCCAGAACTTCTGGTAGCTGTGCGGCTCGTCCTTGGCGATGCGCTTGAGCTCGCCGAGGATTCTCTTGACGGACGCGGCCTTGATCTTGTCGATGGCCTTGTTGTGCTGAAGAAACTCCCGGGAGACGTTCAGCGGCAGGTCCGCCGAGTCCACGACTCCGCGAACGAAGCGCAGGTAGTTCGGCATCAGGTGCTCCGCGTCGTCGGCAATGAACACCCGCCGCACGTACAGCTTCACGCCGTGGCGCTGCTCGCGGTTCCAGAGATCGAAGGGCGCCCGCGCGGGAATGAAGAACAGGGAAATATACTCGAGGTTCCCCTCGACCTGGTTGTGTATGGTCGCCAGCGGCGGCTCCGAGTCGTAGCTCAGGTTCTTGTAGAAGGTGTTGTACTCGCCCTGGGTGATGTCGGATTTCTTGCGCGCCCACAGGGCCGAGCCCTTGTTCACGGTCTCGAAGCTCTCTTTCTTCTTGTCGCCGTCGAGCTCGGGCATCCTGATGGGCAGGGAGATGTGGTCGGAGTACTTATTAATAATGGAGCGCAGGCGGTGGCCGTCGGCGTACTCCTTGGCGTCTTCCTTGAGCTGGATGACGATCTCCGTGCCTCGGGGCGCGCTGTCCACGGTGTCCAGGGTGAACTGTCCATTGCCGTCCGATTCCCAGCGCACGCCTTCGCCCGGTGCCTCCCCGGCCTTGCGGGAGGTGAGGGTCACATGGTCGCCGACCATGAAGACCGAGTAAAAGCCCACGCCGAACTGGCCGATGAGGTTGCTGTCCTTGGATTGATCGCCGGTCAGTGACTGCACGAACTCCCTGGTGCCGGAGCGGGCGATGGTCCCGATGTTCTCCAGGACCTCGTCCCGGGTCATGCCGATGCCGTTGTCCCGCACCGTGACCGTGTTCTTGTCGCTGTCATAGTCCACCGTGATCGCCAGCTCGCCGTCTCCCTCCAGGAGCGAGTCGTCGGTCAGGGACAGGAACCGCAGGCGATCGCAGGCGTCTGAGGCGTTGGAGATCAGCTCGCGCAGGAATATCTCCTTGTGGCCGTACAGGGAGTGGATCACCAGGTTGAGAAGCTGGTTGACTTCGCTTTGAAATTCGTGGGTCTCTGTATGCGTCATGGTTTCTCTGTATTCCTCGGGCCTGGTATTCAACTCAGCCTTCTCCCCTTGAGCGAAGCGTTCCCTCTCCCGCTGGCGAGAGAGGGGCAGGGTGAGGGTGGTTCCAGGAAACGCCCCCTTACCCCAGCCCTCTCCCCAAGGGAGAGGGAACCCGCTGCGACACCTTTCTGACTCGGGGGAAGGTAATTAGGTCGAAAAGTGGCGGCAAGAGCCCCGATTTCAAGCCCCGTCGCGGCGCCGGGCGCTGTCCAGGGTATTCTGCAGCAGCGACGCGACCGTCATCGGGCCGACTCCCCCGGGTACGGGCGTGATCCACGAAGCGCGTTCCGCGGCCGCCTCGTAGGCGACGTCTCCCACCAGCCGCCCGTCATCCAGGCGGTTGATGCCGACGTCTATCACCACGGCGCCGGGCTTGATCCATTCACCTTTGATGAACTCTGGCCGGCCAACGGCCGCCACGACGATGTCCGCGGCGCCCACCTTACCCGCGAGATCCCGGGTCCGGCTGTGGCAGACCGTGATGGTGGCATTGGCGCTGATCAGCTCCAGGGCCATGGGGCGGCCCACGATGTGGGACCGCCCGACGATGACCGCGTCCTTGCCGCTGATGTCGATGCCGGTCTCCTCCAGCAAGGTCATGATGCCGCGCGGCGTGCACGGCCGGAAGCCGGGCAGGCCCAGGGCGAGGCGCCCCATGCTGAAGGGGTGGAAGCCGTCGGCGTCCTTCTCCGGCGCGATGTGCTCGATCACGGCGTTCTCGTCGATCTGCCCGGGCAGCGGGAGCTGCACCAGGATCCCGTCCACCTTGGGGTCCTCGTTCAGGGCGTCGATCAGGGAGAGCAGCTCGGATTGGGTCGTCTCGATCGGTATCCGGTGCATGATGGATTCGATCCCCGATTTCTGGCACGACCTCTCCTTGTTCCGCACGTAGACCGCGGAAGCGGGGTTCTCACCGACCAGGATCATGCCCAGGCCGGGCGCCCGTACGCCCCGGGAAGCACGCTCGGCGACCTCGGTCTTGATTTCGTTGATGATGCGTTTCGATATGGCTTTGCCGTCGAGGATTCGTGCGCTCATGATTGGCTCGGCTGCTCCGTGGAGGTTGCGGATATGAATGGCTTTTCGGGTTGCTTTTTGGCGAGCCGGGAATCTATAGTCGCATCCCTTCCCGGCAGCCCTTGAAGCGGAGTTCGTTCCCGGTGGTCCGATTCCCGTCGAAATCCGGCTGACGTATGGGAGAATGCGGCCGCCAGGGCGGTAAAATCGGACGAGATTATCCAGAAATCGGAGGCTGGATTCCAGACGCCCCGGCCACGAATGATGAAGATCCGGGGCATGGCGCAGTCTGGTAGCGCACCTGCTTTGGGAGCAGGGAGTCGGGGGTTCAAATCCCTCTGCCCCGACCAATTGCCGGTCCGCTCGCCGGCGTGAAGAACGCGGGACGGCGGGCTCGAGGAAATCCCGCGCCCGTAGCTCAATCGGATAGAGCAACGGCCTTCTAAGCCGTAGGTTACAGGTTCGAGTCCTGTCGGGCGCGCCAGAACCTGCAACCGGGGGCAGGGCTTGGCGGGCGGAATCACGCAACGGCCCGAGCCGTATGTTGCCGGTCGCCCGCGGCCTCGACACCGCATTTCAAATATTCGATACTTCAACAATTCGACGGTGGGCGTAGCTCAGTTGGTAGAGCTCAGGATTGTGGCTCCTGTGGTCGTGGGTTCGAATCCCATCGCTCACCCCAGTTTCGTCGATCGGGACCCGGCACCGGTTCGCGCCGGTACGGGGTCCGCAAGCGCAGTACGGGCCGTTAGCTCAGTTGGTAGAGCAGCTGACTCTTAATCAGCGGGTCGAAGGTTCGAGTCCTTCACGGCCCACCAATTAGATCGGATACTTAGGAAGGAAACACTCGGTCGTGTGGAGTCGTCGTTAGGTCTGGGGTCCCGTGTGGGGTCCCCCGAGTAGTCTTCTTCACACGGCAAAGGCGCTGGTTCAAGCCCAGCCCACCATCAAATCTACAAGTCATGGACCGCCCGGCGTCGTAAGTCAGTCTGTACGGAAGCAATCCGGAAAAGATCATGACCCTATATGACTGGACGTGCCTCTATTGCTCGCGTCACCTCACCATCACCCCCACCCATTATCACGATGCTAGAAACATTCTCAAGATCGACAACGCCGATGGATGCTATGTCTTTCATTCCAGGTTCATCGTCTGCCCCAATCCAGATTGCCAGAAGGTCACGTTGACGAGCGCACTGTCCGAAGCCCGCGTCGTTGGGACGCATGTCCAGGAAGCGAGAGACCCTCTCTGGACCAGACAACTGGTTCCTCCCTCCAGCGCCAAAGCCTGGCCTGACTATATTCCGGTTGGTATAAGACAGAACTACCAGGAAGCATGCCTCATACAAGAACTGAGCCCAAAAGCCTCAGCGACGCTGGCGCGGAGATGCTTACAGGGCATTTTGAGAGACTTTTGGGGCGTCAAGCCGGGAAGGCTTGTCGGGGAAATAGACCAAATTAGGGACAAGACAGATTCCTTAACATGGGAAGCGATTGAGTCTGTCCGTAAGATCGGGAATATCGCTGCTCATATGGCGAAAGCTGATCGGCTAACAGCTTGAGATCGTCGGATCAATAGCGGTCTACTCGAGCGGTTCGCGGCTACCATTGACGCCGACGCCTGTCTGTCATACATTGGTATGACATTCATTATGTATGGAAAGAATGATGCGGATCAACGCGAGGGTCCGCCGCGCGCCTCGCAACCCGGCTCGTCCGTCAACCGGGCACCGGTCCCAAAACCCGACAAGCGTCCGTGCCTCAACTGCCCGTCAAGCCCTCCGTCTTCGCCCGCGCCGGGTCGTTTAGCCAAGATCCCCTCTTCCTGCCCCTTCCAGCCGCGAAGGATGCGGTTTATCCTGCCTGGCCGTATGGGCGACGACAAGATTGGCGGCGCTGGCATTGGACGGCTCCGCGAGCGTTGCGGCTGGCCCGATCAAAGCATGCGTCCGGGAATCCGGCAATGGACCCTGTGGCAGCCGATCCTTCGCCGCCACCGTGGTGCGCCAACAACCTGCGGGGATATTGATGAAGACGGTCTTTTCGCCAAGACATGCCGGACATTCGGGCCAACTCGAGCTGATTTCCGGTGCCCTGGTGCCCGGGTTCGAGAAGCCCGCCCGGGCCGAGATCATCCGTGCGCGCGTCGATGCGGTGAAGCTCGGGCCGGTATCGGAACCCGAAAGCCACGACCTTTCCTTCGCGAAGCGCGTCCATCGCGACGATTACATCGATTTTTTGCCACAGGTTTGGCCGATGTGGGAGGCATCGGGGCGCTCGGGCTGCGCCTTCCCCTTCGCCTGGCCGACGCGCGGCTTGCGCGCCGATGTCCGTCCGAAGGCGATCGACGCCCTGCTCGGCTTCTATTCCTTCGACGCAGGCGCAGGCTTCGTCGCCCGAACCTGGGAGGCGATAAAGTCGTCCTATGACACCGTCCTGACTGCGGCCGGCATGCTCAAGGAGGGCGAGGGCTCCGTCTTCGCGCTTTGCCGTCCGCCGGGCCATCATGCCGGCACGGCCTTCATGGGGGGCTACTGCTACATCAACAATGCCGCCGTGGCGGCGCAGTGGTTCGTCGATCAGGGCGCGGCGCGCGTGGCCGTCCTCGACGTCGACTACCACCACGGCAACGGCACGCAGGAAATCTTCTATGCGCGCAGCGACGTCGCCGTCTTCAACCTGCACGGCGATCCAATGATGGAATTCCCCTATTATCTCGGCCATGCCGACGAGTGCGGAGCGGGCGCGGGAGAAGGTTATAACCGCAACTATCCGATGCCCTTCGGCACGGGCTGGGACCAATGGAGCGCATCGCTGGATGACGCCTGCGGCCAGCTTGCGAACTTCGGCCCCGACATCGTTGTCGTGTCCCTCGGCGTCGACACCTTCGAAAAGGACCCGATCAGCCAGTTCAAGCTCACGAGTGACGACTATCCAAAGATCGGCGCACGCATCAAGGCGCTCGGCCGGCCGACGCTGTTCGTCATGGAGGGCGGCTATGCGGTCGACGAGATCGGCGTCAACGCGGTCGGCGTGCTCACCGGCTTCGAGGACCGGTAATGGTGCAGGAGGTCAACGAGGTCACGCTGGGCGTCGTCCAGTTCGCCTGCAGTGACGAGCCGCAGACGAATATCGCCACAGCTTCGAGAGTCGTCAGACAAGCCGCACGAGAAGGCGCCGGGATCGTCCTCGTCCAGGAGCTCTTCGAAGGGCTGTATTTCTGCCAGGAAGAAGACGGGCGGCACTTCGACCGCGCGTGCCCACTCGAAGAAGCCCCAGCGGTTGCCGCGATGCGCGACCTCTCGCGGGAGCTCAATATCATCGTGCCCGTCTCCTTCTTCGAGCGGCACAACCAGGCCTACTACAATTCCGTCGCGATGATCGATGCGGGGCAGGTCCTCGGTATCTACCGCAAGTCGCATATCCCCGACGGTCCCGGCTATTCCGAGAAGTTCTATTTCAATCCCGGCGATACCGGCTTCCGCGTTTGGCCGACCCGCTTCGGCACGTTCGGCGTCGGCATCTGCTGGGACCAGTGGTTCCCCGAGGCCGCACGCGCCATGGCACTCATGGGAGCGGACTTCATCCTGTATCCGACGGCGATCGGCTCCGAGCCCGGTCGGCCCGATTTCGATTCGATGGACCACTGGCGCACGACCATGCGCGGCCATGCGGCGGCCAACATGATGCCTGTCGCCGCCGCCAATCGCATCGGTGTGGAACATGTCGGCGAGCACGAGCAGACCTACTATGGATCCTCCTTCATTGCGGGACCCAGGGGCGAGCTCGTCGCTGCGGCCGGGCGTGACGGCGAGGCGGTCCTGACCGCCACCTTCGACTGTGCCCGGATGCGCGCCGAGCGCGCCGCCTGGGGACTGTTCCGCGACCGCAGGCCGGAGCTCTACGGTGTCCTTGCGACAGCCGACGGCGAACGAAACAAAGCCCGGGGACAGCAATCGTCATGATCGAAGGGGAGCCGCCGCACCCCTTCGTCAGCGCGCCCCTGCCATCGCTTCCACCCCTTTCACCGGCGAGCCGCTCCCCCGGCGGAGCACGATTGCGGCCACACCCATGACGAGCAGCGTCACGACCAGCATCATCACCGCCATCGAGGCAATGTTCGGCCGCAGTCCGGAGCGCACGGCGCTGAAGATGTACACCGGCCACGGCGTCTGACCCTCGACGGACACGAAGCTCGAGAGGATGACGTCGTCCAGGCTGAGCGTGAACGACATCAGCGCACCGGCGATAACGGCCGGCATCATCAACGGCACGGTGATCTGGAAGAAGCGTCGCAGCGGCGGCGCGTAGAGGTCGGCGGCGGCCTCCTCCAACGCCTCGTCGATGCCACTCATCCGGGCCCGCACGATGAACGCGACCACTGCGGTGGAGAACAACGAGTGCGACACCACCAGCCGCACGATCCCGTTGTTGAACATCGTCAGGTGGTGGTCCACTCCCAGCGAAACCAGCCACGGCAACTCGGAAATCGCCATCATGATCTCGGGGGTCACCATGACCAGCGCGAGTAGACCGACGAAGGCCTTCGACCAGCGTCCGGCGCGGTGAGCGAGCCCCAGGCCGGCGAGCGAGCCGAGCACGGTCGCGAACACCGCGGTCCCGACCGCAGCCCTGAACGATGTTGCCACCGACGAGAGGATCTGCGGCGTGTGCAACGCGCTGATGTAGCCATTGAGGCTGAAGCCGGACCAACTGAGGAAGAGGCGGCCCGCGTTGAACGAGTAGGCGATGACGTATCCAATCGGTAGGAAGAGGAACAGATACACGAACAGCGGCCAGATACGCAACGCCCACTCGCCGGCTCGCTCGAGCAAGTGGTAGTGGCGGCTGCCAGCGCGAAGAGCAGGCATTGTTGAGACCGGCTGCACGGCCGCTGTGCGCAGCCGCTCACGGTCCACACCAGACACCAGCGTCACCCGGCGGTGGAGGCGCGCCAGCCAGGCCACACCCAGGGCGAGCGCGCCCGCAACGACGACGGTGCCGAGGATTGCCATGATCAACAGCATCGCTTCGGCTGAGCCGAGGGCCCAGTTCGAGCCCTCCTCGAACCAGCTTGCCACCAGGACGCCGACCATGTTGCCCTTGGCGCCGCCGAGCACGGTCGCCGTGATGTAGTCGCCCATCAGCGGCACGAAGACCAACAGGGTACCGGTGGCGATGCCAGGCATGGCCAGCGGTAGCGTGACCTGAATCAGCGTGCGGAACCGATTGGCTCCCAGGTCCTTGCTGGCCTCCCGCAACGCCGGATCCAGGCGATCGAAGGTCACGAACAGCGGCAGGATCATCAGCGGCAGGTAGTTGTAGACGACTCCAACCTGCACCGCCATCCGCGTGTAGAGCACATTGAGCGGTCCGGCAGTCAATCCCAGTCGCTGCAGCACGTGCGAGAGCGTGCCGTCCGGCGACAGGATCAGTGCCCAACCGAGGGTGCGTACCAGAAAGTTGCACCAGAACGGGACAAGCACCAGCGCGAGCAGCACCGTCCTCACGCGCGGGGACGTCTTGACCGCGAGGTAGTAAGCGAACGGCAGGCTGATCACCAGCGCCAGCGCGGTCGCGATGCCTGCAATACGCAGCGTGTTCTCGAAGCTGTCCACGAACGGACCGCCCAACGCTTCTCGATAGCGATCCAGCGACAGCACGCTGTTGTCGTGGAAGCCGAAGATGCCTGGCTTGAAGCCGAAGCTGTACCAGGCGACCAGCGCCACCGGCGCGATGAAGAACACGACCAGATAGACGCCCGCGGGCAGGGTGAGCAGGGATTTGGACAGCCGGAGGCGTCTCCGGCCACGACGGACGGAGAGGCGGCCGGGCTCCAGGGTCGGAGCGACGGCCGGCACCTCGGACCGGACTTCAGCCTGCACGCGGGCGCGGCGCTTCGCGTCAACCCGCCGCTGCGGCCTTCGCCTCGTTCAGGATAGCGACATGGGTCTGTGTCGCGCTGTTGACCGCACCGGTCTGCATCTCCGCTACCTGGGCGTCGGTGAAGTAGATCATGTCCAGGTACTTCAATCCCGCAGCCTTGGCCATCTTCTCGGTGCCGAGGACCGCGGTGTTGTACCCCATGAACTCGATCTCGAGCAGGGAGTGGGTCGGGTCGAGTACGTAGTTGATGAACGCGTGAGCGGCATTCGGGTCGGGCGCCCCGGCGACGATTGCCCAGTTGTCGATCCACAGGTGCGACGATGGCGTGGGCAGCACCCACTTGTACCGGCTCGGGTCCTTCACAGCGAGGAGGCCCTGCCGCGCGTCGCCGTTCCATGCCTGCATGAGCCAGTAGGTACCCCTGGGCATACCGCCACCGCTCCCGGGGTAGGCGTCGAATTTCTTGACGTGCGGGGCGAGCTTCTTCACGAGAAAGTCCCGGCACGCCTGCAGTTCGGCCTTGTCGGTCGTGGTCCAGTCCTTGTTCTTGCTGAAGAAGTACAGGCCGACGAACTCGTCCGGATCGTCCAGCACGGACGTCTGACCACTGGCTTCGTGCTGTGCCGCGTCCAGGAAGTCGTCCCAGGACTTGAGCTCACGCTTGATCTTGCTCGTGTCGTACACGAAGCCGGTGCTGCCCCAGTCTTTCGGCACGGAGTACTTGTTGCCCTTGTCCCAGGGTTTGCTCAGATAGTGCTTGTCCAGATTGGCGAGGTTGGGCAATGCGGAGTGATCGAGCTCCATCAGCAGCTTGTTGGCCACCATCTGGGGGATGTACGGGCCGGTGGGTACGACGATGTCGTAACCGCTGGTTCCCTTCGACGACACGAGCTTCGCGATCATCTCCGGGTTGGAGTCGTAGCTCGAAAGGCTCACCTTCGGGCCGAGCGCCGAGGTGAAGTTGGTGAACGTCTTGGGGTTGTCGTAGGCGCCCCAAGTGTAGATGGACAGTTTGCTCTCCAGCGTCGGCGCGGCGTCGGCGTCCGGGCCGTACGCAGCCAGTACCGGCGCAACGCCTGCCGCCGCGAGTCCGGCGAGGAACCTGCGGCGGCTGAGCTTATGCGCCAGCGTGGAGGGAAGGAGGACATTGAGTGGTTTCTGGGTGCTAGACATGGGATTCACTCCGCTGGGGGAGACGAGTTGGTGAGAGGCCGCCCTCGCTCGAGCGCGAAGGGGGCGGTTTGCTCGAGCTTCCGCGGCTCGATTTGTCGAAACAGGCGGACATTGGACTCGGTCCAGCTGCATCGCACCCGGACGCCGCGCTCGCGAACGGTGTCCTCGGTGCGGCGGCTGCGAACCAGGATCTTCTGGCCGCTTTCCAGTTGGACCACGTGCTGCACCGTATCGCCCAGGTGAGCGGTGCTCACCAGCACGCCGGCGACACTGTTGACGGCGGGGGCATCCGCTGCGCCCTCCACCATCGTGATCGCTTCTGGGCGGACCGCAGCCAGCGCTCCAAGGCCATCGCCGACGTCATCGGCTGGAGCCGCTGCGCGGAGCACGACGCCGTCGCTGCGCACCGTTCGGCCGCCGTCCTCGGCCGTACCGTGAAAGAAGTTCTGCTGTCCGAGGAAGCCGGCGACGAAGGCCGTGCGCGGGTGCTCGTAGATCGTAAATGGGTCGGCTATCTGCTCGATGCGGCCGTCGAGCATCACCGCGATACGGTCGCTCATCGCCAGGGCTTCTTCCTGGTCGTGCGTCACGAAGATAAACGTGATCCCCAGCTCCGACTGCAGCAGCTTCAGTTCGACTTGCATTTCCTCACGCAGCTTGCGGTCCAGTGCGCCGAGCGGCTCGTCGAGCAGCAGCACGCTCGGCCGGTTGACCAGTGCCCGGGCCAGTGCCACGCGCTGCTGCTGTCCGCCGGACAACTGCTGCGGCTTGCGGTCGGCCATCGGGGTCATCTGCACCATGTCCAGTGCCTCGCTGACCCGCAGGGTCACCTGCGCACGCGGCGTGCGCCGCTGGCGCAGCCCGTAAGCGATGTTCTCGGCGGCGGTCATGTGTGGAAACAGCGCGTAGGCCTGGAAGACGGTGTTGATGTCACGCTTGTGCGGCGGCACGCCGGCAAGCGATTTGCCGGACACCACGATCGAGCCGCGATCAGGCTGCTCGAAGCCGGCGAGCAGGCGCAACGTCGTCGTCTTGCCGCACCCGCTCGGTCCCAGCAACGACAGGAACTCCCCCGGCTCTACGTGCAGGTCGATGCCGTCGACGGCTGCCACCGGTCCGAAGTAGCGCGCGACATCGACCAGTTCGACCGTCCCCCGCGCGGCCTCGACCGCCCGGGGGGCGTCGGAATGTGCACGCGACATTATGTCAATTCCGGTGTTTGCATCGGCCCCGACTGTAATTCTGTTGCCCATGATATCGCCCTACGGATAAGAAGTTTAAAGCAGGTACCTGACCGATGAAAGGCGCTTGCGGGCGGGGTGTGGTCGGAACGAGGGGGTATTGATGGACGTAGGGAGGGCTTTCAAAGGCCCTGCGAGCGAATGGGTGTGCGCTATCGGGAAGTGTTAGCAATCGACGTGATCGTCGGATCAATAGCGGTCTACTCGAGCGGTTCGCGGCCACCATTGACGTCGACGCCCGTATGTCATACATTGGTATGACATTCATCATGTGTGGAAAGAACGATGCGGATCAACGCGAGGCTGGACGAAAACCGGAGCCGGAAGCTTGGTTATCTGAAACGGATAACCGGTGCCGGGGTCAGCGACATCCTTAAGCTGGCCATCGATGTCTACTACGACCAAATGAAACAGACTCGCGGCGACCCGGCGGCTTTGCTCAGGCAGTCGGGCTTTGTCGGCTGCGGTTCCGGACCGGCCGACCTTTCTGAACGCTACAAGGAGGAGCTCGCGCAGATGATCGGGACCAAGCATGGTCATCGCTGATACGGGCTTCTGGCTGGCCTTGGGCAATCGTAAGGACCGGCACCACGAACCTGCGAAGCAGCGGCTTGCCGAGCTCGAAGAACCTTTGATTACGACCTGGCCCGTCCTCACGGAGACCTGCCATTTGCTTGTGCATCGACTGGGTAATCCCGCACAGATCAAGTTCATGCAGAGCTACGAGGCTGGCGCCTTCGAGGTTTTCGATCTATCGCAAGATCATGCTCCCGTGTTGGTGAAATTGATGAGAAAGTATGCAAACCTGCCGATGGATCTTGCTGACGCTTCCTTGCTTGTTCTGGCAGAGCACTTGGGTCATGGACGGATCCTGTCCACGGATCAACGCGATTTCAAATCTTATCGGTGGAAGCAACACAGGCCGTTCAGGAATCTGCTCTTAGGGGAGTAATCGCCCAGCGGGGTTTCGACCCTAATCCAGCCTTATGCCGAGGCGCTGACCGCCAGTGGCTCAGAAGACCGACAATATGGGTGCCTCGGTGCAACCTTCTCTTTCGGCTTTGGGGGCACCAATGCCTCGCTGCTCTTCCGTCGCTACGAATAGTGAACGCCCCAAAATGGAACCCCCACGGAGAACGCAGGACGACGAGGCCCGAAACAGGTCTGATGACCGGAAACAGGGGCTTGGCGATGGGGCTTGCCAACGACAACTCCATCGCCCGGGGCATCGCCCGTACCTTGCACCAGGCTGGCGTGAAGATCGGGTTCACTCATCAGGGCGAGGCCCAGGCCCGGCGCTCGTGCCGGCTCGCTCGGCTCGCATATCATGCTGCTCGCCGAGCCCGACGCCGCCTTCGCCGCGTGAGGCGAGCGCGCGCTGTCTCGCCACCGATCTTGGCGGCTGAGCGCTCACGATTAGCCCTGGCCGCTTGCGAGCCGCCCCTCGCGAGAAGAGGGCGCCTCCCCATCCGCGGCGCGGTCCAGCGAATTTCGCCCCGGCAGCGGTAGTCGGTCGAAGACGAGGCAGGTCGTGGTGGCGTGCGCGTACAGCTTGTCGTCCGGCCCGGCGAGCCGCGCTTGGGCGGTCGCCACCTGCCGGCCGGCGTGAAGTACCCTGCCTTGCGCGCGCACGAGCGGCACCGCCACGGTGAGGGCGCGAACGGTGTTGAGCTTGATCTCGAACGTGGTGTAGCCCTTGCCCGCGGGCAGCGTCGAGTGCACCGCGCAACCGAGCGCCGAGTCGAGCAGCGCGGCGAACCATCCGCCGTGCACGGTGCCCAGGGGATTGTAGTGCTTCGCCAGCGGCCGAGCGTGGATTCGGCGCTCATCACCGGTTCCCGGACCGCCGGGCCTCGTATGCCTTTGCGTGCAGGGTGGCGAGGCGCAGGAGCGAGCGCTCCGCGTCAATCGCGCCGTCCGAGTGGGCGAGCAGGTCGCCCAGCACGTGGTCGGCCTCGGTGCGCGCGCCACGCTCGATATCGCGCAGCAGTTGCACCAGGAGTAGATATTGCTCCTGCGCGCCGGCAATAGCCGCGAGCGAATGGCCGAGCGCGCGTGCCTCGCAATCGGCGTATAATTGCCCGGACAGCACGCGCCGCAGCGGCATCACAAAGGAGGACTGGACAATGGCTGACGCAATGATACGCAGCACTACAGGGCGCGGACGGCTTTTCGGCAGCATCCTCGACACCGTGGGCGACACGCCGACCATTCGCGTCAACAACCTCGCCCCGGAGGGCTTCACCGTGTATGTGAAAGCGGAGTTTTTCAACCCCGCTGCCTCGGTGAAGGACCGTCTGGCGCTGAACATCATCGAAGCCGCCGAGCGTGAGGGCCGGCTGAAGGCCGGCCAGACCGTGGTGGAGGCTACGAGCGGGAATACCGGCATCGGTCTCGCCATGGTCTGCGCCCAGAAAGGCTATCCGCTGGTCGTGACCATGGCCGACAGCTTTTCGGTTGAGCGCCGGCGGCTGATGCGATTGCTCGGCGCGAAAGTGGTGCTCACACCGCGCGCCGCGAAGGGCTTCGGCATGTATCAGAAGGCGGTCGAACTGGCGGAGAAGAACGGCTGGTTCCTCGCCCACCAGTTCGAGACAGCGGACAATGCCGACATCCACGAGAGCACCACCGCGCGCGAGATCGTGTCCGATTTCGCGGGTGAAAGGCTCGACTACGTGGTCACCGGGTACGGCACCGGCGGCACGGTGACGGGGCTGGCCCGTGTGCTGCGCCGCGAGCGGCCGGAGACGCGGATCGTCCTGTCGGAACCGGCCAATGCGCAACTCATCGGCAGCGGTATCGCGCAGGAGCGCGGCGCCGGCGGGGCGCCGGCCGGGAGCCATCCAAGCTTCGAGCCGCATCTGATCCAGGGCTGGACGCCGGATTTCATTCCCCTGGTTCTGCAGGAGTGTCTCGACTCCAAGGGCTTCGACCAGGTGGTCCCGGTAAGCGGAGACGATGCCGTCGCCTGGGCGAAGCGACTCGCGCGGGAGGAGGGCATTCTCACCGGCATCTCGGGCGGCGCCACCTTTGCCGCGGCGATAAAGGCGGCCGAAGGGGCGGCGTCCGGCTCGGTCATCCTTGCCATGCTTCCCGATACCGGCGAGCGGTACATGACGACGCCCTTGTTTCAGGACATCCCCGAAGAAATGGACGAGGAGGAGACGGCGTTGTCGCGCTCTACGCCGGGCTTCCAGGTCGATGGATGAGCGTCGTTTTCCGCGAGCGCATCACCAGTCGATCGCAGGCCGCTCGACCGGGAAGTCTCGCGCTCACATGTTACGGCCCTGCCAGGACGTCAAAGCGGTACGGAGCCGTCCAGCCAGCTTGTAGGCGACGTGCCTCGCGAGGCGCGGACACAGTGAAAGCAGCGCGATTATCCAGGCCAGTGCGCTGAGCGGTGTGCTCGGTCGCCGTTGTCCGGTGCGACCAAGCAAGCCATGGAGCAGTCCTTCGAGCAATGCCTGCCTGTTCGCCGGCTCGCTGCCGTGTCGCTTCGAGAATCGGGCAAGGTCACGGCGAAAGCTCCAGAGTCTCCAGACAAGGGGGGTGTCGGGACAATGTTTGCCCCAGAACAGAAGGCGGTTGCGGGACATGTAGTAGAAAAAGTGTCTTTGGGGAATATCACCCACCCTGGAATGGCGCACTATCGCCTTGGGCTCGATGGCGGTCAGGAAGCCCTTATCAATCGCTCGAAGGCAGTAGTCCCTGTCCTCGGCGTAGGCAAAGAACCGATCGTCCATGTCCCCGATCGCCAAGGCCGCCTGTCTCGTGATCAGCAGGGCGGTTCCGCTCAGCAGAAGGGTCTGCGGCGACTCCTTGTGCCACGCGAGCGCTATCGACGGCCTCTTGGCGGCTTCCAGGATTCCTCTGGACCGGTGTATCCGCGCTCCGCAGGCGTTGAATCGGCCGGGATCGTCAATGAAGGAGATCACCGGCACAACGAGCCCGAGGCGTGGTTCCCGTTCGGCGCGCTGCACCAGAGTGGAGAGCGAGTCGGGCTCCACTTTGGTATCGTTGTTCAGAAGCCACAGATAATCGCACCCGTCCTTCAAAGCGGCATGCATGCCCTGATTGACGCCGCCGGTATAGCCCAGATTGCGGTCGTTGCAGATGAGTACCAGCCCGGACCGGCTTTCCAGGTGACGGAGCATCTGTGTGGAACCATCGCGGGAGCCGTTATCGACGACGTAGATCCGAAAGGGGGAGTAGTGGAGTGTCCGGATCGACTCGAGGCATGCGCGAGTGTCGTCCTTCTTGTTCCAGCTCAGGACAATGATCCCAACCTTCGGACTTGCGGTCGACTCCTTCACTTCTTTTTGATGCTTCTCGCTATTCGCACGGGTCCGGATCGCGATTGTTGAGTGCCGCAGGGCTTCGATCCGCGACTTTAAAGCAGGGAGCGGTCGGCTCGCGCGAGGTGCTTGTAAGGGACAGGGATTCTAGTGGACGCATCCGGCGGATGGAAAGACGCTTGCCCGCCGGGTCGCGGTGGAAATCGAGTGCGAGGACGGCTCGCCCTAGGTCGAACCCGCTTTGCGAGTGCGCTGCAACGCGCGATCGAATGGACTTTCGACGCGGTGGCGCGGCTGTTTCAGGCGTATTCACCAATTGCGGGGCCGCCCCGGATTGACGATACTACCCGCGAGACCGACCGGCCGATTTTCCTCCGAAAAGCTGAGTGAGCAGATCATGTTCAATGCGACACAGCATGTCATCGATGCCTTCGTCAGGGACATCTACCAGACTTACAAGACAGTGTACGGAGATCTGGAGCCTCACTATCCGGGCCTGATCGAATGGGCGGGCCGGATGGCTCTGGAGCGGATATCGAACACCGACTGCCTGTACCACAATGTCGAGCACACGGTGCTCGTTACCCTGGTGGGGCAGCAGATTCTCCGCGGGAAGCAGATTCGCGAGCGCAGCGTCAGGCCGCTGGACTGGGTGACCACGACGGTCGCCTTGCTGTGCCACGACATCGGATACGTGCGGGGAATATGCCGCGGCGACCGCAGGGGGACCTATGTCATGGACGAAGCGGGCAACACGTCCCATATTCCCACCGGCGCGTCAGACGCCGCCCTCCAGCCTTACCACGTGGACCGGGGGAAGATCTTCGTGCGCGAGCGGTTCACCGGCCACCCCGTGCTCGATCCCGACCTCATCTGCGCCTACATCGAGCGGACGCGGTTCCCGGCAAGTGACGACGACGCGGATGCCCGGGACGACGATTTCGCTTCCTTGGTGCGCGCCGCGGACTTGATCGGGCAAATGGCCGATCCGATGTATCTATGCAAGGTCGGCGCCCTTTACTACGAGTTCAAGGAGGCGGGCATCGATGAAGCCCTCGGCTGTCGCTCCCCGGCGGATCTCTCGCGGGACTATCCGAGCTTTTACTGGAATACCGTGAGCCCGCTGATTCAATCGGCGCTGGCCTATCTGCGGCTCACCCACGAAGGAAAACAGTGGGTGGCTCATCTTTACGCCCACGTGTTCGCCCAGGAGCACGGGGAGCCGGTGCTGGGTCCGGAACTGGCCAACCTCGATTCCGGCGATTCTGTCGAACATCGCGACTGACGATGAGGGCTGTCCTGGACTCTCGACAAGACGCCAAGAACGCCAAGAGATCGATCAGCCCGATCCCCTCAGCGTGCTTGACGTTTCGGCGGGAGCATACGTGTGCTCGAGCGCCCATGAGTTCTCCGTCCGAATCGTTGACGGCAAGATCTTCACCGACCGCCGCGCCGCGGCCTGGGACCGGACAGCGATGCTCTCAAATCCTGTCGCGCAGCGCGTACCAGTTGAGGGCGAGGAACAGCAGGGGGGACCGAAATCTCTTGCCGCCGGGGAAGGCCGGGATCTTCAGCGTCTCGAGGAGCTCGAGTCTCTCGCGCTTTCCGGACACGGCCTCCGCGTAAAGCCTGCCCGTGAAGTTGGCCATCAAGACACCGTGGCCGGAGTAGCCGCCGGCATAGACGACGCCGGGCATCACCTCGCGCACGAAAGGCTTGCGGGGCATGGTAATGCCCACGTAGCCGCCCCAGGCGTGAGTGATCTCGATGTCTTTCAGCGCAGGATAGAGCTCGGCGATCTGCCGGCGGATATGAACATGGATGTCTTTGGGGTCGCTGTTCATATAGATCTCGCGCCCACCGAACAGGAGCCGGCCGTCCCTGGACCGTCGAAAATATCGTATGACGAAGCGTGAGTCGTCGACGCTTTCGCCGCCCGGTATCACGGGACTGTCCGCACCGAGAGGGACCGTCGCACCGATGAAAGAGCCTATCGGCATGACGCGGGCGGCGCTCACCGGCTCCAGGTTGCCGCCGTAGGCGTTGACCGCGATCAGGCATTTCTCGGCCCGGATGGTCCCGCGATCCGTTTCGACACGGATCTTCCCACCGTTCGCGGCGATCTTCACGGCTTTCGTATTCTCGAACAGCCCGGCCCCCGAATCGGCGGCGGCGCGGGCCGTGCCGATGACGAGCTTGAGCGGATGAATATGTCCGGTGCCGGTGTCCCGGACACCGCCGAAATAGCGCTCGGTGCCGAGCCGCCGCGCGGTCTCGGACGCATCCATGTAGGTGATGTGCGGATAGCCGAAGCGTTCGCGCATGATGTCGGCGTGGGCTTTGAAGGCGTCCAGGTAGCGCTTCTTGTGCGCCACGGACATCTGCCCCTGCACGTAGTCCATGTCGATGCCATTGCTCTCGGCGAACTCCAGTAAGTGGCTCTTGGCCTCCTCGGCCAGATCGAACAGGGCCTTGGCCCGAGGAAATCCAAGCTCGCTCTCCATGTCCTCGGCCCAGCCCCGCTGGCCCGTGCCCATCTGGCCGCCGTTGCGGCCCGAGGCGCCGTCACCGAAGCGGCACGCCTCCACCAGCGCCACGTTGGTTCCCGAGCGAGCCAGGTGCGCAGCGGCCGAGAGCCCGGTGAAGCCGCCACCCACGACGGCCACGTCCACGGTGAGGTCGCCGTCGAGCGGTGGATATTCCGGTCGCTCGCCGGCCGTCGCCTCGTACCACGAATAACCGGGCGAGATCGGGCTCTGGTAGGTCATGGTCGGACTCCATGCAGTGCAGGATTCGGGATTCGGCAGCAGGTATTGATGCAGCGACGGCGGGCCGCTGCATTTGGAACCGGAATTCTAGCAGGCCTTTGAAAGAGCGCCTGCCCGGCCGTGCGGGCGCGGCGCATCCACGCCGGCGGCCGCGAGCGGCAGGGCTCTACGCGTCGGTCGCGGTCCGCCGGCGTTTTCGCTCGAGCAGGGGCCTCGGCAGGATGGAGCCGGTGGACACGTCGGCCCAGGTCAGTGCACCGATCACGTCCTCCGGGGCGTTCAGCTCGCCACTCTCCGTGACCAGCGCAATGTCGCACAGTTGATCACGCAGGCGCGCGACAATGTCGAAGATCATGTCGTCGGAGCTGACGACGATGAAACGCTCGTCCGCGCAGCCATCGAGTGCCTTGTCCAGGCCTCCGGAAAGGTCCATGCGTTCCACCTTGTCGGCCGCGACGACGCGCTTGATCTGGTCCTGCTCGGTGAGCAGAAGATGGGGCGGGCGCTTGACCCGGCGGAGGATCTTGCTGAGCCGGGCGACGTCGAAATCGGGCGTGACGCGGAGCACGGGTGTCGAGATCAACTCGCCGGCGGAGTGCAGCAGGTAGAGGTTGTTATGCAGAGCCGCCGGTATGTAGTGTCCTCGTCGCTGCAGCTTGAGGTCGTAGATACTCGCCTCGAGATAGATACGGCGCACGCCGTAGGCGATCGAGACGGAGATCATCAAGGGTATGATGACGTTGTAGTCGCGTGTCATCTCGAAGATCATCACGATAGCGGTGACCACCGCGCCGGTGGCGCCGCCGACGATGCCCGCCATGCCGATGACCGCGGTGCTGCCGGGGTCGAGGTGGATGAGGGGCACGGTGCTGTTGATCAGTCCCGCGTAGGCGCCACCCAGCATGGCGCCCATGAAGAGCGAGGGGGAGAAGACGCCGCCCGAACCCCCCGAGCCCAGGGTCAGCGAGGTCGCCAGCAGCTTCAGCACCAGCAGCACAAAGAGGAACGTCGGCAAGGTCAGGGTCCGGTTGAGGACGTCCTGGACGCTGGCGTATCCAACGCCCTGAATGTAATAGTGGCCGGTGTAGCGCATCATCAGGTACATCATCACACCTACCAGGAGCATGCCGAGCAGGTGTCGCAGGTAGTCGTTGCCGGGCATCTTCTCGAACAGGTCCTCGAAACCGTAAAGCATCCGGATGAAGACAATGGATGCGAGCCCGAGCAGCGCTCCGAAGAAGATGTATACGATCAGAGCCTTGAGGCTGATCAGGGAGCCGCCTTCGAGGGCCAGCGCGGGGATGTTGAAGGCGGGGTGGTCGCCGAAAAACATCCGGGAGACAAAGGTCGCCGAGCCGGTCGCGATCGTCGTCGGCACCAGGGTCCTGGCGCTGATCTCGGGCAGGATCAGCTCCACGGCGAACAACAGTCCTCCGATGGGGGTGTTGAACGTCGCGGCGATGCCGCCGGCCGCGCCGCAGGCGATCAGCGTCATGCGCTGCCACTCGGCAACCGGCAGGATCTGGCCGAGGGTCGAGCCGAAGCCGGAGCCGATCTGGATGATCGGGCCTTCGCGGCCCACGGCTCCGCCCGTGCCGATCGAAATGGACGAGGCGATCGCCTTGATTGCCGCGACAAGAGGGCGGATCCTGCCGCTGTTGTAGTGAATGGCGTCCATGACCTCTGGAACGCCGTGCCCTTTGGCCTCCGGGGCGAAGGTACGCACCAGGAAGGTGACGATCACGGCGCCCGCCAGCGGAGCGAGTATGACGAGAGCACCCCAGGGGGATGGCGCCGTATGTACGTTGGCGTCGTAGTGAGGGGAGACGGATCCGAAGAAGGACAGATTGTGGAAGAAGCCGATCAGGAGCCGGAATACCACGGCCCCGAGTCCCGAGACCGCTCCCACCAGCACCGCCAGCAGGGCGTGCCACAGAGGCGACTCGCCGCGCGCGATCCACGGATCAATTGTACGGCGGAAGGGGATACGGGCGTACAAGGCGTAGACGGCTTTCATTTTCGTACAGGCAAAAAGACATCGCTCGGCCGGGAGCCGAACGAGGCGTTCGTGGGACCAACCGGCCTGCCGCCGGCTCGCGTTGTTCTAAGTGTCGAGTAACGCCGCTCGATGCGTCCTCATGGGCCTTCGTCGGATTCTTCGCGCTGGAGGTATGGCTCCACCGCTAAGGGGCGGCGCGCACGAAGTCTGAATGCAGGCTCGACGCATATATTGCTACGAATCACCCCACAGGTCAAAAAAGCGGGCCGATAGTTCAAGAATCTCGCCGATCGGCCGAAATACCAGAACAGGCCTCACAGCACGCGATCGAGAAGCACGGCCGGGCTCTGATCCCCGATCGACATGCCCACCGGTGCAGAACATGTCCGGATTACTGCCATGATGGAGCGCAACAACGCCTCGCAGGAGTCAGGCGAAGCCAGGCTGACACCCAGGGACTGGTATGACCTCATCGTCGAGGCGTCGGCGGAGGGGAGCTGGTTCTACGACATCGAGCGCCAGGAGATTCACTACGCGCCGAGCTTTCTGGATATCCTGGATTTCCACACGGGGCAGGACAGCCTCGGCCCCGACGAGTTCATGGCCCGGGTGCACCCCGAGGACCGGGAGCCTTACAAGCGCCTGCTGGGCCGGTATCTGAAGGCGGAAACGGGAGTCTTTCAGACGGAGATCCGCGTATTCAGCGACGCGGGTGATTTGCGCTGGATCCTGAGCCGCGGCATCGCAAGGCGCGACAGCACCGGCTGGGCCTACTGCATGATCGGCTCCATCGTCGATATTACCCGGCGCCGGCAGTTGGAGGACTCCCTGCGTGCGGTCGCGCTGAGCACCACGGAGGGCGGCGGCCCGGAATTCTTCGAGTCGCTGGCGCGCTATCTGTCCGAAGCGCTGGGCAGCGACTTTGCCATCATAGGCAAGCTCGCCGGGCCCGACGGGACATGCATCGACACCCTCGCCCTGTGCGAGGACGGCAGGACACGCCCGAATGTGCGCTACGAGCTCGCCGGCACGCCCTGCGCAGACGTCGTTCACCAGTCGCGGTGCGCCTACCCGGACAACGTCGCGGAGCTGTTTCCGGACGACACCATGCTGGTGGAGGAGGACATCAAGGCCTATATCGGTTCGCCTTTGATCGATTCGGGCGGCGATACCTTGGGCATCATCGTCGCCCTCTTCAGGCGACCGGTTGCCGATCTCTCGATGGCCGAGGATCTGTTGACGATATTCGCGTCCCGGGGGGCGGCGGAGCTCGAGCGCCAGGCCAAGGACGAGGCGCTGCGCGAGAGCGAGAAGAAATTCAAGGACTTCGCGGAAGTCGCCGCCGACATCTTCTGGGAGACCGACTCCGGGCTGCGCTTTTCGTACTTCAACACGAAGTGCTTCGCGACGCTGGCTCTCTCGCAGGAGGATCTGCTCGGCCGCAACTTGCGAGACCTGGCCGGTGATTCGATGGGCGACGCGCGCCGGCGCGAGCACGAAGCCGCGCTGGCCAACCTCGCCCCTTTCCGGGACTTCGAGTGCACACTCGTCGATGGCCAGGGAAAGCGGCGCGTGATGAGCATGAGCGCGCGGCCGGTGTTCGCCCTGGATGACGGGGCCTTCGAGGGCTATCGCGGCGTGGCGACCGAGATTACGGACCGCCGCCAGGCCGAGGCCCAATACCGGGATCTGTTCAACAACGCGACGGAAGGGGTCTACCGCAGCTCACCGGGCGGGCGCCTGTTGCGGGCGAATCCGGCGCTGGTTCGTATCCACGGCTTCGAGAGCGAGGCCGAGCTCATCGACTCGATCACTGACCTCTCGACCCAATGGTACGTCGATCCCGCGGACCGGGACCGGCTCACACACCGGCTGCAACGCGACGGCCGGGTCGAGAACTTCGAATGTGAGATCTATTGCCGCGCAACCGGTGAGCGCATCTGGGTGATCGAGAACGCCCGCATGGTGTATGCCGACGATGGCAGCGTCGCTTACTACGAGGGCATGATTCACGATATTACCGAGCGCCACCGCCTGGAGATGCAGTACCGGGATATTTTCGACAACGTCGGGGAAGGCATCTATCGTTCGACGCCCGAGGGCAGGCTGATCCAGGCGAACCCGGCTCTGGCACGTCTTCAGGGTTTTGACACGCCGGATCAACTGCTCGACACTGTCAAGGATCTCAATACGGACTGGTACGTCGATCCCCGGACGCGCGGGCGGCTTCAGCGGCTGCTTGCCGAGAAGAGTTGTGTGGACGGGTTCGAGGCCGAGGTGCGGCGCCTCAACGGAAACGAGCGGATCTGGACCAGCGAAACCGTGCGCGTGGCGCGCGACCCGCGCGGTCGCGTGCTCCACTATGAAGGCTCGGTCCGCGATATCACCGCGGAATACAAGGCACGGGACCTCGCCCAGCGCCGGACTACCGTGCTGGAGATGATCGCCCGCGACGCTCCCGTCAGCGAGGTGCTCCGCGAAATTGCGGGGATCGCGCACCTCCAGCAAGAGTACCTGCACGCTGGCATTTTCCGGTTGCAGAACGGGCGACTGCACGGGGTCGCGTCACGGGGGCTGGCACAGGCCCACGTGGACGCCATCAATGGGCGTACGCCCGCAGAGCTCGGCGGAGCGCTGCATGCCATGGTGAACGTGGGCCGGGACGTCATCCACGTGGGTATCGAGGACCTCGAGCGCCGCGCCGGGGGACTGTCGGACGCCATGCGCGAATCCGGCTATCCGGCGCTGCTGGCAACACCCATCCGGGACCAGCAGGGGACCGCCCTCGGTATGATCGCGGCGTTCTCGACGGTGGCCCCGGTTCCCACCGATGCGGCCGCCACGTTGCTGCGCGAGCTGGCGCAGACCGCCTCGATTGCGATCGAGCAGCACCGCCTGTCCGCGGCCCTGCGGCGCCAGGCGCACTATGATCCGCTCACTGAGCTGCCGAACCGGTCCTTGTTGTCGGATCGGCTGGAACAGGCTATACGCGGTGCGCAGCGCGGATCTTACGCGGTCGGCGTGCTGCTGCTGGACCTGGACGAGTTCAAGCTGATCAACGACTCCCTGGGCCACGGCGCGGGTGACCGCGTGCTGCAGGAGGTGGCGGCGCGTCTGCGAGGATGCCTCCGGGCCGGTGACACGGTGGCGCGGCTGGGCGGCGACGAGTTCGTGGTGGTTGTGCCGCTGAACCGTGACCGTCATTTCGGAGCGGACGTCGCCGAAAGAATCATCGCCGCCTTGCAGACGAAGGTCCGCGTGAACGGGCACCAGGTCGACGCTCGACCCAGCATCGGCATCAGCCTGTACCCGCAGGATGGGCAGACATCGGAGGCGTTGCTGCAGGCCGCTGATACGGCGATGTACGCCGCGAAACAGTCCGGCAGGAACCGTTACAACTACTTCTCCACGAGCATGAACCGGAAGGTCGCGAGGCGGATCGAGACCGAGTCCACGCTGCAGCTTGCGTTTCAGCGCGGCGAGCTGGAGGTTTACTATCAACCGCGGATAGTGCTGGCGACGGGCGCCGTCAGCGGCGCGGAGGCGCTCTTGAGATGGCATCACCCGGAGCGCGGCCTGCTCGACGCGTCGGAATTCGTTCCGCCGGCCGAGTCGATCCCCCTGATGAGCGAGATCGACCGTTTTGTCCTGCACGAGGCAACGCGACGCCTTGCCGCCTGGCAGCATTGCGGGCACCGACTGACGCTGTCCGTGAACGTGGGCGCCCGCGACGTGAACCGCGCGGACTTCGGGGCCGAGGTGGCCCGTGCACTGGAGGAGGCCGGGGCCGATGCCGCCGGTCTCGAGCTGGAGATCGCCGAAGGCACGTTGGTGGGGGCCGACGAGCGTGCTCATCGCTGGCTGGTCGCCTTGAAGGCGCGGGTGCCCGGCCTGCGTATCGCCGTCGATGACTTCGGTAGCTTGCATCTGCCCCTCAATTGCCTTCGACGGCTTCCCGTTGACGCCATCAAGATGGACCGGTCCCTTGTGGCCGGTCTCGACGGTGGCGACGATTCCGGCGTCGCCGCGGCTTTCGTGAGGGCGATCATGGAGCTCGGCCGTGGCCTCGGCCTGTCAGTGACCGCGCAGGGGGTCGAACGCAGCGGGCAGGCCGAGGCCCTACTGGTATGCGGCTGCCTCGAAGCCCAGGGGTTCCTTTATGACGCGGCGCTTCCGGCGGGGCAGTTCGAGAACCGCCTCGGGTCGCCCTCCCAGGCGCTTACCTAGGCGCCTACCCAGGCGGCTACCCAGGCGGCCGTTCCGACCGGGGGGGACCCGGCTTCCCTGAAGGCGTCGAACGAGCCGTACCGGCCGATAAGCTGCACCGCGTCCCTCACCACCCGCCACCCCCATTCCTTTACGATACGGCGCTGCGATGGAAGCGATTCGCCAATACGGGCGTGGGGTATACGGCGCAAGCCGCCGACACACAATGAATACGAAGCCGCCGACTTTGAATCTGAGAGAACGCATGATTCGTCGGGCCGTATTGGTGGTATATCCCGTGGTCGCCCTCGCCGAGGCGACCGCGAGCGTCGTGCATATGCGGGAGGGGCATCCGACTCCGCTCGACCTGTTGCTGCCGGCGCTGGTTTCACTGATCTTCCTTTGCCTGTTCATCTATGTGCTGCGCAGGCCCGAAAGCCTCCAGGCAACGCTGTGGGCGGCATTCCTTACCGCCATGGTGGCGCTCATCCTGGTGGCGTGGCTGTCCACGATAAAGGCGGCGCGGTCGGACGACGTCAAACTGGTGAACACGCTGCCGCCTGTTTCGGCGCTTCTGCTTCCCACCTTGATGAGCACCGTGTTGTTCATGCGGCCGCGCTGGGGGGCAGTCGCGGTGGTCGCCGGATGGGTTCTGGTGGCACCGCCGGTTCTCTGGTACCTCGCGATGCACCCTCCGGAGCTGTGGAGCCCCCGAGGACTGGAAGTGGCCATGATGCTCGGTCCCACCACCCTCGTCGCGCTGGGCCTGATTCCCTTTTTCAAGGGTCTGCGCAGTGCGGAAGGGGCGGAGCGTGACGATAAGCCAGGCACGTCGTCGTTCATCGAGCGTGACCCGTTGACGAGCGCCTACACGAGGAAGACGGGGGAGCGGTTCCTGAAGCGTCTCGTCGACGCCGCGGACCCCAACAGCGGCGTGATCATGTTCGATCTCGACTTCTTCAAGGGAATCAACGACAACCATGGCCGAGGCACGGGTGACGAGGTCCTGCGGGCGGTCACCGGGCGCTGCGCGTCACGCCTGCGCAGGGACGACAAGCTGGTGCGCTGGGACGGCGAGGTGTTCCTGATTCTGATCCACGGCGCTCCAAGCAAGGTCGTCCATCTGGTCGCGGAGGACTTGAAGAATGCGATCGCGGCGGAGCCCATCGAGCCGTCAGTAAAGGTGACGGCGTCTTTCGGCGTCACTCAGTTGAAACTGCTGGATTCCACGGACGCCATTCTCGAGCGCCTGGAGGAAGCGCTGCAGGCCGCGAAGAAGAGCGGTCGCAACCGGGTCTGCGAGAGGTAGACACGCTCCGGTGTCGTGGGCGTCCGTGCCCACGCGCCATGAACCGCGGTACATGCTCCGGCAGCCGGGCGCCGGACCGCTGCGCGGCCTACGACTTGGCCTGGAACAAGGTACACCAGCCGTCGGTCTTGATATCGCCTTCTACGAGCTGGCAGCTATTCGGCTTGATGAAGAACCTGCATTTGCTGCAGTGCTGGTCGCCGTGTGGATGGTCCTGGTATTGAACCGTCTTCTTGGACACCTTCTGGCTCGCGCCGGCCGTGCCGGTCACACCGGACAACAGTGCAAACGGGCCGAGGAATGCCGTGAGTCGAAGCAGGGTGCGTCGGGAAATCATTCGGGTTGCCTCCTTCCAGAGGGTCTGGAGTCGCTCCGGCGAGAGGTTGCGGCCGGCCGTCTGTCGGCCTCGATAGCCGCCGGGGCGATCGAGTGAATTTGCTGCGGCGGATGGAAACCTTCCGGCGGGCGAGGTGAACATACTCACGCCAAGCCCGGGGGGCCCGCATCCGGAATTCTCAGTCAATACTTCTGTCAACAGTGGGGGAAGAAAGTTCTTTCAAATGTCCGGCTCCGGGGTGTTCCCCGTTCGGGTCGCCCGTCCGCCGTGACGTTCCCCCCCGGAACATGACGCTCGCGGCCGGCCGCAATGCGGCGTTGGCGCGCCCGGTGTTTTTCCGTTACGCTGAACTCCTTGCCTGTGCCGCTATCCGGCCGCCCCGCGGGCGAAAAAGTGCTTCGGGATCGCCGCCGGGCGACTGTAAAATCCAAATAAATCAATACTTTGCACCGGAGGGTTTAAGCGATGTCCGACTATACGATAGAAGACATCCGAAATATCGCACTGCTGGGCCACGCCGGCTCCGGCAAGACCACCCTGGTGGAGGCGCTGCTGCATGCCGCCGGCGCGATCCAGAGTGTCGGTGAGGTGGAGAAGGGCAACACGGTATCCGACGACGACGCGCTGGAGCGCAAGCATCATCATTCGCTGCGCTCGTCCCTGATCAGCCTCGACCATGGCGGCTGTCATATCAACCTGCTCGACACGCCCGGCTATCCGGACTTCGTCGGCAACGCGCTCGCGGCATTGCCGGCCGTGGAGACCGCCGCCATCGTCATCAATGCGCAGGCGGGCATACAGACGATGACGCGGCGCTTCGAGCAGTGGATCTCCGACCGCAAGCGATGCCGGATGATCGTGATCAACGATATCGACGCGGAAGGAGTCGATCTCGAGAGCCTGCTGGCGCAGATTCGGGAGACCTTCGGAGACGAGTGCATGGCCGTCAACCTGCCGGCGGAGAATGCCACCCGGGTCGTCGACTGCTTCTTCAGCCCGTCGGGCAAGTCGGACTTCTGGTCCGTCGAGGAGGCGCACACCGCCGTCACCGACCAGACGGTGGAGGTGGACGAGGAGCTGATGGAGCAGTACCTGGAGCAGGGGAAGCTGGAGCCGGGCGCCCTCCATGATGCCTTCGAGAAGGCGCTGCGGGAAGGGCATCTCGTGCCGGTATGCTTTGTCTCGGCCAAGGTCGGGACCGGTATTCCCGAGCTGCTGGAGATCATCGAGAAGCTGCTGCCCAATCCGGCCGAGGGCAACAGGCCCTCGTTCGTGCGAGAAACCGAAGAGGGTGCCGAGCCGGTCTCCATCAATCCGGACCCGGACGGCGACGTCCTGTGCCACGTCGTCAAGGTGACCCACGATCCTTATGTCGGAAAACTCGGGGTGTTCCGGATCCACCGCGGCACCGTCACCAAGGACACCGAGCTGTATATCAATGACAATCCCAAGTCCTTCAAAGTCGGCCACCTGTTCAAGATGAACGGCGGCAAGCACGAGGAGATCGAGAAGGGCATCGCGGGAGACCTGTGCGCGGTGGCCAAGGTCGTGGACCTGCGGCTCGGCGCCGTGTTGCACAACAGCGCCGCCGACGGCCAGTTGCGCATGCTGCCGCCGGAGGTGCCGGTGCCGCTCGCGGGTCTGGCGGTCAGACCCCAGAAGCGCGGCGACGAACAGAAGATGGCGGAGGCCCTGGACAAGCTCACGGAGGAGGACCCGGGGCTGTCCGTGGAGCGCGATCCCCAGGTCAACGAGATGATACTGCGCGGCCAGGGAGACTTTCACCTGCGCTCGGCCCTGGAGCGGATGGAGGAGGTCTACAACGTCGCCGTGGAGAGCAAGCCGCCCACCATCCCCTACCGCGAGACCATCACGAAGAAGGCCGAGGGGCATCACCGGCACAAGAAGCAGTCGGGCGGCGCCGGCCAGTTCGGCGAGGTCTACCTGAATATCGAGCCCATGAAGCGCGGCACGGGCTTCGAGTTCGTGGACAAGGTCGTCGGCGGAGTGATTCCCAACCAGTTCATACCTTCCATCGAGAAGGGCGTGCGGGAGGTCTACAATCGCGGCGCGATTGCCGGCTATCCCATGCAGGACGTGCGCGTCACGGTCTACGACGGCAAGTTCCATTCGGTCGATTCCAACGAGGTCTCCTTCATCACCGCCGGTCGCAAGGCGTTCCAGGAGGCCATAGAAAAGGCCAAGCCCATCGTCCTGGAGCCCATTGTGAACATCGAGGTAACGGTGCCCAACGACAAGATGGGTGACATCACCGGCGACCTGTCCCAGCGCCGCGGCCGGGTGTCGAATACCAACGTGCAGCCGGGCGGCTTCGTGACCGTCCAGGGCCAGGTTCCGCTGGCGGAGATCGAGGATTACCAGTCCAAGCTGAACTCCATGACGGGAGGGGAGGGCTCGTACACCATTGTGCTCAGCCACTACGATCCGCTGCCGACGAATATTCAGAAGGACCTGATATCGCGCTACGAGAAGAAAGAGGACTAGCCCGCATTTGTCACCGGGATCCGGGATTTTGGGACAAGCTGGCAAGGCAGGTTGAACGATCGTCCGCCGAGCCATAGCCGTAGCTATGGCTCAAGGGGGATCGTTCAAGATGCACAGCCAGATGGTTCCAAAAACCGGATAGGACATACTGTTATTCGCTCCGCCGCCCGACAATGCATGCAAGGGCTTGATATATCAAGCATTGCTGATTCATCGAGGTCCGCCCGGTGGGAAATGCGGGCTCGGAGCCTGCGCGGGTAATCTGCACGCAGCGGGCGGGTGGGAAACCGATGACAGATTTCCGGTCCTTCGAGGAGCGTAGTGGACCAATGTGACGAGGAGGACCGGAAATACGGACCGATTTGCCCCCGCCGCAGTAGCGTCATGACTCCTCGGACAGGCTCCCGGCACCCGGGCGGGTCCGCGCGGTGGACGGCTCAAGTTATCCGTCCCCCGGGCCGAAATTTCGGCAGGGGCCGCGAATGCCGCGTGCGTCGGCCTCGGGCCTGGCCGGGGGGCGGTGCGATTCCATCATGGCCCCGGCGCATGGTATAAACCGCCTCCGTTTCTTGAAGCCTGCGGGGCGCACGAGCGCGGCGAAAGTGGCGGAATTGGTAGACGCGCTGGTTTTAGGTGCCAGTGGGGCAACCCGTGGGAGTTCGAGTCTCCCCTTTCGCACCAGCCCTGTCGCGGGGCGGTGGCTGGATCCGACGAGCAGTCGGATCTTGAATTCCCGGAGCCCGAAACACGACAATAGCGGTATTCCACTGATGAGGGTACGGGCCTTGTCCGGCGCCGGCGTGTGTTTTCCCCGTTGATCAATCATCTGCACCGTGCTCGACCGGCGCTTGATGGATACGGACTGTGCACCGTCAGGATACGGAGAACCGCCTGGAGATCGCGCGTGGGACCCTGGCAGTCTGCCGGAGTCAGGGGATCGCAGTAGATTCATCCTGAGTCCGGCAGGCTGCTGGTAAACAGGAAGAACATGAACAGGAAAAACAATTGAGGCATTGAATGCAAGTATCCGTCGAAAGCACCGGAAACCTGGGACGTGTGATGACCGTCGCGATTCCGGCGGAGGAGGTCGAGCAGGAGGTCCAGAGCCGCCTGAAGAGCCTGGCGAAGAGTGCCAGGCTGCCGGGTTTCCGGCCGGGCAAGGCGCCGTTGAAGATCATCGACGCCCGCTACGGTGAGCAGGTGCTCCAGGAAGTGGCCGGCGGCCTCATAGAGAGCTCGCTCAAAGACGCCTTCAGCCAGGAAAACCTGATCCCGGCGGGAGGACCCGAGATCGAGCCCAAGTCGATGGCACGGGGGAAGGACCTCGAATACACGGCCAGTTTCGATGTCTATCCCGAGGTCGGCAAGCTGGACCTCGAGGGCGTCGTGATCGAGCGGCCGGTGTGCGAGATTACCGACGAGGATATCGAGCGCACCCTCGAGTCGATGCGCCGGCAGAGGGTGGTCTACAAGCCCGTGGAGCGGGCGGCGAAGGCCGGGGACCAGGTCCGGTTGGACTTCAAGGGCACCATGGAGGGGAAACCCTTCGCCGGGGGCGACGGCGAGGACTACAAGCTGGTGCTCGGAGAAGGGCAGTTCGTCGAGGAGTTCGAGAAGGGCGTCCTGGGCGCTGCCGCCGGCGACCAGCGGACCGTCACCGTGAGCTTCCCGGAAGACTACCACGGCGAGACGGTGGCGGGACACCGGGTGGAGTTCGACATCCGGGTGAAGGAGGTGGCGGAGCCCGAACTCCCGGAGGTCAACGAGGAATTCATCAAATCGTTTGGGATCGAGGACGGCGACCTTCCGGCGCTGCGCCGGGAGATTCTCGAGAACCTGGAACGTGAACGGGACGATCGGGTCAGCAGGTTGACGCGCTCCAGGGTCATGGATGCCCTGATCCGCGAAAACAACCTCGAGATGCCCGCGAAGCTCGTCGAGCGTGAGATCGACGGCATCATTGCCGTGAACAAGGCGATGCTGGAGCAGCAGGGCGTGCCGGTGGAAAGCTTCAATCCCGAGCGCGAGCGATACCGCACGGACGCCCAGCGACGGGTGGCGATGGGGTTGATCCTTTCCGAGATCGTCCGGCGAAACGAGTTGAAGCCGGATCAGAACAAAGTCAAGCAGAGAATCGAGAAGATGGCCGCGAGCTACGAGCAACCTGAAGCTTTCGTGCAGTGGTACTATAGCAGCCGCGAACGGATGCAGCAGATGGAATCGACGGTCCTCGAGGAGCAGATCGTGGAGCTGCTGCTGGAGGGCGCAGACGTCAAGGAAGAGAAGGTTTCCCTGAAGGACCTGACCGCTCAACCCGGCATTTAGGCAACACCCCGGGGCATGACAGACTGGTGAGCATGATACTGACACGACGAGACATGAGCTCCGCGGCAACCGAGCCGCGGGACGTGGGCCTGGTGCCCATGGTTATCGAAAGCACGGGACGCGGGGAGCGCGCCTACGACATCTACTCGCGTATGCTCAAGGAGCGAGTGGTGTTCCTTGTCGGGCAGGTCGAGGACTACATGGCCAACCTGGTTGTCGCCCAGCTCTTGTTCCTGGAGTCGGAGAACCCGGACAAGGATATCCATCTGTACATCAACAGCCCGGGCGGCGCGGTCAACGCGGGGCTCGCCATCTACGACACCATGCAGTTCATCAAGCCGGATGTGAGCACCGTCGTGATCGGCCAGGCTGCCAGCATGGGGGCGCTGATCCTGACCGGTGGGGCCAAGGGCAAGAGACATACGCTGCCCCACGGGCGGATGATGATCCACCAGCCCTGGGGGGGGTTCCAGGGCCAGGCCTCGGATATCGACATCCACGCCCAGGAGATCCTGGATCTGAGGAAACGTTTGAATAAGTTGCTCGTACTGCATACGGGCCAGGACGAGCAGACGATCGCGCGGGACACCGACCGTGATTACTTCATGGGCGGTCAGCAGGCCGTTGAATACGGCCTGATCGACTCGGTGCTGGACAAACGGCAGTAGTGGACAGGGGGTACTTGCAAAAATCCGCCCGACGCTGCATCGTTCACTTTGTGGAAGGTTGAAATACTATGGCCGACGACAAAAACGAAGGTAAGAGCGAGAAACTCCTGTACTGTTCGTTCTGTGGCAAGAGCCAGCACGAAGTGCGCAAGCTCATTGCGGGGCCGTCCGTGTTCATCTGCGATGAGTGCGTGGAGCTGTGCAACGACATCATACGCGAGGAGGTCCAGGAGGGCTCGGCGGCCGCATCGTCCAGGAGCAAGTTTCCGCGGCCCGATGAAATCCGCCAGAGCCTGAACGAATATGTCATCGGCCAGTCGGTGGCCAAGAAGGTCCTTTCCGTTGCCGTGTACAACCATTACAAGCGTATCGACAACGAAGAGCAGGTCGGCGAGGTCGACATCTCCAAGAGCAACATTCTGCTGATCGGGCCGACCGGGTCAGGCAAGACGCTTCTGGCGGAAACGCTGGCGAGGCAGCTCAACGTTCCCTTTACCATCGCGGATGCGACGACTCTCACCGAGGCGGGCTACGTCGGCGAGGATGTCGAGAACATCATTCAGAAGCTCCTGCAGAAATGTGACTACGATGTCGACAAGGCTCAGATCGGCATCGTGTATATCGACGAGATCGACAAAATCTCCCGCAAGTCCGACAACCCTTCGATTACCCGCGACGTCTCGGGCGAGGGTGTTCAACAGGCCTTGTTGAAGCTGATCGAGGGTACCATTGCCTCGGTACCGCCGCAGGGCGGGCGCAAGCATCCCCAGCAGGAGTTCCTGCAGGTGGACACGCGCAACATACTGTTCATCTGCGGCGGCGCGTTCTCGGGCCTGGAAACGATCATCCAGGAGCGCTCCGAGAAGAGCAGCATCGGATTCGGCGCCGAGATCAGGAGCAAGTCGGACGGCAAGAACGTCGGCGAAATCCTCCGCGACCTCGAGCCCGAAGACCTGATTCAATACGGCCTCATACCGGAGTTCGTCGGAAGGCTGCCGATCTGTGCCACGCTCGAGGAGCTGAATGAAGACGCGCTGGTGTCCATCCTGATCGAGCCCAAGAATGCCCTCGTCAAGCAGTACCAGAGGCTGTTCAAGCTGGACGATGTCGAGCTCGAGATCCGGGAGGACGCCCTGCGAGCGGTGGCGGCCAAGGCCATGGACCGGAAGACGGGGGCACGGGGTTTGAGATCAATCCTCGAGAACGCGCTTCTCGACACGATGTACGAGCTCCCCTCCATGGAGGGAGTGAAGAAGGTGATCGTCGACGCCGGTGTCATCACCGACAGCGCCAAGCCCCTGTATATCTACGAAGAAGCCGACCAGAAAAAGGCCTCCACCAGCCGTTAGGCGCCGGTTTTCGTCCGCCGGGCACTTGAACGGGCGGGCTTTTGTCCGCATATTTCCGTAATCGAAGTCCTGAGGCCGCCGGAAGGATGGGTCCGGCGGGAGTGTGACAGAGACAAATCAACTCCACAGGTACGCTGAATGAGTGACGAGCTCACCTTAACCACGTCCTCGATCCCGGTATTGCCGCTGCGGGACGTCGTCGTGTTTCCTCACATGGTCATACCCTTGTTCGTGGGCCGCAAGAAGTCCATCAAGGCGCTGGAGCGCTCGATGGAGGTCGGCAAGCACATCCTTCTGGTTGCCCAGAAGGAGGCGGCGGACGACGACCCGCTGCCTGCGGATATCTACCGGGTTGGCACCGTGGCCAGTATCCTGCAGCTTCTCAAGCTGCCGGACGGAACGGTGAAAGTCCTCGTGGAAGGCGAGACCCGCTTCAAGATTAGCTCCTACGAGGACACGGAGGATTACTTCAGTGCGATCGTCGAGCCGGTGGTGGACGAGAGCGTGGACGAGCGCGAGGCCGAGGTGCTGATCCGCACCGTGATGAACGAGTTCGACCAGTACGTCAAGCTCAACAACAAGATCCCCCCCGAGATCCTCACCTCCCTGGCGGGCATAGACGACGGCGGCCGCCTGGCGGACACCATCGCCGCCCATCTCAGCCTCAAGATCGAGGACAAGCAGCGCATCCTGGAGATGGCGAGCACCCGGGAGCGCCTGGAGCACATACTCGGCGTGATGGAATCCGAGATCGATCTGCTGCAGGTCGAAAAGCGTATCCGCGGGCGGGTCAAGAAACAGATGGAGAAGAGCCAGCGCGAGTATTATCTGAACGAGCAGATGAAGGCTATCCAGAAGGAGCTTGGAGACATGGAGGACGCGCCCAACGAGCTGGACGACCTGATCAGGAAGGTCGAAGCGGCGGGGATGTCGAAAGAGGCCAGGGACAAGGCCGAGGCTGAGCTCAAGAAGCTGAAGATGATGTCACCCATGTCCGCCGAAGCGACGGTGGTGCGCAACTACGTGGACTGGCTGCTGCAGGTGCCCTGGAAGAAACGCAGCAAGGTTCGCAGGGACCTCGCCGCGGCGGAGCAGATTCTGGAAGAGGACCATTACGGACTCGAGAAGGTCAAGGAGAGGATTCTCGAGTACCTGGCAGTGCAGCAGCGACGTCGCAAGCTGAAGGGGCCGATTCTGTGCCTGGTCGGGCCTCCGGGGGTCGGCAAGACATCCCTGGGTCGGTCCATCGCCCGCGCGACGAACCGCAAGTTCCTGCGCATGTCGCTCGGCGGTGTGCGCGACGAGGCCGAGATCCGTGGTCACCGGCGTACCTACATCGGCTCGATGCCGGGCAAGATCATCCAGAACATGGCGAGGGTGAAGACCCGGAATCCGCTGTTCATGCTCGACGAGGTGGACAAGATGTCCATGGACTTCCGCGGCGATCCCTCCTCGGCCCTGTTGGAGGTGCTCGACCCGGAGCAGAACAATACCTTCGTCGACCACTACCTCGAGGTGGAGTACGACCTGTCCGACGTGATGTTCATCGCGACGGCCAACACCCTGAACATCCCACCGCCGCTGCTCGACCGCATGGAGGTGATTCGCATATCGGGCTACACGGAGCAGGAGAAGACGGCGATCGCTGTCAAGTATCTGATCGGCAAGCAGATCGAGAGCAACGGCCTGGATCCGGAAGAGCTCAAGATCTCCAAGCAGGCGATCATCGACGCGATCCGCTACTACACCCGAGAGGCCGGTGTCCGGGGACTGGAGCGTGCCATCGCGAAGATCTGCCGGAAGGTTGCCAAGGAGCTGCTGCTCGACAAGAGCCGCAAGTCCGTGAACGTGCGTCCGAGGAACGTCGAGAAGTACCTCGGGGTCAAGCAGTACCGCTATGGCAAGGCCGAGGAACGGAACCAGATAGGCCAGGTCACGGGCCTCGCCTGGACCGAGGTCGGCGGCGAGCTGCTGACGATCGAGTCGGCGATTCTCGACGGCAAAGGCAAGCATATCTACACGGGCAAGCTGGGCGACGTGATGCAGGAGTCCATACAGGCCGCGATGACGGTCGTTCGTTCACGGGCGTCCAGCTTCGGCATATCGGCCGAGTACTTTCAGAAGCACGACTTCCACATCCATGTGCCCGAAGGCGCTACGCCGAAGGACGGTCCAAGCGCGGGTATCGGCATGTGCATCGCATTGATCTCCGCTCTGGCGAAGATTCCCGTGCGTTCGGACGTTGCCATGACCGGGGAGATCACACTGCGCGGTGAAGTGCTGCCGATCGGGGGCGTGAAGGAGAAGCTCCTGGCGGCGCATCGCGGCGGCATCAAGATCATCATCATTCCCGAAGAGAACGAGAAGGATCTGGTCGAGCTGCCCAAGAATATCAAGGACAGCCTCGACATCAGGCCTGTCAAATGGATTGACCAGGTGGTGGAGATCGCGTTGGAGAAAGTGCCTGAACGGCGGCCCGGCCCGGAGAGCGAAGCTCCGAAGAAACCGGTGGCGGAATCTTCCGGAGACAACGTCATCACGCATTGACCGGACTATGACGAACGGTGGTCAAAAAGGTCATGGAAGGATTGTCAAGACGTTTCTTGTCGCCGGTCTTCCTTGACACGCCGATTTTGAGGTTGTTATATACATGGGCCGCGGCAGGATGCGCGGGTTAGCGCACACCGACCTTCTCGCAGGGTGTCCTTGTCGTTAATGCATGTCCGGGGGATCCTCCCACAGGAATGGGGGAGCCAGCGGAGTTGAGGATATGTCGTCATTCATCAATCGTGCAGGTGATTGATGAATGACGGGAAGCGAAATTTGGTGTTTCGTTTTTGTGCTCTGGAAGCTCCCGGGGGGAGTATTTTCAGAGCTTCCCTGGTGTGAAAACTCGTTATTCTTGATTGTTCTTGAATAGCACGCTCTAAACCAATACTTTTAAAGGGGAATATAACCGTGAATAAGGCGGAACTGATTGAGCTGGTCGGCAACAAGACGAATCTATCGAAAGCCGATGCCGCTGAAGCCGTGGAGGCAGTGTTCAAAGGAATCCAGCAGACCTTGAAGAACGGCGACTCCGTGACCTTGGTAGGCTTTGGCACGTTCTCCGTGAGCGATCGAGCTGCGCGGACCGGCCGCAACCCGCGCACCGGCGAGGTCATTACGATCCCGGCGTCCAGGAGCCCCAAATTCAAGGCTGGCAAAGCGCTGAAAGATGCCCTAAACTAGCGCGCCTTTTCGGGGGTGCTTAGCTCAGTTGGGAGAGCGTCGCCCTTACAAGGCGAATGTCGGCGGTTCGAGCCCGTCAGCACCCACCAGCCGAGCAGCTTGTCGGACGCGGGCGCCCCGGCGCGACCAAGGGAAGATCGCGGTCATTTCTCCGATCCCTCCCGGTGGCCGGCTTCGACGGGCCGGCGGTCCGGGGCGGCGGGATGGGCGCGATTCCGTGTCTTGGCCGCGGGTGCGTCCCGGGCCCGCTGATCGCTGGTTCCCGGAGCGGTAGTTCAGTTGGTTAGAATACCGGCCTGTCACGCCGGGGGTCGCGGGTTCGAGTCCCGTCCGCTCCGCCACTACCGACGACGAGGGCGAGTCTCACTCGCCCTTCGCGTTTCGACACTGCCACAGACTTAGACGCTCGCCCATGCTCTCGGAGATACGGGATCACGCCACCGGGTGGTTCGCCTGGATAATCGCCATCATCATCGTCATTCCCTTTGCGTTCTGGGGGGTGCATCAATATTTCTCGGGCGGGCAGGAAGTGGCGGTCGCCACCGTGAACGGTGTCGACATCGATCAGGGCGACTACAGGGAGATGCTCCAAAGACAACGCGAGCGAATGCGCGAAGTGCTCGGCAAGAGTTTCGACGCCGATCTCGCCAACAGCCCGGAATTCAAGCGGCGTGTGCTCGACGAGATGATCTCGCGTCTCCTCCTGTCCCACCATGCCAAGGACTTGGGTTACCGCGTCGGCGACAAGGAACTCGCGCAGACCATCCGCTCCAATCCGCGGTTCCAGGTCGCAAAGAAGTTCTCTGAGGACGCCTATCACGGCGCCGTAGAAGAGATGGGCATGACGGAGACGGGCTTCGAGTCCCGCTTCCGACAGCAGCTCGTTATGCAGCAGCTTACCGGTGGTCTGGAGGCGTCGTCCTTCGTCAGCCCAACGGAGCAGAGCCGATTGCTCGAGCTGCTGCTCGAAAGACGGCGTTTCGACTATGCCGTGGTGAACGCCGGCCGCTTCGTCGGTCAGAGCAAGGTCACGGACGAGGAAATCAAGAAGGAGTACCACGACAACAGCAGCCAATACCGCACTCCCGAGAGAATGAAAGTGTCCTACGTGGAGCTGTCCGTGGACACTCTCGCTCCGACCATCAAGCTTACCGACAAGGAGGTCCAGAGCGCGTACCAGGAAAACCTGAACAAGTACACGGCGCCGCCGATACGCCGGGCGAGTCATATTCTGATCAAGGTCGAATCCGGCGCGGATCAGCAGGCTTGGGAAGCGGCGAAGAAGAAGGCCCAGGGTCTGATGGATCAGTTGAAGAATGGCGCCGACTTCGCGGCGCTCGCGAAGAAGTACTCGGATGATCCCGGTTCGGCGAGCAAGGGCGGGGATCTGGGCCGCATCGAGCCCGGTGACATGGTCAAGCCGTTTCAGGATGCGCTGTTCTCCCTCGACAAAGAGGGCGCCCTGGTCGGGCCGGTCAAGACACGTTTCGGCTACCATATCATCAAGCTCACGAAGTACGAGCCGGGTCACACCAAGCCGCTATCGGAAGTACGGGACCAGGTCGAGAAGCAACTGCGTAGCACCAAGGCGGAGAGGCTGTTTAGCGATCGCGCGGAGACGTTCCGAAACGTCAGTTACGAGCAACCCGATTCGCTGGAGCCCGTCGCGGACAAGCTGGGCCTGAAGATCCAGCAGTCGGACTGGTTCACGCGCAAGCAGGGTACGGGGATCGCGGCCGATCCAAAAGTCCGCGAGGCGGCGTTCAGCAGCGACGTCTCGGATCAGGGACTGAACAGCGCCGCGATCGAATTGGACGTCAATTCCCTGGTCGTGGTGCGCAAGCTCGACGTTCAGCCGGCGAGCGTGAAACCCTTGAACGAGGTGCGCGACGAGATCGAGGCGAAGCTGAAGCATCGCAAGGCGGAAGAGCACGTCGCCTCCCTGGGCCCCGAGCTCGTCAAGCAGCTCGACGCCGGGAGCGGATGGGATGCGGTGCTGGACAAGCAGGGCTTGAAGTCCGAGGAGTCGACCCGGTCGCGCGCCGAAAAGCCGGACGATGAGAACGGCCCGGATCCCGCGGTGACGCAGGCCGTCTTTCGTGCACCACGACCCGGGCAGAACAAGCCCGTATACGGCGGACTCAGCCTCTCGAACGGCAACTATGCCCTGTTCCGGCTGGTCGAGGTCATCGACGTCAAGGCGGATCAGGCGGGCCAGGACCTCGAGGACAAAGTCCACGAAGGCCTCGCGCGGCGACAGGGCCAGGATATGATGGAAGAGTACGTCGCCGATTTGCGCGACCAGGCCAAGGTCAAGATCAAGGACAGCGCACTGTAGGCGGAACTTCGGCGGTCTGGTCGGCGTTTCGAAGGACCCCGCCGGCAATCTGTCATGGGCCGGGCGGCGAAACGGCCCGGGGCCTTACCAGGGGCTTACGGGATGCGCGCGACGGCTCGCGCTACGTATCGTCGAGAAACCGCTCGCTCATTCCCACCATGTTGAAGCCGGCGTCCACGTACAACACCTCGCCGGTGATACCGGAGGCCAGGTCAGAGCACAGGAACGCCCCGGCGTTGCCGACCTCCTCGATGGTGACGCCGCGACCGAGTGGAACCGCTTTCTCGTAGTACGTCATCATCTTCTTGAAACCGCCGATCCCGGCGGCGGCCAGAGTCTTGATAGGGCCTGCGGAAATGGCGTTTACCCGGATGCCCTCCGGACCGAGCGACTGGGCGAGGTACCGCACGTTTGCTTCCAGGCTGGCCTTGGCCACGCCCATGACGTTGTAATTGGGCATGGATCGCACGGCACCTATGTACGACAAGGTCAACAGGGCGCCGGCGCGGCCCGCCATCATTGAATGCCCGGCCTTTGCCAGGGCCGCGAAGCTGTAGGAGCTGATGTCATGCGCGGCGAGGAAGCCCTCGCGGTTCACTGCATCCAGGTACCGGCCTTCCAGTTGATCCCGGGGAGCGAAGGCCACGCAGTGCACGATGACATCGAGACCGTCCCAGTGCCTGCCGAGATCCGAGAAGGCAGTCGCGATCTGCTCGTCGTGGGCGACGTCCATGGGGAAGACGAGGCTCGAGCCGACGCTCGCCGCGTATTTTTCGACCCGCGGCTGCAGCTTCTCCGTCTGGTAGGTGAAAGCGAGATCCGCGCCCTCCCGGTGCATCGCCTGCGCAATTCCCCAGGCAATGGATCGCTCACTGGCGACACCGACGATAAGCGCCCGTTTTCCCGACAGAAAGCCCATGCCTTACCCCCCTTGATGCAAAACAGTACAATCGGTTAAATGCACAGAGTCGACTGCCTCAGCATACCTTGAACCATTTGAACATTCCACTCGGTGCGATATCCAGGGATGCCTCGTGAGATGCCGGCTTGCCGTGCTCGGTGCGCTTGCCGGCGCCGTGGCGGTCTGGACATCGATTGCCGCCGCCCAATGGAACAATCCCTATCCCGCGTCGCAGTCCGACGCCAATGTCATCTACTCTTCGTTCGTCGAGCGGCCCAAGCATCTCGATCCGGCGCGCTCCTACAGCTCTGATGAATATGCCTTCATCGCCCAGATCTATGAGCCTCCCCTGCAGTACCATTTCCTGAAACGTCCGTATCAGCTCATCCCCTCAACGACGCGCAGCATGCCGTCGGTCACCTACTATGACGCTGCAGGGAACAAGCTGCCCGCGAATGCGGCTCCCGGTGACGTCGCGTTCAGCGACTACCAGTTTCAAATCAAGCCGGGCATCCGCTATCAGCCGCACCCCGCGCTGGCCAGGGACGAGCAGGGCAAGTACGTCTACCTGAACCTCACCCGCGCGGACCTGGCCGGCATCCATACACTCGGCGAATTCAAGAAGACCGGTACCCGTGAGCTCACCGCCCGGGACTACGTCTACGAGATCAAACGGATGGCGGACCCGGTCCGTCATTGTCCGATCGCCGGCGTGCTGGCCGATTACGTCGTCGGATTCGCCGACCTGATGAAGGAGCTGCAGCAGCGGCGCAGCACGACAGGGGACGCGTATCTCGATCTCCGCGACTTCGACATCAAGGGCGTCAAGGTGCTGGATCGCTATACCTGGCGTATCCGCGTCAAGGGCAAGTATCCCCAGTTCCTGTACTGGCAGGCAATGCCATTTTTCGCTCCCATGCCCTGGGAGGCGGACAAGTTCTACTCCCAGCCGGGGATGGAGGAGAAGAACATGACCCTGGACTGGTATCCCATCGGCACGGGCCCCTACATGTTGACGGAGAACAATCCGAACATGCGCATGGTCCTGGCGCGCAATCCCAACTTTCACGGTGAGACCTATCCCACCGAAGGCGCGCCCGGTGACCGGCAGGCGGGTCTTCTGAAAGATGCCGGGAAGCCGCTGCCCTTTGCCGACAAGGCGGTGTTCAGCCTGGAAAAGGAGGCGATCCCGGCCTGGAACAAGTTCCTGCAGGGCTACTACGACAGCTCCGGCATCTCCTCCGACAACTTCGATCAGGCGATACGCTTCAACACCTCGGGCGGAGCCGGCTTGACGGATGAGATGCGCGAGAGGGGAATCCGCCTGTCAACGGCCGTGGAAACCAGCACCATCTACATCGGCTTCAACATGCTCGACAGCACAATAGGCGGTAACAGCGAGCGCGCACGCAAGCTCCGCCGCGCGATCTCCATCGCCGTGAACATGGAGGAATACATCTCGATATTTCTCAATGGGCGGGGAGTCGCGGCGCAGAGCCCTATCCCGCCGGGCATCTTCGGCGCGCGCTCCGGGAAGGCCGGCATCGATCCCTATGTCTACGACTGGGTCGACGGTGAGCCGCAGAGGAAGCCCCTCAGCGACGCGCGGACCCTGATGAAGGAAGCCGGCTACCCGGGCGGTATAGACCAGAGCACCGGTCAGCCGCTGGCGCTGAATTTCGAGGCCGTCTCACGCGGACCCGACGACAAGGCACGCTTCAACTGGCTGCGCAAGCAGTTCTCCAAGCTGGGCATTCAGCTCATCATCCGGGCCACCGACTACAATCGCTTCCAGGAAAAGATGAGCAACGGCACGGGACAGATCTACATGTGGGGCTGGAACGCCGACTACCCGGACCCGGAGAACTTCCTGTTCCTGCTCTACGGACCCAATGCCAAGGTAGGCGGCGGCGGAGAGAACACTTCGAACTACAGCAACCCCGAGTTCGACCGCCTGTTCGAGAAGATGAAGAACATGGATGACACAAAGGAGCGCCAAAGCATCATCGACCGGATGCTCGAGATCGCCCGCCGCGATGCGCCCTGGATCTGGGGCTTCCACCCCAAGAGCTTTGCGCTCTACCACTCGTGGTACGAGAACGTGAAGCCCAATCTGATGGCGAACAACACGCTCAAGTACAAGCGGGTGGATCCGGAGCAGCGCGAGCGCTACCGGGAGAAATGGAACCAGCCGGTACTGTGGCCGCTGCTGCTGATCGGCCTCCTGGTCCTTGGAACCGTCCTCCCCGCCGTGTATTTCTATCGCCGGCACGAGAGGAGCAGGGCGCTGTGATCGCTTACATCATTCGCCGCACGCTGTATGCCATCCCGATCCTCGTCGGCGTCAACCTGATCACGTTCGTCCTGTTCTTCGTCGTCAATACGCCCGACGACATCGCCCGCTCGCAGCTCGGGGAGCGGCGACTCACCCACGAGGCCGTAGAGAACTGGAAGGTGGAGCACGGTTACAACGAGCCCGAGCTGTTCAATTCGGCGGAGCACGGTCTCGACAGGTTCACCAAGACGATATTCTTCCAGAAATCCGTCAAGCTGTTCGCCTTCGACTTCGGTCGATCCGACAGCGGCCGCGACATCGGCTACGACATCAGCCAGCGCATGTGGCCCAGCCTGGCCATCGCGATACCTACTCTGATCGTCGGCCTGCTGGTCAACATCACCTTCGCCATGCTGATCGCGTTCTTTCGGGGCACGTTCCTGGATCTGTGGGGGGTGGTGCTGTGCGTGATCCTGCTGTCCGTGTCGAGCCTCTTCTACATCATCGCCGGGCAGTACCTGTTGAGCAAGCTCTTCCATCTGGTCCCGATCTCCGGCTACGACACCGGCTTCAAGGCGATCAAGTTCCTGATACTGCCGGTGATCATCGGAATAATCTCCGGCATCGGCCAGGGAACGAGATGGTACCGTACGATCTTCCTGGAGGAGATCGGCAAAGACTACGTTCGTACCGCCCGCGCGAAGGGATTGCCGGAGCTGTGGGTATTGTTCAAACATGTTCTGAAGAACGCGCTGATCCCGATCCTTACCGGTGTGGTCGTGGTCCTGCCGCTGTTGTTCATGGGCAGCCTGATCATGGAGTCCTTCTTCGGCATCCCGGGACTCGGCAGCTACACCATTGACGCGATTCAGCGTCAGGATTTCGCCATAGTCCGCGCCATGGTGTTCCTCGGGTCGATCCTGTACATCCTGGGGCTGCTGTTGACGGACATCTCCTACACCCTGGTCGACCCACGGGTGCGTCTCGACTGATGCTCACCATCTTCTGGACCGACGCGCTGATCTACCTGCTGGTGGCCATGGCCCTCGGCTTCGCCTGGTACACCCGGCGCCGGGAACACCTGCGCTCTCCCTGGCGTCGGGTGGGGCGAAGCCGGGTCGCCATGTGCGCGATGGTCGTACTGCTCGCCTACGTAGTCATCGGTCTGTTGGATTCCATTCATTACCGGCCGGCGCTTCACGAAGGTGATTCCGCGGGGAAGGTGCAGTACTCCAACGAGATCATCAGCGTCTTCGACCGCATGGTGACGGGGCTGCGCGATCGCAGCGAAACGACCTACTCGGCGCCTTTCGCGTTGCGGCTGTACTCCAAGGAGACGGTCCGCATGCCCGACGGATCCCAAAAGCGGCTCTATCCGCGGCTCGAGTACGCGGGCACGGACCTGTCGAGTCCCGGCGCCGAGGGTTGGGATATCTTCCTTCGCTCTTTGACAGGATTTGGCCTCGGGATGCTTCTATGGGCTTTACTGGCGACAGCGTTCTGCCTGGTATGGGGACGGGGACATGGCTGCTCGGCGCGGCGGGCGTTCGCTCTCATCGGGTCGGACCAGACGGAGTTCCGCTGGCGGGCGGCGCTGGTGACACTCGCGGCGCTGTGTGTCCTGGGAGCGATCAGTGCCGAGCTGTCGGCCGAGTACCATATCTTCGGCACCGACAAGGTCGGTGAGGACGTGTTCTACCAGACCCTGAAGAGCATCCGGACGGGCCTGATGATCGGCACGCTCACCACTTTGGTGATGCTCCCTTTCGCTCTGGCATTGGGCATCATGGCGGGTTACCTCGGCGGCTGGGTGGACGATCTGATCCAGTACCTTTACACGACCCTGAATTCGATACCGAGCGTACTCTTGATCGCCGCCGCGATCCTCATGCTGCAGGTCTACCTCTCCAACCACGCTTCCGAGTTCAACAGCCTCGCGGAGCGGGCGGACCTGCGCCTGCTGTTCCTGTGTCTCATCCTGGGGATCACGAGCTGGACGGGCCTGTGCCGGTACCTGCGGGGCGAGTCCCTGAAGCTTCGGGAGATCGACTACGTCGAGGCGGCACGGGCGCTCGGGGTGCGTAGGTCGACCATCATGCTCCGGCATCTGCTGCCCAACGTCATGCATATCGTCCTGATTCAGGTAGTGCTGGACTTCAGTGGGCTGGTTCTGGCCGAGGCGGTGCTTTCCTACATTCAGATCGGCGTCGACCCCACCATGAACAGCTGGGGGAACATGATCAACAGCGCCAGGCTCGAGATGGCCCGGGACCCCATTGTCTGGTGGTCCCTGGCCGCGGCTTTCGTTTTCATGTTCGTGCTGGTGCTGGCCGCCAACCTGTTCGCCGACGTCGTGCGGGACGCTTTCGACCCCAGATTGAGGGACGTGGAATGACGAAAACCGTGTTGCAGGTCGAGGACCTTCGCATGTACCTGGGCAGCTCGAGCAGGCCCGTGAAGGCGGTCGATGGCATCGACTTCAGCATTGACGAGGGTGAAACCCTGGCGTTGCTTGGTGAGTCCGGCTGCGGCAAGTCCATGACCGCGCTGTCGTTGATGCGGTTGATGCCTTCCTCCGGGCGGGTGAGGCATGGGAAGGTGGTGTACATGGGGCAGGACCTGCTCGTGCTGCCCGAGATGGACATGCGGCGCATTCGCGGCAGCGGCATGTCCATGATCTTCCAGGAGCCCATGACTTCCCTCAACCCCGTCCTGACGGTGGGCGACCAGATCCGCGAGTCGCTGAGGGTGCACCAGGGCCTCAGCGGGCGCGAGGCCGGGCAGAAGGTCGTCGAGCTCCTGCGCTCCGTCGGCATTCCGAGCCCCGCCCGGCGCGCCAACGAATATCCCCACCAGTTGTCCGGCGGCATGAAGCAGCGGGTGATGATCGCCATCGCGCTTGCCAACGAGCCCGAGCTGCTGATCGCCGACGAGCCCACCACCGCGCTGGACGTCACCATCCAGGCGCAGGTGCTGGACGTGATCCGCAGGCTCCAGCAGGAGCGGGGCATGGCGGTGCTGCTGATCACCCACGACCTCGGCGTGGTGGCAGGCATGGCCGACCGCGTCGCCGTGATGTATGCGGGCCGCATCATCGAGCAGGCCGACCGCAGCCCGTTCTTTTCGGACCCCAAGCATCCCTACAGCCGCAAGCTTTTCGATTCGCTGCCGGCCTTGAACAAACGCGACCAGGCGCTGCACGTGATCGAAGGTTTCGTGCCGTCACTGCGGACGGACTTCAAGGGTTGTCGTTTCGCGTCCCGCTGCGAGTACGTGATGCCCGTATGTCGCGAGAAGGTCCCGGCGATGACGACGGTGGACGGGGGACGCGTGGCCTGCCACCTGTTCACGTCAGGGCACGGGCCCGTGGGCGCCCGTGCCGCCACCCCCGTGAAGGCGAAGACGGCATCGACGAGGCGTACCGGTGAAGCCGGGGAAGTGCTCGACGTAACCGGCCTGAAAGTGCATTTTCCGATCAAGGCGGGTGTCTTCAAGCGTACGGTCGGGCACGTCTACGCCGTGGATGACGTGGATCTCAGCATCCCGACGGGGCGGACGCTGGCGCTCGTCGGGGAGTCGGGCTGCGGGAAGACCACGGTGGGCAAGGGAATCCTGCGGCTGGTCGTCCCCACCGCCGGGAGCGTGCGCTTCCGGGGCGAGGACCTGGCCGCCATGACGCCTTCGGAGCTGCGCCGGCGACGCACGGAGTTCCAGATCATCTTTCAGGATCCTTTCGCTTCCATGAACCCCCGCATGCTGGTGGGTGACATCATCGCTGAGGGGATGCGGGCGCAGGGAATCGGCGCCTCGGGCGCTCAACGCGAACGCGTCGGGGAGCTCCTTGCGATGGTGGGCCTGGAGGCCGACAGCGCAAGCCGCTATCCCCACGAGTTCTCCGGCGGCCAGCGCCAGCGTATCTGTATTGCCCGTGCCCTGGCCGTCGACCCCAAGCTGATCGTGTGCGACGAGCCGACCAGTGCGCTCGATGTATCAGTGCAGGCCCAGATCCTGAACCTGCTGAGGGATCTTCAGGACAAGCTCGGCTTGTCGTACCTGTTCATCACCCACAACATGGCGGTGGTGGCCTACCTCGCCCACGAAGTCGCGGTGATGTACCTGGGCAGGATCGTCGAGCGCGGACCGGTGGAGACCGTGCTGACGCACCCCAGTCATCCCTACACGCAGGCCCTGTTGTCCGCTGTGCCCACCATCGAGATGGACCGCAAGCGCAGCGTCATCAAGCTCGAAGGGGACATGCCTTCGCCATCCGAACCGCCGGCGGGATGCTATTTCCATCCCCGGTGTCCGAAGGCCATGGACGTGTGCCGGAGAAACTACCCCGGCCGCACCTCCCTCGGCGGCTCTCACTATGCGTCGTGCTATCTGCTGTCCGACCAGAACCGATGAAGCGGACTCCGCTCTGTGTCGTCGTCACGTACGCCGCACCGGGGGAAGACGGCCGGGAGCGCCGCGCCCCGCCGGAGTCGACGGTCCAAGCGCTCGTCTCGTCGGCGGCGCCTTCCACGATTCACGGCCGTGCGGCTCATGTGCGATCGCTGGCTCGAACCCTGGCGGAAGAACTGGCCGACAATCTGGCACTGCCCTATGCGCAGCCCGGGGAGGCTTCGGATGCCGACATATGCCTTGTCGTAGGGGAAGAAGGGCTGTTCCTGCACGACAACAGGCACCGGGGCCTGAAACCGCTCCGGGTGGACTTCGAGAGCGCCGGGGACCGGTCCAGGAAGCAGCCCCTCGGTCGCGCCATCGGCCGGGCGACCCGCAGCGTGGTCGATGCCACCGCCGGCTGGGGGCACGACTCGCGAAGGCTGTGCGCGATGGGGTGCGAAGTCACGGCTGTCGAGCGCAACCCGCTGATGTCGGCGCTGTTGCAGGACGCGGCGCTGCGCGCCCGGCGGGCGGGACGCGGTACGGTGCCGGAGGTCGCCGCCGCTGATTCCATCGACTTCCTCGCCGCCCACCCGGGCTCCTGGGACTGCGTCTACCTGGATCCGATGTTCCCGCCCAAGCCCCGGGCATCGACCCTCTCGAAGCGACCCC
>JBAUWJ010000313.1:0-24896 GCA_049583715.1 Arenicellales bacterium | reverse complement strand
GCGGCAATTCCAGGATCTGGTCGAGAATTCAGTGCAGGGAATCCTGATCTTCCAGGGCGAGACAGCCGTGTACGCCAATGCGGCGCTCGCCCGTATCCTCGGTTACCGAAACAGCCGGGAGGTCCTTTGTCTCGCCCACATCTGGGACTTCGTGGATGCGCGGGATCGACGGCGCGTCCTGCGGTTCGTCGAACGGGCGGCGAATGGTTCGTCAACGGCGGACTCCCACGTGTTCCGGGCACGGTGCAGGGACGGCACCCGGGTATGGCTGGAGAACCGGGTGAACCCGGTGGGTTGGGAGGGGCGCCCGGCGGTGCAATGCACCGTGGTTGATGTCTCGGACCAGCGCCGCACGACGAACGCCCTCCGGCTCGCGGCGAGGGTGGCGACCAAAACCGGGGCCCAGGATGACTTTCGCAGCGCGATCCGTATCGTCCTGCGTTGGATCGGGCGCGGCATGGGGTGGGAGGTCACAGAGAGCTGGCTGCCCGCGAGCGGCGGCGAAGTGCTGGAGCCCGGACCGATCTGGTGCCGGGAAAGAGCTCGATTCGAAGCATTCGTCGAAGTCACGGGCAGGCAGCGGCTGAGGCGCGGGCAAGGTCTGCCGGGCAGGGTGTGGGAGACTGGCAGGCCCGAGTGGGTTTTCGATAACACCGTAACGCCGGAGAGATATCCGCGCGTAGCGACGGCCAATGAGGCCCACCTGAGGTCCGGCTGCGGTATTCCAATCGTGAGCAACGGCAGTACCGTCGCCGTGCTGTGTTTCTACATCTCGGAGCCCCGGCAGCCGAATCCCGAGTTGATCAACGCCCTTGCCGCCGGCTCGGCTTCCCTGGGTCCGGTGTTGATGAGGATCCGCACGGAGCAGGCGCGCCAGGAGAACATCGCGCAGATCGAGACGCTCATCTCCCACAATGTCGACGGCATGCTCGTGGTGGATGAGAGCGACCGCATTCTGTTTGCCAACCCGGCCGCGGAAAGTGCCTTCGGGCGGACTCTGGATGATCTGCGGGGCATGCCTTTCGGGACGCCGTCGGTGGATCGACAGGTGGCGGAGATAGAGATTCTGAATACACGCAACGCCGTCCGGCGTATGAATGAGATGCGGGTGGCGAACATCCGGTGGGCCGACCGACACGCGCGTTTGATTTCCCTGCGCGACATAACGGAGCGCCTGGAGGTACAGAAGTCTCTGCAGGAGCACGAGGAAGCGCTGAAGGGACGCGTCAGGGCGCTGCACTGCGTCTTTGCGATTTCGGAGTATCTGGCCGACAGCCATACGGAATGGAGGCGCAAGCTCGAGCTCATCATCGACGCGGTGCGCGAGGGATCGCGGCACCCGGAGGCAAGCTGTGTTCGGCTGCGCGCCGAGGGTATCGAGGTGTCGACGGACAACTTCGTCGAGACGGATTGGCGCCTGGCCGCCGATATCAGGGTCGAGGCTGAAATCGTCGGGCGTATTGAAGTTTTCTGTCTGGAGTCGGGGCCCGGCGAGCCGTCCACGCCGTTTCCTGCCGAGGAGATGAGCCTGATCCAGGACATCGCGCGGCGCATCGGCCAGGCGGTGTCGCGCCGTCGATACCAGCAGGAGCTGCACGCCAGCCGCCGCCGTTTCCGGGATTTTGCCGAGGCCGCGTCCGATTGGCTGTGGGAGATGGATGAGAATCTGCGCTTCACGTATTTTTCGGAACGGATCGAAGCGGTCATGGGGCAGCCGGTCAGCCACTGGATGGGACGCTCGCGGCGCGACCTCACGGCGGAAGAAGCAGATGCCGACACGAAGTGGGCCAGACACCTTGCCAATCTCGAGGCGCGTCGGACCTTCAAGGACTTTCGCTACGACCTGGCGCTTCCGGACGGAAGCGTTCGACACATCTCGGTCAGCGGCGTGCCCGTGTTCGACGAGAACGGACTGTTTCGCGGCTACCGCGGCACCGGCACGGACCAAACCCAGGAGGTGGAAGCGCGGCGCCACGCCCTGGAATCGGACCAGCGCCTGCAGATACTGGCCGATCGTCTTCCAGGCACCGTGTTTCAACGGCTTCGAAAGCCGGACGGCACGATCACCTACCCCTATCTCAGCGCCGGTACGCTTTCTCAAGTGGGACTGGAGCCTGAGATGATTCAACAGAGGCCGGCTGCCTGGCTGGATCGGATCCATCCGGAGGACCTTCCCCGGTTCCAGGCGGCTCTGACTGAATCCGAAAGGAATCTGGAGCCCATGGACATCAGGTTTCGAATGTTGTCGGATTCCGACGAGGAACGGTGGCTCTGGCACCGATCGCGACCTCGACGCCTGGAAGACGGCGATACCGTCTGGGACTGTATCGAGCTGGACATCACCGAGCAGAAGAAGGCCGAGGCACGCGCACAGTATCTCGCCTATTACGATCAGTTGACCGGCCTTCCCAACCGGGAGCTGTTCGCGGAGCGCGTCAACCAGGTGCTCCCTATCGCGTCGCGCAGCAGGCAGACGGTGGCGGTTGCGATGCTGGGCCTGAAGCGCTTCAAGCAGGTGAACGAGGAATTTGGAATATCCGGGGGAGACGAGGTGCTGAGGGCCGCGGCGGCCCGCTTTGCCGGCTGTCTGCGGCCGGGCGACACCGTGGCCCGGCTCGGCGGAGACCGTTTCCTGCTGCTGCTGCCTTCGGTGGGGTCCGCGCCACGGTCGCACAAGCCCTTGGATCGGCTGGTCGCGGCCATGGACGAGCCATTCACGGTGCGCCACAGGCCGATCCTGCTGGCGTTCAACATGGGCGTGGCCGTGTTTCCCGATGACGCCGAAGACGCGGAGGGCCTGATACAGAAGGCGGACACGGCGCAAGGGCATTACAGCCGTTGGGGTCCGGGATTCGGGTACACGTTTTACCAGAACACGATGCCGGCGCCGGGTGCGCCGCGGCTGGCGCTGGAGATGGAGCTTCGCCAGGCCATCGAGCTTCGGGATGCACAGCTCAAGGCGTTCTTCCAGCCCATCTTCGATGCCGGCACCGGCCGGATTACGGCCGTAGAGACTCTGGCCCGCTGGATGCATCCTCAGCGGGGCCTGGTACCGCCCGCGGAGTTCATTCACCTCGCAGAGGAGACCGGCCTCATCAATCCGCTCGGCCTCGAGATCCTTCGGCAGGCTTGCAGGCACATCAGGCGGCTGGACGATGCCGGCCTGCCGCGGGTCGACGTCGCGGTCAACATGTCCGCGAGGCAGATCAGGAGTCCGGATCTGGCCGCGTCGGTGCACGACGTGCTCTGCGAAACCGGTATACCGCCGGAGCGTCTGATACTGGAAATCACGGAAAGCACGTTGGTGGCCGACTTCGATCGCGCCACGGAATTCATGGAGGAGCTGGTGGCGCTGGGCGTGCGATTTGCGCTCGACGATTTCGGCGTGGGATATTCTTCTCTTTCCTACCTGAGCCGGCTGCCGGTACACGCTCTGAAGATTGATCGCTCCTTTATTCGCGATCTGCAGCAGGATCCACGCAACGAAGCGACGGTCAAGGCAATCGTCGCATTGGCTCGTGCATTGGATCTGCACGTCGTCGCCGAAGGCATCGAGACCCGGGAGCAGATGGACAACGTCATGCGGCTGGGGTGTGATACATTACAAGGATTCTGGCTCGGCAGACCCATGCCCGCCGGAGACCTGGAAACGCTGCTTGCCCGATGAGGACGACTCCAACACCCGTCTTGTCCGGGAAGCGAGCCTCTCGCTCCCCGGGCGGCGACGGAATGCCCGGACCCCCGACGACGGGGCCCGCGCACCCTGCCGTGCCGATTGCGCGGGAGACGGCATGAGTGGCGGTGACTCTCAGTTTCTGTACCGTCTGCGCGAACGGTTGCGGGGCACCGGCGCGAAGGCCCCCGACGACAGACGGCACCCGTTCAGAAACGGTGCCGGCTACGATGCGATCAAGTGGCAGGCGGCGAGCCAGATCGACGCGCTGTGCGAGCGAATCGTGCGTGAGATAGAGAACGGGATTGCGGATATTGACGACGTCATCGCGCCTATCGCCGCACCCCTCGCAGAGCAGCTTGCGAAAGGTGCGATATCAGACGTGTTCGAGGCGGCGGCCGAAGTTCTGAAGGCTCAGATCCGTCAGGGCTCCGGGAAACCGTCCGAGTGATCTTCGCGCCTTGTTGACGTCATGATTACCGGGACAGGTATCCGGCTTCCGCCGTGGGCCTGATTCCTCGCATGGTCAGGTCCGGATCCGGCTGTGGTGACGGAAGGGTGAGTCAAGTGGTTGCTGAAGGGCCCGTCGGCGCATTGTCGCCGTTGTTGGCCCGACGTGTTGGACGGTGATGTACATTGGGCCTGGTCGTGTCGTCCGGAGAGCGTTCCGCGTGGGTGCGTGGTCAACCTTCTCTTGCGTAAGCCCTTATGGAGACGTATAGATACATGGTGTGCGGGACAACGCCCTGGTTGAGCGGCAGATGGCGCTTCGGCCGCCGCGCTCAATGCTTCGACTCGTGTGTATGGTCCGCGACGGACGCTCTCCACGGCCTCGCCGGGGGCAACTCTCCGTGAAGATGAGTCCGGCGAAGCGCGCCGCCCGGGTAACATTGGTCTACCTGGTGTTCGGTACGCTGTGGATCGTCGGCAGCGACGCCGTGCTTCAGTGGTTCACGAGCGACGCCGCCACCCTCAGTCGGCTCCAGACCCTCAAAGGGGCCGCATTCGTACTGACCACCGGCATCATCTTCTACTACCTGGCTTACCGGGAGCTGAAACGCCAGTACGAGAACGACCTCGGGGCCTACCGCCGCCAGCAGGCCCTGCAGTCTCTGTTCGAATCCACCTTCGAGCATGCCGCCGTCGGCATGGCCTACCACCGCCTGGACGGCCGGTTCCTGCGTATCAATCGCGCCTACCGCGACCTCGTCGGCTATCCTCCCGAGGAGTTGCTCGCCATGAGGATCCAGGACATTACCTACGAGAAGGATCTTGCCCGGGAGGAGGAGCAGAAGAGAAGGATGCTGGCCGGCGAGCTCGAATCGTTCACCGTGGACAAGCGATTTGTTCGCAAGGACGGGACACTGGTCTGGACCGCCCAGACGTCGTCAATGGTGCCGTCCGTGGACGGCCAGGAAACCCACTACCTCGGGGTCGTTACGGATGTTTCCGATCGCAAGGCGGCGGAGGAGGCGCTGCGCGCGTCCGAAGGCAAGTTTCGGGCGCTCGTGGAACAGTCGATCACCGGTGTTTACGTGTTCGACCGGGATGCTTTTCGCTACGTGAACCGCCGCCTGGCCGAGATGTTCGGCTACTCGCCGGATGAGCTGATCGACCGCCTCGCTCCCCCGGATCTGGTCGCGGCGGAGGACCGGGAGACCGTCAAGACGCAGATCCAGCGCCGCCTGGAGGGCACGACACCCAGCGTCCATTACACGGCCCGCGGCCGGCGCAAGGACGGCGGGAACATCTGGCTCGAGCTTCATGGCTCGCGGATGGACCTCGACGGACGGCCGGCAATAACGGGCACGGCCCTGGACATCACCGAGCGCGTGGAATCGGAGCAGCGCCTGCGAGACAGCGAGGCGCGTTTCAGGGCGATATATGAAGGCGTCAACGACGCCATCCTGATTCTCGAGACGCCCACCGGCGTCATCGTGGACATGAATCCCATGGCCGAGAAGATGACCGGCTATACGGCGGACGAGGCGAAGCACCTGAGCATCCTCGACCTGAGCGCGGGCGATCCGGCGGCGGCGCGAAGGGAGGTCGGCAAGCGAGTGCAGGACGCGACGCGGGGCCGGCCCCAGATCTTCGAATGGCGGGCAAAGGACCGGGAAGGGCGCGAGCATTGGACGGAAATCAATATGCGTGCCGCCACGATCGGCCATGCCGATCGGATTCTGGTTCTGGCCCGGGACATCAGCGAGCGGCGGGCGTCCGAGGAAAAGCTGCGCCTGACCAATCAGGTCTTCACCAGCACGCGCGAGGGTGTGGTGATCACGGATATCGAGAACCGGATCGTCACCGTCAACCCTGCGTTTACCGAGATAACGGGCTACTCCGAATCGGAGGTTCTGGGCCAGAGCCCGAAGATTCTGCAGTCGGGTTTTCACGATCGTTTCTTCTACCATGCCATGTGGCAGTCCATCACCAGAACCGATCACTGGCAGGGGGAGATCTGGAACCGCCGCAAGTCCGGCGAGACCTACCCCGAATGGCTCGCCATCAGTGCGGTGTACAACGAACGGGGTGTGCTGACCAACTACGTCGGGGTGTTCACCGACATCAGCCGGATCAAGCATTCGGAAGCCGAGGTGCAGCGCCTGGCGCACTACGATCCGTTGACCAACTACCCGAACCGGGTCCTGCTGGTTTCCCGTCTCGAGCACGCGCTGGAGCTCGGCCGGCGCCGCGGGACTCGCATCGCGCTGTTGTTCTGCGGTCTCGACCGCTTCAAGTACGTCAACGACAGTCTCGGGTACGGGGCCGGAGACGAGCTGCTGCAGGCGGTGTCCCGGCGCATCCGCTCGACCCTGCAAAGCGGCGATACCCTGGCGAGATTCGGCGGCGACGAATTCGTGGTCCTGATGGAGTCGGACCGGGAGCCCGAAGGGGTCGCACAGATCGCCCAGACCATCGTCGCCCTCGGAGAGTCCTCCATCGAGCTGTCGAGCGGCCAGAGAGTGTTTGTCGGACTGAGCGTGGGTATCAGTATGTTCCCCGTGGACGGAGACGAGGCCAGCGTGCTGATCACACACGCCAACGCCGCCATGCAGCAGGCAAAGATAGAGGGACGGCAAACCTACCGCTTCTACACGAAGGGCCTGACCGAAGCGGCCCGGGAGCGCCTTCAGATGGAGTCCCGGCTGCGCCGCGCCGCGGAGAACCAGGAGTTCGAGCTGTACTTTCAGCCGATGATGGAGGTCGCGAGCCGACGGATCATCGGCGCCGAAGCCTTGATCCGGTGGCGCGACCCCGAGGCGGGTATCATCGCGCCCGACCAGTTCATACCGCTTGCCGAAGACACGGGCTTGATCGTGCCGCTCGGGAGGTGGGTGCTGGAGGCCGCCTGCAGGCAGTTGCTGGCGTGGAGGTCGGCGGGTCTCGAGGATCTGAACGTTGCCGTGAACCTGTCCAGCCGGCAATTCGAAGTCGGCGATCTCGCCCGGGAGGTGGCATCCATCGTGGCGGCGCTGGGGCTGGAGCCCGCGAGCCTGGAGCTGGAGATCACCGAGTCGGTGTTGATGGAGCACGGGGAACGCTCCGTGGCTATGCTCAATGACTTGAGAGAGATTGGAGTGAGGGTTTCCATCGATGACTTCGGCACGGGCTATTCGTCGCTGGCGTATCTCAAGCGCTTCGCCATCAGCAAGTTCAAGATCGACGGGATATTCATCAAGGAGCTCCCGGAGAATCGCGACGACGCCGAGATCGTCTCCACCATGATCGGCATGGCCCACAACCTGAACCTCCAGGTGGTGGCCGAGGGCGTGGAGACCGTCCAGCAGCTCGAGTTCCTCGCGCGGCACGGCTGCGACGAGTTCCAGGGATACCTGGTGAGTGCTCCGGTTCCCGCGGTCGACTTCGAAGCTTTGCTGCGGAGTCCGCACGCGGCTTTCAGGGCTTCGGAGTGAATCCGCGCAGGCAACGCGGCCTTTGTTCTCACTCTCTCCCGAGCAGCGTATAGCGTCCCCTGCGGATACTTCGCACCAGCTTGTCGATACGGTCGGCGGGGGTCCCCAGGAGCAGCATCAGATGAGTCGTCAGCATCAGGACCGCCTCCAATGTCTCCGGGATCACCTCGGTCGCTCCCGCGGTCAGCAGTGTTTCCAGGTGGGAGTCGTCCTGGCTGCGCACGAGAACGGGCAGGTCCGTGCGTATCGCCTTGGCGCTGCGCAGGATCCTCGCGGCCGCGTCGTCGTCGCTGAAGCTGATGACGAGCGCGCTTGCGCGCTCCACGCCGACGGCTCTGAGAATCTCGCCGTGGGCGGCATTGCCGTAAAAGACGCGCTCGCCCGCCTGCCAGCCGTGTTTGACGCGCTCGGGGCGGATGTCCAGCGCTATGTAAGGAATTGCTTCGGTGCTCAGGAGCTTGGCCATCTGCTCACCGACCCTCCCGTAGCCGCAGATTACCACGTGCCGCCCGGTATCCTGCATCGTGCCTGCGATTCTGTCCGCCTGTTCGTCCGGTGGAGCAGGAGCCGCGAAGAGCCGCTCGGCGGCGAACCTGTTGTAGCGGACCATGAGAGGGGCCGCCAGCATGGTGATGACGATGGCCGCGAGAATCGGTTGGCTTTGCCCGATGGTCATCAAGCCCGTGCCCAGGGCAAGGCTCAGCAGGGCGAGTCCGAACTCACCTCCATGACCCAGTACCAAACCGGTACGCAGGGCCACCGACGCGTCCTTGCTGTACCACCAGGCGAGCGAGGCGATCACGCTGCCCTTGCCCAGGACCAGGCCGACCACCAGCAGGAGGATCCACGGCCAGAGCTGCGGGATGGCGCCGATATTCAGGTCCATGCCGACGGAGATGAAGAACAGGCCGAGGAGGATATCCTTGAACGGGCGGAGCTCCGCGTCGATCTGGTGCCGGTACTCTGTCTCGCTCAGCATCATGCCGGCCAGAAACGCCCCCAGGGCCAGTGACAGGCCGAGCAGGCCGGTGATCCAGGCGGCCAACAGCGCAACGAGCACGACGGCGAGGGTGAACAGCTCGGTGGAGCCGGCGGCCGCGACCTCGTCGAACAGGCGCCGCAGTGCCAGGCGCCCCAGGGCCAGCATCAACGCCAGGGCGAGAGCGCCCTTGACGATCGCGTACAGAAGTGCCACCGCCAGACCGTTGCCGGCACCGGCGGCGAGGATCGGGATCGCGACCAGGAACGGAACCGCGGCGAGATCCTGAAACAGGAGGATTCCCAGGGACATGTTGCCGGGGCGGGTCTGAAGCTCGAGCTGGTCCGTGAGCTGTTTCACGACGATGGCAGTCGAGGACATGGCCAGGGCGCCGCCGACGACCACTGCGGCGGCCCATGGGATACCGATCCACCAGGCGATGAGGGCGCCGAAGAGCGTGCTGACCAGCATCTGGCCTCCACCGAGCTTGAGCAGCACGCCGCGCATGGAGAAAAACTGCGGGACCGAAAAGTGAAGCCCGATGGAGAACAAGAGAAAGGCAACTCCGATCTCGCCCAGAAGCTGCGCCGCGTCGCGATTGTCGAACCAGGCGAGGCCATGCGGGCCCGCCGCGATTCCGACGAACAGGTAGCCCAGCAACGGGGGTAGCTTGAGACGGCGAAAGGCGCCGACGAACAATACCGATATGGCAAGTAGAGTCAGGATCGCCGCCAGCAGATCTTGTTGCATAGTTCGCTTCGGGACGCCGGGATGCTTGCGGTGTGCGAGCTGTGCCGATAGCCTAGCATGGCCGTGTCCGCCGCGCGCGGATGGCGGGGAGCCGCGAAGCGCCGGCTCGTGTCGGTGCTCGCCGGGAGAGGTTTGCGGGCGTCAGCGGCCCATCTCCCTGGAATTCCTGCTATAGTTTTTGACAATACCGGTGGGGGCCGGTCGGTTTCGTTCGATTGTCGCGGTGCAGCAGGACCTCGATCGGTCCGTGTGCGGCGTCTACATTCCATTGGGTCCGGAGGCTTCCTGCTCAACCCTCACAATGCAGCAATCCGGGAGATGATGGTGCATTCGTGGATCGAGGTCCTGCAAAAGGAGCTGCGCATAGATATCGAAGAGACTCGCTCCGAGATGGTGCGGGTGAGCGTCATAGCCTATCTCGGTTGCATAGTGACGGAGATCCTCTCTCTGAGCGTCTCCGAATGGCGCTCCGTGTCCGTGCCGGGAGCCACGAGTATAATCATGGTGACGGCAGCCACGGCCGTGGCGCTATGGACGTGGCGCAGGGAGGCGCCGCTTTGGGCCCTGATCCTCCAGGCCCCCTACGCCGCCTTGCTGCTCGCTATCGGACTCTGGGTCGGTGGCGCCGGCGAAAGGTCGAATTTCCCGCTGTTCTATGTGCTGGTCGTGCTGTACGGCACCTTTTTCTTCCGCGCCGGCGCTACGGCGGTGTTGATCGGTTTCTGCAGCCTGAGCTTTGCCGTCGCGGTGATCGCGGTCGGCGATTCGGATTGGCCCACGCGGGTCCTGACGGTATTCGGCGTCTCGGTGACTGTCGGGCTGTTCGCGGGCTTGCTCGTCAAGCACGTTCATGAGCGCGCGGTGCGGGATTCCCTCACCGGTCTGATCAACCGGCGGATGTGGGAGTCCCTCGTGCAACAGGAGCTGAACAAGGCGACGCGCAATGACCAGGCGGTGTCGATGATGCTCATCGACCTGGACCACTTCAAGGAGATCAATGACCGGCACGGTCATCTGCATGGCGACGACGTGTTGAAGCGGACGGCCGACACGCTGCGGCGGGTGCTGCGCGACGCGGATGCTCCGTGCCGGTGGGGAGGCGACGAATTCGCGGTGCTGCTTACCGACTGCGACTCCGAGCAGGTGAACGTCGTGGCCGGTCGTTTGCGAGACGAGCTCGGGAAAGCCCCGGGGTTCTCCATCGGGACCGCGACCTGGCGCAAGGGTTTGTCCCTGACCGACCTGTTCAAGAATGCGGACCAGAATCTGTACACGTCCAAGGCCGAACGCGGCGCGGCTTGAGGTCGCGGCGGAACGGCGTGTCTCAACCGGGGCTGGCCTCCGACGCCGTGGCCGCGGCGCTGTGCCGGCTGCGGGTGTCGGAGCGCCGGGGCCTGCGGTACACTGGCGTCGAGGAACGCGGCATCACCAGGGAGTCTCAGCCGGGGTGACTCGACAACACACGAAGGAGGGCGCATGGCATACCGCATACGAAAAGTCAGCTATTGCTACGTCAAGCTTGCCCAGCAGGCGGGCCAGGGCATCAAGGTGTTGGAAGCCCTGGACGAGGCGAATGTGAACCTCGTCGCGTTGACCGGGTTTCCAACCGGCGGCGGCAAGGCGCAGCTCGACCTGGTACCGGAGGACGTGGCCGCACTGCGGCGCGTCGCCAGGAAGCAGGGGTGGAAGCTCAGCACGGTGAAGCGGGGATTCCTGGTTCAGGGAGACGACCAGGTCGGCATCGGTTACCGGGTCCTGAAGCGTCTGGCGGACCAGAAGATCAACGTCACGGCCGCCGACGCCGTCACCGCCGGCAAGGGCCGATTCGGCATGATCCTGTGGGTCAAGGCGAAAGACTATAACCGGGCCGCCCGGGCGCTCAACGCGAAGTAAAAGGTGCGTGCGGCCGGTGGCACGGGCATTCGGGAACTCTAAACGAGCTCCCGCGGGATCCGGCGATCCCAGCTCTCGCTGTAGACGCGGATGTCCCCTTCGTAAGCGTCGAGATCGGCGCGCACGATGAAGTGCGTGGGATCGGACGTCATCACCGTGTGCGTGACCGTATGCACCCGCCAGGTGCCGCGCCTGAAGGTTCGTTCCCAATGCATCTCGCCGCACAGGCTCGCATAGTCGTCGTCGCGGTAAGAGTATCGTTCCTCGACCAGGGCGCGGGTATCGAGGTCGACGTGCTCCAGGTGGTGCATGCCTTCATCGAGGAGCACCTTGACCTCGCAGACGCCCCGGCCGAGATCGTGGGTGACCAGCCATTCCCGGATCGGCGGCCGCAGCTCGGTCCTGGGCGGCGGGCGGGCGCCCTCCGGCTCGCCCAGATCCCGGAGTGTCTCGTCCCCCTCGCGGGGCGGGCGAGCCGGCAGGATGAGCATGCTGTTTCCGGTAAAGACGTCGAGCCGCGCCGGCTCGGGTGAGGGCCAGGCCAGGGGCCAGTAGGAGGTCGAGATGCCCAGCCTGAGCCTGTGACCTGGCGGGAACGACTGGGCGATCTCGTTCAGGTGAACCCGGACACGGTAGCGGGTGCCGGGCGCCAGGGGGGCAGGGTGCTCGTGGCCGTCGCGATGGGTGAGGTTCAACAGCCCGTAGCTGACGCGAGTGGCTTTGTCGTCCGGCGCCACGTCCACCAGCCGCGCCGCCAGCATGGCCACGGGCCGATCCGCGGCCACGTCGAGCTCCACCACCGGCGCGCCGAGGATTTCCAGAGTCTCTTCCAGGGCGGCACTGTCGAACACCAGCGAGCCGTCGTCCTCGGCGCGCTGGTCGTGCGGCTGATCCGGGACGTCGCTGTACGAGCACCACTTTCCGGCGAACTGGCCGACGCTGAGCGGCGAACGGATGGTCAGCTCCCGGCGCTCGACGGTGTCCCCGGGCGCGGCGAGCCCGCCCGGGGCGAGCGGATACCGGATTTCCCGGATGCGACCGCAGGGCCACTCGTCCTCCGCCACCCACCGACCGGGCCGGTGATGATAATAAGGGCGCGGCGGAATGCTGTCCTGCATCCACACCCGCAGCATGGGCTCGTCCATGACACCGGTGTCCTTTTCGCCCAGCCACTGGTCCCACCAGCGCAGGGCCTCGCGCAGGAAGTTGATCGCCGGCCCGGGCACGCCGAGGTGTGGATATCTGTGGCTCCAGGGGCCGATCAGCCCCTTGCGGGGAACGCCGAGATGCTCCAGCAACCTGAACACGGCGTTGCTGTAGCCGTCCGCCCAACCGCTGACGGCCATGACGGGACACTCGACGGCCGCGAAGTCCTCGCAGATCGACCCATGCTTCCAATACTCGTCGCGATGGGGATGGCGCAGCCAGGTCTCCAGCCACAGGCCGCTTCCTTTCAATCGCATCATCCACTGCTCCCGCCAGTCGGGAACCAGGGCGGGGTCCGGCGGACAGGTGTTCTGCGAGAACATGGTCGAAGCCCAGGACAGGTTGTCCAGCAGCAGGCTGCCGCCCATGTAATGGACGTCGTCGGCGTAGCGGTCGTCGGTGGAGCACAGGGTGATGACCGCTTTCAGCTCCGGGGGCTTGAGGGCGGCGATCTGCAGGCCGTTGAAGCCGCCCCAGGAGATGCCCATCATGCCGATCCGGCCGTTGCACCAGGGCTGGGAGGCGATCCATCGCAGCACCTGCAATCCGTCTTCGAGCTCGATGGGGAGGTACTCGTCCGTCAACACCCCTTCCGACTCGCCGCTGCCGCGCAGATCGACGCGCACGCCGGCGTAGCCGTGCCCGGCGAAGTAGCGATGGTTGATGTCGTCACGCTCAGCCGTGAGATCGCGCTTGCGATAGGGGATGTACTCGAGAATCGCCGGCACCGGCTTGCGCTCCGCGTTGGCGGGCATCCAGATGCGCGCCGCCAGCCGGCAGCCGTCCGGCATCCGTATCATCACGTGCTCCAGCTCTCGGACCTGGAGCGGCAACGGCGCGACCGTCTTCAAGCGGCCGCAACCATCGCGCCGCGTCGCCTCACGCCGCCCGCACGAAGGAGGTCTTCGGACCCTCGGCCTCGATGAAGCGGTACTCGAAACCCATGGCCTTGCGCACTTTCCGGTAGTTGCGAAGCAGCCGTTTCTGGTTGCCCGCCCCCATGAAGACGTGCGCGACGGCGAAGCTGTAGCTGTCCTGCTCGGGCAGGTCCGACAATCTCATGCCGCGCTTGACCTGCGGCCGGATGGTGGTGCCGGGGAACCGCGACTCGATTCCGGCGATCTCCGCCTTGGTCGGTACGCGTTTGACCACCGCGTCCTGGAACTTGCGGTGAAAGAACTTGGCGGCGACCTTGAACCGGCCCTGGCGGCGCGGATAGTCCGGCTTGCGGCCGAGCGCGATGTCGACGGCGATCTCGTGGTTGGAGCGGCCGTCGATCTTCTCGAACAGGTCGCAGTGCGACTCGGCGAGGCGCGTGTTCATCTCAAGGAACCAGAGCTGGTCGTTCTTCGCATCCCAGAAGAACTCCACGTTGAAGCAGGAGTTGTCGAAGCCCACGTGCCTGACGTACTTGTTGGTGATTCGCGCCATTCGCTTTCTCACTTCAACGGGCAGGCGCGAGGGATACTGGTAGCGCAGGAAGCTGACCCTGTTCTTGTGGCGGATCGAATCGACGATGCCGTAGACCTTCGGTTTGCCCTCGAAGACGTAGCCCTCCACGGTGCACTGGCGTCCGCCGATGATCTGCTCCGCCAGGCAGTAATGGCCGTCCACCGCGGCGATCTCCGGCGGCAGGTCGGCCTGCTCCAGCACGTAGTTGAAAGGATCGGCGATGGAGTCGATGTTGTCGCGCAGGATGCGCACCGCCTCCTCGAAATCGGTCTTGTTGTTGATGCGAAAGCCGAGCCGCGAGCCCGATGACTTGATGGGCTTGACCCAGAAAGGGAAGTCGAAGGGGATCTGCGACAGCGGGTCCTCGAGGCCCGGGTCGAAGGCCGCGAAGCCGGGAACGTGCTCGGGGATGACTTCCTTCTGCTGGATTCGGCTCCAGTACTTGTGCTCGCACTTGAGCAGGCTTTCCAGTGACGGTGATCGCAGCCCGAACTCCCGGCACAGTATCGGCCACATGGTGCTCACCGGAAAATCGAAGTAGATCACGAGGGCGTCGACGCCGCGCCGCGCCTTGCGCAGCTCCCGGCGTGCGGTCTCGATGAGGTCCTTCATGGCGAAATCCTCGGTGTCCATGAGCGCCTTCGGGTCGATGACACCATGAAATTCACAGGACTCGGCGTCGCGGGTGCCCTTCAGCTTCCGAAGATTGAACTCGTTGAGGCCTATCACGTAGATCTGGTGCTTCTTCATCATCCCTCCGGCATTTTGCGGCTCGTGCGGAATCCAAAAACGGGTCCCCATGTTCGGGCACCGGCAGGTGAAGCGGCACTGTCGCGAGCGCCGCTCTCCCGAATAGTCTAACACAGACAATTGAGGCGTCTCGCTGCGCCCGGATGCGGTGTTCACGTATTTAACTTTGTTAATGCAAACGCTGCGGCACGCCTGCCATAGTTGCGAGGAATGCTTGACGACCTGCCGCAAGGTAACCTGATATGGCGGTTAATCTGTCCCGAAAACTGATTGAAAATCATCTCGTGGAGGGCGAGCTCGCACCCGGCCGGCGCATCGGCTTGAAGATCGATCAATCACTGACCCAGGACGCCACCGGAACGCTCGTCATGCTCGCCCTGGAAGCGATGGAGACAGAGCGCGTGTGCACGCAAGTCTCCGTGCAGTATGTGGACCACAACCTGATCCAGAGCGACTACAAGAACCCCGACGACCATCTCTTCCTGGAGAGTGCGTGCCGACGGTTCGGCGTCTGGTACAGCCCGCCGGGCAACGGCGTGAGCCACCCGCTTCACATGCAGTACTTCGGCAAGCCGGGCAGGACCTTGCTCGGCTCCGACAGCCATACGCCGGCGGCGGGCTCGCTGGGTATGCTGGCCATCGGCGCGGGCGGCATTGACGTCGCGATGGCCATGGCGGGCGAGCCCTTTTCCTTCAAGATGCCGGAGATCTGGGGTGTGCGCCTGACCGGCGCGCTGCCCGACTGGGTCAGCGCCAAGGACGTCATCCTCGAGATGCTGCGCCGCCATGGCGTCAAGGGCGGCGTGGGACGCATCATCGAGTATCATGGGCCGGGTCTCGAGTCGCTCAGTGCCATGGATCGCCACGTGATTGCCAACATGGGCGCCGAGCTCGGCGCCACGTCGACGGTTTTCCCGTCTGATCACGAGACCCGCACGTTCCTGCGCCGGCATCGGCGCGAGGAAGACTGGCAGCCCTGGAGTGCAGACCCCGGTGCGGACTACGACGTCAACGACGAGATAGACCTGTCGGCGCTGGAGCCCTTGATCGCGAAGCCTTCGAGCCCGGGTGATGTCGTGCCGGTGCGAGAGGTGGAAGGCGAGGAGATCTACCAATCCTATATCGGTTCCTCGGCTAATCCGGGTTTTCGCGACTTCGCGATCGCTGCCGGTATCGTGCGCGGACGGCGTACGGCGGCGCGGGTGTCCTTCGACATCAATCCCACTTCCAGGTCCATACTGGAGACGCTGCTGCGCGAGGGACCGCTGGCAGATCTCATCCATGCGGGGGCCCGGTTGCACCAGGCCGGCTGCAACGGTTGCATCGGGATGGGCCAGGCGCCGGCCACCGGGCGCAACAGCCTGCGCACCGTCCCGCGCAACTTTCCGGGGCGCTCGGGAACGCGCGAGGACAGCGTCTTCCTGTGCAGCCCGGAGACGGCGGCGGCATCGGCGTTGCGGGGCGTCATCACCGATCCGCGCGGCCTCGACATGGAATACCCGGCCATAGAGCTGCCCGCTGACCCGGTCGTGACCAGGGAGATCTTTCAGGCGCCGCCCGCCCTCGAGGAGGCGAGGCGCGTCGAGCTGGTGAAGGGACCCAACATCGACTCCATGCCGCCACTCGATTCCATGCCGGACGAGCTCGAGCTGCCGGTGCTGCTCAAGGTCGGCGACGATATCTCCACCGACGAGATCATGCCGGCCGGTGCCGAGGTGCTGCCCTACCGGAGCAATATCCCACGCATCGCCGAGTTCGTCTTCGACGTCGTGGACGACAGTTACCCCGAGCGTGCCGGTCAAGTGAAGGAGCAGGGGGGGCACGCAGTAGTCGGCGGAGAGAACTATGGTCAGGGCTCGAGCCGCGAGCACGCCGCCGTAGCGCCGCGTTTTCTCGGTCTGCGACTGGTGGCCGCCAAGTCCTTCGCCCGCATCCACCTTCAAAACCTCATCAACTATGGTGTGCTGCCGCTGCGGTTCGCGTCCGCCGGGGATTACGAGAAGGTCCGGCAAGGGGATGTCCTCGCGCTTCGAAATCTCCGCGAGTCCCTCGAAGACGACGGCAAGATCGACGCCGTCCTGAAAGCGAGCGGGGACACCATCTCGTTTACCGTCGATTTTACTGATCGCCAGCGGCGCACCCTCGCCGCCGGCGGGCTGGTCAACTGGATCAGAAACCGGGATGAGGCGTGGGATCGGCACTGATCGAAGAAGAAAGGCGCGGGCGGCACCTGGCTGTGAGACTTGCTAGGAACGGGAGGGTGGCGTAACTTAGTTTGCGAAACAGTGAAGAAGCGCTATCTCGGTGGAGATGAAGCCGGCCTGCACCTGCGATCCGAACCATTTTCAGAATATCCTGGACCGTCGATGGCGCCGGGCCGACCCTCGGTGCGCCGGCGATCGTATTGAACCGCCCACCGATGCCGGGCATGGACGGAGTCGAGGTGACGATGCGCCCGGGGTCAATCGGAACCGCGATACTGCGGTCACTCGGCGAATCCAGTATTTTTTCTTCGCGTTCTGCGTGTGCCCGTTCGGACAGGCTTGGGCTGCATCGGATACCGGCCAGTCGAATCTCTCCACCGAACCGGCCTCTTCGCCATACTACGAGGTGAACGGCTCCTATTCGGGCGATGTCTCTCAGGAAGAGATCCAGAAGGCGCAAAGGCTCTTCGAGGCCGGGCATGACGCGCGCAGCCTCATGAACGGCATCGACCCCGGACTCCAGGCGGCGCAGGACTGCGACCACGCCGTGCGCAACGCCAGCGGCGCGCCCTGGACGGTCGGTACCGCGCGGGCGGAATGCCGGAGGCAGGCACAGAAGCTCGGCCAGGGCTCCGAGCGCATTCAAGGCGCCGTGAGCAAGTGCTGGGGCAACGCGCAGCGTGCGTTGTCGCTGCTCGAAACTGCGAACAAGCTCTACGAACAGGCAAGACAATCGCTGGAGCCGCGGGAGGGTCAGCTCATCAAGCAGGCTCAGCAGGAGCACCGGCAGGCGAATGAAGCCCTGGATGAAAACCGGTCCTGCTTTGACCGCGCGTTCGAGCTTGCCGCAAAAGTCGGCCGGGAGATTCTCGAAGAGGTCGAGTCGAAACGGTCGGAAGGACGGCCACCCGGTGACGCCGGTACCCGGGAGCCCGGAGCGTCCGCCTCAGGCGGCGCCGGCCAGCAGGGGGAGGGTGCTCATGGCGGCGCCAAGGGCATCGTGCGAAGCGACTGCAACGACGCGGCGGCCAAAGGCATCGTGAGGGAGGACTGCAACGGTGCAGGGTCAACGGTACGGCCCACGAATCCGACCGCGCAGCCCCCGGAACCCTCTGAGACCGTCGCCCGTCTGTTGCAGGGCATTGACACCTGCCTGCGCCGGAGCGGCTTGACGTACTATCGAAGCCCCGCGTCCCAGGCACAGGGCGGCGGCGTCGGCTACGACCCCGGGAGTGCACGTGTTCGCTACGATCCGGCGTTTCTCGACCGGCAGGCACCGTATGTCAGGGCGTTCTGGCTGGCGGACGCCTTCGCGGCCCACGTCCTGAACCTCGAGAGGCAGCAATTCGGTGTACGACGCTCGCAGTCCAACGCCTTGCGGGCCCGCGATTACCTGGCCGGATACATCGCACACTGCCTGACGATGAAGAACGTGCTGCCGCAAACCGGCAATCTCAGCCCCGATGACCCTCGCATCCAGTACAGGAGCTACCTGAGCAACGGCGGTTTCTCTCTGCCCGGCGATCCCTGGCGGGACGGCAGCGATATCGAGGACTGGGATCGCGGCTGGCGCGAGTACGGCATGGGCGTGATCTTCTCGCTCCGCCACGACCCGAGCCTGCCACCCACCAGGAGCGACCCTTACCTCCCGTGACGCCCGCCCATACACCCCGATATCAAGAACCGGACAGCCAGTCCTCGACAATGCAGGAATGATTCGCCGCTGTTTTTACCTCGTTTCGTCGTTGATCCTCGCCTGCGTGGCCGTGGTGGCCTGGTCCCATCCCGCCGCGTTGTGGTCCCTGGTGGTGATCGCTCCTTTGACTGCGGTGGGCCTCTACGACAGCCTGCAGACCCGGCATACCGTGCTGCGCAACTTTCCCCTGATCGGCCATCTGCGCTACGGCCTCGAAATCATCCGCCCGGAGATCCAGCAGTACTTCATCGAGAGCAACATCGATGCCTTTCCCATCGAGCGCGAGTTTCGCAGCCTCGCCTACCAGCGCGCAAAGGGTGCGCTGGAGACGCGGCCCTACGGCACGCAGCGCGACGTCTACCGCGTGGGATACGAATGGGCCGGCCATTCCGTCGATGCCCACGAGCCCCCCGCCGAGGCGCCGCGGGTGACGATAGGGGGCCCGGACTGCCGGCAGCCGTACTCTTCCTCGCTGCTGAACATCTCCGCCATGAGCTTCGGCGCTCTTTCGAGGAATGCGGTGCTGGCGCTCAACCGAGGGGCGGCGAAGGGCAACTTTGCCCACAACACCGGCGAGGGCGGCCTTTCTCCCTACCATCTCCAGCCGGGGGGCGACCTGATCTGGCAGATTGGCACGGCCTACTTCGGTTGCCGGACCGCGGATGCCGGCTTCGACCCCGACCAGTTCGCCGCAAAGGCCTGCGAGAAGAGCGTTCGCATGATCGAGTTGAAGCTGTCCCAAGGGGCCAAGCCGGGGCATGGGGGCATACTACCCGGCCCGAAAGTGTCCGCAGAGATCGCTCGCATCCGCGGCGTTCCCGCGGGTGAGACCTGCTTCTCGCCGCCCCGTCATCATGCCTTCGACACGCCGATCGAGATGATGTTTTTCATCGATCGCCTGCGAAGCCTCTGTGAAGGCAAGCCGGTGGGCTTCAAGCTGTGCGTCGGTCGGCCGGGAGATTTCTTTTCCATCTGCAAGGCAATGCTCGAGACCGGCGTGACCCCTGATTTCATCACCGTGGACGGCGGCGAGGGAGCCACCGGCGCCGCGCCCCTGGAGTTCAGCAACTCCCTCGGCATGCCGGCCCGCGACGCGTGGATGTTCGTCTCTTCGGCGCTGCGCGGGGTCGGCCTGCGGGACCGAATCAGGATCGTCGCCAGCGGCAAGATCCTGAGCGGGTTTCACATGATACGGGCCATGGCGCTGGGGGCGGATGTGTGTGCGTCGGCGCGGGGCATGATGCTGGCACTGGGATGCATCCAGTCCCTGCGCTGCAACACGAACCGCTGCCCGACCGGCATTACGACCCAGGACCCGGCCCTGGTCTACGGCCTGGACGTGAGCGAGAAGTTCGAGCGGGTGGCACGGTTCCACGCCGGCACCGTCAAGGGCTGCCTGGAACTCATGGGGGCCATGGGCATCAGTGATCCCGCCGACATCCGCCCGCACCACATCTATCGCAGAATCGACGATCAGCGCGTCAGGCACCTGGGCGAGATCTATGATTTCCTCGAGCCCCGCCAGCTCCTGGAGGATGCCGACATCCCCAAGTATCTGCGCGGCCCGTGGCTGGCAAGCCGGCCCGATCGCTGGGACACGTCATCGGAGCAGCCTCACACGGCACCCTAGTCGGCGGTTGCGACAGCGGCATCCGACCAACAAGCAGGGTGGGACACCGACTTCCCCGTCAGGGGCGAGGAAGAGGTTCGCACTCCCTCTCCCTCCGGGAGCCCTCACCCTGACCCTCTCCCGCTGGCGGGAGAGGGGACGTGTACCGAAGCAGATGCGGGGTCTTCGGGGGGCTAATCCAGCCGGAAACCGATCTTGAGCTTCACCTGGTAGTGAGCCACCTTGCCGTTCTCGATGTGGCCGCGGGTCTCCACGACCTCGAACCAGTCCAGGTTGTTCACGGTCCTGGAAGCCTTGGCAATCGCGTTGGAGATCGCATCGTCGCTGCTCTTGGACGACGACCCGGCCAGCTCAATGATCTTGTAAACGTTGTCGCTCACGGCGCACCTCGCTGTGTTGGTTCACGCACCATGATACGCGACCACCCCTCGGAGCACGATGTTCGCGAGTGCCGCCCGGGTCCCGCTCCCCGGGCCGGGAGGCCTTCGCGATACCGGCGGCCGATGTGCGTTATAATTTGCCGGATACAGCAATCAACCAGGCGTTCCTGTCCGATGGGTGCACCAGATTCTGCGACACAAGTACTCTCCGACACCGTGCGGCGGGAGATCGACCACTCGGTGGCGAAGTTCCCGGAAGGGCGGCAGCGGTCCGCCCTGATCGATTCCCTGCGGGCCGTCCAGCACGAAAACGGGGGTTATCTCACCCCCGCACTCATAGAAGCGGTGGCCGAGTATCTCGAGCTCGAGCCCATCAAAGCCTACGAGGTTGCCACCTTCTACTCGATGTTCGAGACGGAGCCCGTCGGCCGGCACAGCATCTCCGTGTGCACCAACGTCTCCTGCATGCTGTGCGGCGGCAAGGAGATCCTTGCCCACCTCGAAAAGAAGCTCGGAATCGAGGTCGGGGAGAGCACGCCGGACGGGAAGATCCATCTCAAGCGGGAAGAGGAATGTCTCGCTGCCTGCGACGGTGCGCCGATGATGATGGTGGATCACCGCTACTACGAGAACCTGACGCCCGAAAAGGTCGACGCGATAATCGAGGAGCTGGAATGAATGAGTCCGACATGGGCCTGCGCAAGGGGCCCATCGCCTACGCCACCATGGATCAGGATCCGCCGTGGTCCCTTCAGTCGTACCGGAATGTGGGCGGCTACGAGGGCCTGCGCCGTGTGCTCGAGCAGATGAAGCCCGCCGAGGTCATCGACGAAATGAAGGCGTCGGGGCTGCGCGGCCGGGGTGGCGCGGGCTTCCCGGCCGGGGTGAAGTGGAGCTTCATGCCGCGGGACAAGCCGGGGGAAAAGTACGTCGTCTGCAACTCCGACGAGAGCGAGCCCGGCACCTGCCACGACCGGGACATTCTGCGCTACAACCCGCATTCAGTGATCGAGGGCATGATCATCGGCGGCTACGCCATGGGCGCGACGGCGGGCTATAACTACATTCGCGGCGAGTTTCTCGACGAGCCGGTACCCCGTTTCGAGCATGCGCTCGTCGAGGCCCGCGAGGCCGGGCTTCTCGGCAGGAACATCCTGGGCTCGGGATTCGATTTCGAGCTGCATACCTTCGTGGGCGCCGGCGCCTACATCTGCGGCGAGGAGACGGGCCTGCTCGAATCCCTGGAAGGCAAGCCCGGCAAGCCCCGCTTCAAGCCGCCGTTTCCAGCCAGCTACGGCGTTTACGGCAAGCCCACCACCGTCAACAACACACTGACCTTCGCCTCCGCCGCGGCGATCATGCGCAACGGCGCCGACTGGTTCAAGAAGCTCGCCCAGAAGGGCGACGGCGGCACGCTGGTTTACTCCATTTCCGGCCATGTCAACCGGCCCGGCAACTACGAGCTGCCCATGGGCATACCATTCCCGAAGCTGCTGGAAATCGCGGGGGGAGTGCGCCACAACCGCAAGCTCAAGGCGGTGATTCCCGGCGGCTCGTCGGTGCCGGTGGTGCCGGGAAACGTCATGATGAGCGTCGACATGGACTACGATTCCCTCAGCAAAGCCGGGTCCGCGCTCGGTACCGGCGCGGTCATGGTGATGGACGAGACTACCTGCATGGTGACGGTGCTGGAGCGGATATCGCGCTTTTACTACGCCGAGTCCTGCGGACAATGCACGCCTTGCCGGGAGGGCACGGGCTGGATGAACCGGGTCATCAATCGCATCCTGGCCGGCAAGGCCACGATGAACGACCTGGACATGCTCGTGGACGTCGCCAATCGAATCGAAGGCCGTACGATCTGTGCGTTCGGCGATGCCTCGGCGTGGCCGGTGCAGAGCTTCCTCAAGCATTTCCGGCACGAATTCGAGCAGATGATCGAATCGAAGGGGCAGGCTGCCGCATAGCGCCGCCCCGGGCTGCTGGCAATAGCCGGCCCCGGCATCCATACTATGGGGGTTGCGCGGCGTGACGGCCATCGCCGGCCGCCACGCACGCCGCCGGATACAACGGCAACGTCGATAACCAGACATGAACAAGGGGCAGTGGGGTCGTATCATCGCGGCTGTCGCGGCGATCGTCATCATCGCGCTGGTGGCTGTGTACCTGTTTGCCAGGCACACGAAACCCGAAGCGACGACGAGCGCCGCGCCACGGGCGGCCAGCCGGGATCAAGCTGCGGCTTCCGGTTCCGAATCGACTGCGTCCAACACCGGCAACGGATCCGAGTCCACCTCTTCCAGCACCGGTGCCGCGTCCTCACCCGGGAGCACCACCAGCCACGCGACCGCCGGAACAGCATCGGCCACCACCACCGCCGGGGCCAAATCCGCGGAGGCCCCCGCCGCGGGTGAATCCGAAGCTGCTTTGCAGAAAGAGGCGGAGTCCTACGTCAAGCAGCTTACGCAGTCCTCGAAAGAGCCGCTCGAAGTGGGCAACGCCGAAGGATTCGTGAAAGGCAATCGCCCGCTCGAGCTGAAGCAGTCGGAGTCCGGCACAAATACCAACGCCGCCGGAGCACCGGCGACGGAGGCAAAGGAGTCTGAACCCCTGGTAGCCGGGGAATCCGGACAGGCGGCGTCCCTGAGCGCGACAGCCGCGACGGAGTCGCGGCAGGAGAAGGCGCCCGGAACCGCGACCGCCGCAGAGCCTCGGCAGGCCGCTTCCCCGGCCGCCGCCGTGGCCGGGTCGTCGGCTCCGCAGGCCGCCAAATCCATGGCGGCCGGCGAGTCTTCCGAGGCGAACTCCCTGCAGGCGGCCTCGGCGGCGGGCGCGCCGGCGTCGGCGTCCGCCGAGAATGATGTGAAAAGCGCACAGCAGATCAGGGTCGACCTTCCCGTGAACGAGCAGTCGCCGATCACCATCGCGGACATCATCGGGGCGGGGGCGGACGTTCCTCCGGACGCCGTGTACTACGTTCACACGGTGAAGTCGAAGGATGACCAGGGAATATGGGGTATCGTTCAGTCGGGAGTGGTCGAGAACTTCGCCGAGGGAGTCGCGGTGCGCCACGGCGGGAGCTCACACACCTACCGGGTGGACATCCCCCATGACGCGGATGAGCTGCGTCCCGATCATTCGAGCTCGTTCCTCGGGCGTCTCATCTACGAGAAGTCGAGAGAATCCTACGTCTACAACTTCAAGACCGGCCGCATCGGCAAGAACCCCAACCTCATCAAGCCGGGCCAGGAGATCGTCATCGTCAGCTTCACACCTGAGGAGCTGATAGAGATCTACAAGCATTTCGTCTACCAGCACGAGCTGGGACAGGGCACGACACACTCCTGATCCCCCCAAGCCGGTGTTCGCCCGCATGGAGATGGAATCCCGGCCCTGGGCTCCGCGACGGGACGTACGAACGGCCGAGGTTCTCCTCGATACCGGGGAAGACGCTCAGTTCCTGAACAAGCCGAACTTGAGAATGCACCAGACCGCCTGGAATCCGTCTTTCCATGTGATCTTCTTGCCCTCTGTATAGGTGCGGCCAAAGTAGGAGATACCTACCTCGTAGATGCGGATGCCGGGGACGCGGGCGATCTTGGCGGTGACTTCCGGCTCGAAGCCGAAACGGTCCTGCGTCAGGTCCAGCCCTCGTATCACATCCCTTCGAAACACCTTGAAACCGGTTTCCATGTCCGTCAGGTTCAGGTTGGTGAACATGTTGGAAAGCGTTGTCAGCCACTGGTTGGCCTTGTAGTGCCAGAAGTACAGGACGCGGTGCGGCCCGACACCCAGGAACCTGCTGCCGTACACCACGTCGGCCTTGCCGCTGACTATCGGGTCGACGAGGGCGTCGTAGTCGCTGGGATCGTATTCGAGATCCGCATCCTGAATGATGACGATATCCCCGGTCACCGCGTCCAGCCCCGAGCGGATCGCCGCACCCTTTCCTTTGTTGTCGCCGTGCTCCACGACATGTGTCACCAGCGGCCCCAGCTCTCCCCGGAGTATTTCGGTGGTACCGTCCGTGGAGGCATCGTCGACCACCACCACCTCCTTCGACAGGCCGCAGGGCGAGGCATGGACGGCCTCCAGTATGCTTCGGATGGTCTGCCGCTCATTGAAGCAGGGGATGATGATACTGAGCTTGAAGTTGTTCTTGTCGTTCATGGGTAAGCTGCGCAGGCTCGCCCCGCCTGCCGGTCGAAGTGTGGTTCACCGGGCTTTGCACATGTCCAGGCAGGCTGGCCGTTGCCGCCGGACATTCACAGTCCCCTCTCCGTTCGCGGTGTGTCCGCCTCCGCTGCCTATGGCCCGAGTATCGCCGGCGGAACGGTGGCTCCGGGAGCCGTCGCCGCACCCGTGG
>JBAUWJ010000312.1:0-28244 GCA_049583715.1 Arenicellales bacterium | reverse complement strand
GTATTCATGGTGACGGGCAGCCCCGGCGGCTCGCGCATCATCACCATCACTCTCGAGACCCTGCTCAACGTCATAGACCACGGCATGGATATCCAGGCCGCCGTGGACGCTCCCCGCATTCACATGCAATGGCTGCCGGACACGGTGTACATCGAGCCCGGCGCGCTGTCCGCGGATACCCGGGAGAAGCTCTCCGCGATGGGCTACCAGTTCACGGAGCACGCACCCTGGGGCGCCGACGAAGCAATTCTGGTGGATCCCGAAACCGGCGAGCTGCGCGGGGCCAACGACGACAGGCGGCCGGCCGGCATGGCGCTGGGGTATTAGCGAAACGCTGCGCCGGGCGCTCGTCCGTAGCGTTTGCGAGAGGGTGACCGGCTACGGCAAGGCGGGGTATGCTACGGGTACTCTGTCAGAACCATGGGGAGAATGAGCATAAATAATGACAGCGGAAGCCAGAGCAACCGGCGGAGACTGCTGAAATCCCTCGCCGCCGGCAGCGTGCTCTCCACGGCCAAGGGTGTCCCGGGTAGCTGGACCAGGCCCGTCATCGAGTCGGTCGTCCTGCCTGCCCATGCCCAGACCAGCGGCTGTGCCATTACGGCTCGCTGCGTGTTCACGGACGGGGACGAGCGGGCGATTGGGATATTCGACGAAAGTTATCACAACGTCGGCAAGACCTGCTGCGATTCTCCGCTTCAACTCACTGTCGATTCACTGTCTCCGGGTACGTATATCGTGAGTATGGGAATCGACGAGGGCCCAGCGAGCACGACTTTGACGGTGACGACCTGCACTGGTAAGTGCGTCGTCACCCGGTCGATATCGGGAGGCCAGGGCGACGGCTCCGGCACCGCAATGGTGCAGGTAACCCTGCCGAGCGGGCAGTGCACCGAGATCAACATTTCGCCCTTTCCTCCAATGGCGATGACGGGACCCTGAGGCGGGCCTTCTCGACCCGGGCCGTCCGGAGCTTCGACAGCTGTCCGACGGCCGCCCTGCGGGGGACTGGTGAAGCGGGTCGGCTCGCCGCCCGGGGCAGAGGCTGCAGCATCAGCGGCTGGTATGCGCAGCCATGAAATCCAGCGCGCGCCTGCCGATCTCGGCGAGCACATCCGAGGGCTCGCGCCCAAGCCGCTTGGGGATCTTGAAGGAGTGGTCGCCGCCCTCGACGCAATAGAGCTCGTTCTTCGCGTCGCCGAGGTCTTCGAGGACCTTGCGCAGAATGCCCAGATCACACAGCGGATCCCTCGTCCCCTCGATGAACAGCATCGGGCTTCGAATCCCGCCAAGATGAGCGGTCCTGAGCTTTTCCGGCTTGCCGGCGGGATGCAGGGGGTATCCGAGAAAGATCAAACCCGCGGGCTCATCCCCCTCGGCCGCCAGCATCGACGCCATCCGGCCGCCCAGACTCTTGCCCGCGAAGAACAGGTGCCGCGGTGCGAGCTCGGGATCGTTCCTCACTGAATCCGCCACCCCCCGCCAGGTATCGATCAACACCGTGGCGCGGTCCGGCAGCCGCCCGCCTCTCTCCTTGTAAGGAAAATTGAACTTCACCGCCATCACGCCGGCCTCCGACCAGTACTCGTGCATGGCACTCACAAAGGGGCTGTGCATATCGTTGCCCGCACCGTGGGCCACGATCACCGCTGTCTCACCCTGGTAGCTGTCGGGAACCCGCCAGAGGGTCGACACCGACTGCCGGTGGTCAATCGCCACCTTTCGCTCGAGCTGTTTCATCACATGGAGATATCGTAAGAGCTCCGTCTCCCTTCGGGCCGGGGTGAGGGGGCGACGTTTGAGACCACCCTCACCCTAACCCTCTCGGCTCGGGCTCCAGGCTTCGCTCTACCTCCTCCATCCCGGGAGTCGTCCCGCCAGCGGGAGAGGGGACTTCACTCCCTCTCCCTCCGGGAGAGGGCCGGGGTGAGGGGGCGGTGTTTGGACCCGTCCCAATGTCACTCGGCGGTTCCATCTTCCCCGAGCAGCTCGACCAGCGCCGTGAGGGCTTTGTCGCTGAACCCCGCGTCAACGCCCTTATGGGCGAGATCGCTGAAAAGCTGCGGCAGCTCCGCCGGTGCGCCGAAGGTCTTGAAGGTGGCGAGCGCGTCATCGAGTGCCGCGGCGTAGGTCGTCATGGTTGCCTGCGGGTTGTCGAAGTTGCTCCCGGGAACGGTGTCGACGAAATACTGGTGATAGCTCGGCAGCATCCCCATGGACACCGGCACCTGCGCGGCAAACGTGTCGAGAGGGATTCCCGCCTTCCTGCAGATCAGGCCGCCGTAGATCATCCCGAACATGAAGCCCTGGCGGGTCGTGAAGAGCGCGGCGAAGAGAGCGGGTAGCATCCCGGCGTCCGTCCCCACGTGCGCGGAGGCGCCGCCGAGAGCAGTGATGAACGGCTGCCAGGTCTCCCACACCTCTTTCTCGCCGGCGATGCTCAGCACCGTCTCCGGCTTGCCGATCGCCGCCGGGTAGGCGTTGATGATCCCGATCAGCCAATGCGCCCCATTGCCCGAGAGCAGCGCGGCGAGCGCTTTCGCGTCTTTCGTCCCCCCGGTACTGAGCTCGATGATCGTCCTGCCCTGGAGCCCGTCGGCTAATCCCTCCAGGAGCGCGATGGTCTTGTCGTGCGACGCTATACAGGTGATGGTGGCAGGACTGGCGCCGACTGCTTCCGCCGCCGTCCGCGCCGCCGTCGCCCCGGCCGTGACGAGCGGCTCGATCTTTTCGGGGCTGCGATTCCAGACCGTCACCGCGTAGCCGTGATCCAGGAGCGTGCGCGCCAGCGCGCTGCCCATGACCCCGAGACCAATTACAGAGATATCAGACATCGTCAGCCTCCTCGTACGTGAGAGTGAACGAGCTCCGTCGATCGCGCCCCGAAATGACAGCGGCGCCGCACGTCTCGCAGAAACCCACGGCAAAGTACTCGTCGAACGCGAAACCCTTGACGTGGATCAGTGGAATCCCTGTGCCGAAATCCTGATCGAGAGGCAAGTGTATATCGTAAAGCTTCGGAACGCCCAGCGTTGTCACCGGATGCGGGTCGCCAGGGGGTCCACTTGATCATTGCGCGGGCGAGGTGGCATGGTGTGGGTACTTACCGGGAAGAACGCGGCTGTTGGCCACGTTCTTCCCTTTCCGGATTACTATCGAGGCACTATGGTTGAGCGAGTGAGAGTATGGCAGTGCATCGGCTGCGGGCGCATAGAAGGCGAGCAGCCATGCATAGGCATCTGCGAGGACCGGCCCGCGGAGCTGGTCTATGCCGGGGAGTATGACGACATACTGAGACGCGAGGCGGAGGCCAGACAGCGAATACAGACCCTGGAGGAACTGCTCAGGCGTCTTGTCTCGACGACTCCCAATGACGGCGGGTGGGAACGCTCCTACATATTCTTCCAGGATTGCGCGCGCCGCATCCTGCGCGATCAGCTTTCGGCGAGGGCTTGAGCCTCACCGCCGCCTTCATTGTCGATGGCGGCGGCCAGGACCCGCGCCGCATGCACCGCCCGGCGGCCCGTGCCCTCCTCGATCTGATGACGGCAGCTCGTGCCGTCGGCGACGATCAGGGCGTCCTGCTCCGCCGCCCGGACGGCCGGAAACAAGGACAGCTCGCCCATCTTCAATGAGGTATCCACGTGCTTCGGATCGAAACCGAACGCGCCCGCCATGCCGCAGCAGCTCGACTCGATGGTCTCCACTTCGAGCCCCGGCACCAGTCCCAATGCCTCCACGACGGCCGGCATCACTCCAAAGGCCTTCTGGTGACAGTGGCCGTGAACGTAGGCGCGCGTTGCCCCGAGGGCCTCGAAGTCGGGACACCATCGCCCATGCCGGTGCTCACGTAGAACGAAGTCCTCGAAGCTCATCGCGGCGTCACCCAGAGCCTTCGCCGCGGCCCCCGGCAGCAGGGCGGTGAATTCATCCTTCAAACCGAACAGGCACGACGGTTCCAGGGCGACGACGGGCACGCCGCGGTCCACGAACGACCCGAGTGTCTCGAGAACGCGCCGTGCCTCCACTCTCGCCGCCTCGACCATTCCCGTCGCGAGGTAAGTCCGCCCGCAGCACAAGGCTCGCCCGCCGTCGCGCGGCTCGGCAACACGCACCTGGTAGCCGGCACGGCTCATCACCGCGACAGCGGCCCGCAGGTTCTCGGGCTCGAACCAGGTATTGAAGGTATCGGCAAACAGCACCACCTCCTGTCCCCCTGCGATCGCCGGCACTTCCCGGGAGCCCCGGAAGAAATCCCGCCGCCACTTCGGCAGCCGGCGGCGTGCCGAAAAGCCCACCAGCTTTTCCGTCAGCATCGCGGCGCCCGGCATCCGGTCGCGCAGGTTCAGAAGCGGCGCCAGGGCGCTCGCGAACCGCGCATATCGCGGCAGGTGGGCGATCACCCTGTCGCGCGGCGGCCTCGCGTGGCGCAAGTGGTACTGGTGCAGGAACTCGATCTTCATGCGCGCCATATCGACGCCCGTCGGGCACTCGCGCCGGCACCCCTTGCAGGACACGCACAGCGCCATGGTCCGGTACATCTCTTCGGACGTCAGGGCGTCCGGGCCGAGCTGCCCGGACACCGCCAGTCGCAGGGAGTTGGCCCGGCCCCGGGTCAGGTCGCGCTCGTCGTGCGTCACCCGGAACGACGGACACATGGTGCCGGCATCGAACTTGCGGCAATGACCGTTGTTGTTGCACATCTCTATCGCAGCGGCGAATCCCCGACCCTTGTTGCGGGAGCCCACCTCGTGCTCCGACCAGTCGAGCGCCGTTTCGATCGGCAACGTCCCGTACCCTGGCTTGTAACGCAGCAGGGACCGGTCGTCCATCGGGGTCGGTGACACGATCTTGCCGGGATTCATCAGCCCGAGCGGGTCGAAGGCCTGCTTCAGCTCCGCGAAGGCGCGCGTCAGCCGCGGCCCGTAGAGGCGCTCTATCCACTCCGAGCGCACGAGGCCGTCGCCGTGCTCGCCCGAGTACGAGCCCTTGTACTCGCGCACCAGCGCGCACGCTTCCTCGGCGATCGCCCGCATCTGCTCGAGGCCCCGCCCGGAGCGCATGTCCAGCACCGGCCGCACGTGCAGGCAGCCCACCGACGCGTGCGCGTACCACGTTCCCTGCGTGCCGTGCTTCTCGAAGACCTCGGTCAAACGGGCCGTGTAGTCGGCAAGATGCTCGAGCGGCACGGCACAGTCCTCGATGAACGAGACCGGCTTGCCGTCGCCCTTCATCGACATCATGATGTTGAGCCCCGCCTTGCGCACTGCCCAGAAGTCCTTCTGCGCCCTGGGATCGACGAGCTCGACGACGCTGTCGGGCAGGCCCAGATCCGCCGTCAGCTCGCCCAGTGCCGCCAGCCGGCGCAGCAGCTCCGCATGATCCTCGCCCGCGAATTCGACCAGGAGAATCGCAGCGGGCTCGCCGCGTACGACGGTGTCCACGATCGCGCGAAACGCGCCGATGTCCCGGGAGAGATCGATCATGGTCCGGTCGACCAGCTCCACCGCGTCGGGATCGAGCTTTACGATGTGCTGCGTCATGCTCATCGCCTCGTAGAACGTAGCGAAGTGCACGACCCCGAGCACTTTATGGGACGGCAACGGCGCGAGCTCGAGCTTGATCCGCCGGAAGTATCCGAGCGTGCCCTCGGAACCCACGGCCAGGCGCGCCAGGTTGAGCGGTTCTTCTCCCGCCATGTCGAGGTTGTAGCCGGCCACGCGTCGCTGCACTTTCGGTACCCTGAGGGCGATTTCCTCGCGCTCGCGCGCGTGCAGGGCGCGTATCGCGTCGGCGAGCGCCCGCTCGCGGCTCGTGCCTGTCGTGTCCCCCAGTGTCACGGTTTCCCCGCTGGTCAGCCAGGCTTCCACGGCCAGGACGTTGTGGACCATGTTGCCGTAGCGGATGGACCGCGCCCCGCAGCTGTTGTTGGCGGTCATGCCGCCGAGAGTCGCCTGCGCCGAAGTCGAGACGTCCACGGGATACCACAGCCCATGAGGCCTGAGCCAGGCATTGAGATGGTCCAGGACCACGCCGGGCTCGACCCACACGGAGCCCGCGTTCGTATCGAGCTCGAGAATGCTGTTCAGGTGAGCGCTGTTGTCGACGACCAGCGCTTCACCGACTGTCTGTCCGCACTGCGAGGTACCGGCGCCGCGCGGGAGAATCGCGACCCGGCTGTCGGCGGCGATCTCGAGCGCCCGAACCGCGTCCTCTCCATTGGCCGGCACGACGACGCCGATGGGATCGATCTGATAGATCGATGCGTCAGTAGAGTAGCGGCCGCGTGAGAAGGCATCGAAAAGCACTTCGCCCTCGAGCTCACGCCGGAGTCGCGCCTCGAGCGCCGGCAGGGGTCCAGGGTCCTGAATCACTGTCGCTGCGCCACCGCGCGACCTCTGCATGCCGGCCTCTGCCTTCGCCGACAAGGTACCCTGCTCTCCCGCGCGGCCGTGGTCAACGGGGATTCAGACACCGAGATCACCGCGCACGACCTCCATACTCGGGGCGCTGGACGCTACATCCGCACGGCGCCGTTGGTGGAAATTGAAGCTGACGCTGATCCGGTCTCCCTCGCGGCCCGGCTTGTCACTGAGGTTCGGCTGCACGCCGTGCATGAGCCAGGCGGGAAAGACGATGAGGCGCCCCTCCTGGGGCTGGTAGTAGACCTCGTGATGGGTGTCCGCCGGCCGGCGATGTGGGTCGTAGTGGGGAGTCAGGACCTGCGCCTGGGGCCGTGGATCCGTGAAGTACAGGAGCCCGCAGTTCTCCGGCGCCTGCACGTAATAGACGCCGCTCCACAGGGCGTGCGGATGGCTGTGCTCGCGATTATAGGCATAGCGCGGATTGATGTTGGCCCACATCGAGTCGCAGACCGGCTCGTATTCGGCATTGTAGCCCAGATGGTCATAGACACCCTGCAGCAGCTCGAAGATCTCGAGGGTAAGCCGGTCGTACTCCCTGCGCGTGTGCATGTCGGTGGCGCTGTGCCAGCCGCCCACCTGCGGTGCATTGCTTCGGAACGTGCCGTTCGGATCGGCGTCGCGCCAGGCGTAAAGATGCTCCTTCAGGTCGCGGTTGAGCACTTCGGCACCGGCCAGGTCCGTGTAATAAATCCGCGTGGGGAAGAACACATCCCGGATCATCCGCTTCACACGGCCGGAGCCATCGGGCTCGTTCGTGCTCATTTCGTGGCACCCATGGAGAAAACGTGGACGGTGCATTGTATCTGACCGCTCAGGGCAGTGCGGCGCGGCACGACATCGAGACCCGGCGGCGTCACACCGCGTGACGTGCTCCGGAGCGCGAGCGCGGACCAGGCCTCGCCAGGGCGAGAACCTTGTGAGCATGGGATTCACTGTCTATGCTGGATGAAAGGAGAAATAGGCAGGGGGAAAATGATGGGAAGGACGGCGAGCAGCAAACGAAACACCGCGAAGGACGGAGCAAGCAGGGACGGCGCCCGTCGTGCACCGCGAGGGAAAGTTGCCATATGTCTTGCTTCCGGTGTCTTTCTTTCCATGGTGTGCTTCCCGTCCCGGGCATCGAGTACGTCCAACCTCGCGGCTTTGAGCCTCGAAGAGCTGGAGAACGTCACGATCACGTCGCTCTCCAAGCAGCCGGAAGACTTGTTCGACGCGCCCGATTCCGTGTTCGTCATCACCCGGGAAGACATTCTACGCTCCGGTGCCACCAGCATTCCCGAGGCGCTGCGGCTGGCCCCCGGCGTGGAGGTCACCCGCAGCGGCTCGCACTCCTGGAACATCTCGATCCGCGGTTTCAACAACGACCTCTCCAACAAGCTGTTGGTACTGATAGACGGCCGTAGTGTGTATTCACCGCTGTATGCCGGGGTCTTCTGGGACGCGCAGGATACACTGCTCGAAGACATCGACAGGATCGAGGTCATCGAGGGCCCCGGCGGAACCATCTGGGGCGCCAACGCGGTCAACGGCGTGATCAACATCATTACCCGTTCGGCGGCGGACACCAAGGGCGGCTTCGCTGAAATAGGGGGCGGCAGCGAGCAGGGCTTCGCCGGGCTGCGCTACGGCGGCACCATCGGCAACGGGATAGCGGCGCGTGGCTACGTGAAGTACTTCGACCGCGGTGCTTATGACCGCTCGGGCGACGGCAGCGCCGATGACGGCTGGCGCATGGGACAGGGAGGCTTCCGCCTGGACAAGGAAGCCGCCGCCGATCATTACACCCTGCAGGGGGATGTCTACAGCGGCGAAGAGGATGGTATCTTCCGCGGCCAATTCACTCTCGGCACGCTGCCGGGGCCGAGCTTCGCGGACAGCACCAAGGTGTCCGGCGGCAACCTGCTCGGTCGCTGGAGGCACAGGCAGAGCCGGGATGCCGATCTTCGGCTGCAAGTCTACTACGACCATACCAGGCGCGACATTCCGAGCACGTACAGCGAGCGGCGCGATACCCTGGACCTCGATCTTCAACAGCACCTGCGATGGGGGGAACGCCACGACATCATCGCCGGCGCCGGATTCCGGCTGACCCAGGACCATCTCGACAACACCTTGTTCGCCACCTTTGACCCCGCCGATCGCAGCGACAGGACCTACAGCGCGTTCGTGCAGGACAAGATCGATGTGTGGGCCCGCAAAGTGTTCCTCACGCTGGGCTCCAAGTTCGAGCACAACGATTACACCGGTTTCGAGACCCAGCCCAGCGTGCGTCTCGCCTGGCTCGTCAACCACCGGCAGACGGCGTGGGCGGCGGTGACACGCGCGGTGCGTGTGCCGTCGCGATTGGATTCCGACCTCCGCCTGATCGCACCGACATCGATACCCAATATTCCCTTTCCGGTCTACATCCAGGTCAAGGGCAACCCCTCCCTCGACGCCGAGGAGCTGACCGCCTACGAGGCCGGTTACCGGGTTCAGGCCCTCGACACTCTGTCGTTCGATCTGGCTCTGTTTCACAATCACTACGACGAGCTGGAGACCATGGAGCCGGAAGCACCCGTGCAGGTAACGTCACCGATGCCCTACCTCGTGCTGCCGAACACCTTGAACAACGGCATGGACGGAGAATCGAACGGAGGCACGCTGGCGGTGAAATGGCGGGCACGCCGGAACTGGCGGCTGCAGCTTCAGTATGCCTACGAAGACCTGAAGCTGCACCAGAAGGCGAGCAGTCAGGACAAGTCGGCGAAGAAGATCGCGGGCGACAGTCCCGAGAACCAGTTCTCGATCTTCTCCTTCCTCGACCTGCCTCGCGATATCAGCCTCTACACCGGCCTGCGCTACGTCGGTCGACTCACGAACCTGAACGTCGACAGCTATGTCGCGGTGGACGCGAGCGTCAGCTGGAAACCGGGGAAAGACCTCACGATGTCCGTCACCGCGGCGAATCTGAATGATTCCGGCCATGTTGAGTACAACAACGGCGGCATGATCGATGTTCCGCGCAGTATCTACGGCAAGGTGACCTGGCGGTTCTGAGCACCCCTCAAGGCTCCCCCGAACGCTCGGCCACGATCAGGGAGGTGTTGCTCGCCGCCAGGGCGTCGCGGAACGAGCCCGGCGGCGCCTGGTCGGTGACGAAACAGTGGACCTGGTCGAGGTCGCAGACCTTGACCAGCCCCTTGTTCGAAAATTTCGAGTGATCGGCCACGACGGTTACCCGGTCCGCCTGTCCCATGGCGGCCTGGGAAAACTCCGCTTCGGCCAGTTGGTAGTCGAGAAACTCCCCGCCGACCGGGTCCACGGCACCGATGGACAGGATCACGTGGCGAACCCGAAAGCTGCGTACGAAGGCCAGGGCGGCGGCGCCGAACGCGGCGGCGTTGTCGGAATTCACTTCCCCGCCGGCGAGATAGACCCGGTTGCCGGACTGAGCGGCAAGGGTGCGGGCGATATCCGTGGAGTTCGTCACCACCGAGAGACGCGTACGGCGCCGCAGCGCCAGTGCGACATAGGTGGTGGTCGAGCCGGTATCGAGGATCAAGGACTCCCCGTCCTGGACGAGGTTCGCCACTGCGCCGGCGATAGCCTGCTTGGCGGCGCGGCGTTCCTGCATGCGCCTCTCCAGCGGCGGCTCACGCAGCCGGTCCGGCACCACCACCGCGCCGTGCACCTTCTCCACCAGTCCCTTGCGCACCAGCGGGCGGATATGACGGCGCACGGTCTCGTCGGAGACCGAGAGCTGCTCTGCCAGCTCGGCGATGGTGCACGAGCCGGTCAGACGGACGATGCGCAGGATGTCGGTCTCGTGACGGCTGGTCTGCATCGGCGCTATCGGAACATGAAGACTGCTGGGCTCATCAGTGAAACGCTCCTATTCAAAGATAATACTACAAAAGGCCACAAAATTTGTGGATATGGGGGTTGTTGTGAGGATTGCTTCGTGCTAGTTTTCTCAAACCATGTCGCTCTTCGGTTGGAAATCGAGCCGTAGCGCCGCTGCCGACACGACTCGCATATTCTTTGCCTCGGACTTTCACGGTTCGGAGCGCACCTTTCGCAAATTCATCAATTCGGCCAGGCATTACGACGCCGACGTACTGATCATGGGCGGCGACATCGTCGGCAAGCTGGCGATTCCGATCATTCGCGAGGGCACTGACAGCTACCGTGCCCATCTCATGGGCCGCAGTGAGCACCTGAACGGCGAGGACGAGCTGAACGGACTGCTCGACCGACTGGCCACGCTGGGCTACTACAGCCGCATCATGGACGAGGACGAATTCCACGAGATCAAGTCCGATCCACAAGCCGTCGAGCGCCTGTTCCACGAGCTCGCCCGCACCCGTCTCCAATCCTGGCTGACGCTGGCCGAGGAGCGCCTCGCCGGCAGCGGCACGAAATGCTACATCATCGGCGGAAACGATGACGACCCGGACGTCCTGGAGGTCCTGAAGAATCATCCCTCCGAGCAGGTCGTGTACTGCGAGGAGAAGGAAGTCGAGATCGACGAGCACCACAGCATGATCAGCTTCGGCTTCAGCAACCCCACGCCCTGGAACACGCCCCGCGAGCTGCCCGACGAAAAGATCGCCGAGGAGCTCGGACGCCTGACCGCCGGCGTCGACGATTTCGAGCGCCATATCTTCAATATTCACGTGCCGCCGCACGAGTCCACGCTGGATACCTGCCCGGAGCTGGACTGGACCACGGACCCGCCGAGCCAGATCCTCAGGGGCGGCGAGGTGGTGCTGTACGGCGCCGGAAGCCGCTCCGTGCGTCAGGCGATCGAGACACATCAGCCCATGCTCAGTCTGCACGGCCATATCCACGAGTCAGGGGGCTCGGTGCGCATCGGCCGTACGCTGTCGATCAATCCCGGCAGCGAGTACGGCGAAGGCGTGCTGAGAGGCTGTCTGATCACCCTGGGAAAGGATCAGGTGAAGAGTCACCAACTGACCGCTGGATGAGGTGTGTCTCGATCGACCTGAACTCAAGCGATACAAACACACACAAACGATATCAACAAGTCCCTGCAGTTCCGACAATCGTTACAACATAAGAGGAACAACTCATGGCTACCGTAGCTTCCGGACCCGAAGTCTTCACCCGGCGCGCGTCCGGCCTAGTCCGGGTGATGTCGCCATTCTCGGCTTTCTTCTACAACGTCCTGACGATGGGATTGATCTTCCCCTGGACCTATCTCTGGGCTCCCGCATCGCTGCCCGGCGGGAACCTGTTCTGGGGCATCATCCTCGCCATGGTGCTCGAGATCCCCATCGCGCTCACCTACGTCTGGTTGTCGACGGCGCTGCCCCGGTCCGGCGGTGACTACGTCTTCCAGAGCCGGGTGTTCGGCGGTGGAATCGGTTTCTCCATCGTCATGTCGGGCTTCGTCATCTGGATACTGCAATGGGTCGCGCTGTCCGGCTGGCTGCTCGCCTATCTCGGATTCGGGGCGCTGTTCCTGGGTCTCGGTGCTTCCATGGGCAGCCCGGCGATGACTGCCGCGGGAGTGTGGTGCACGTCGGCAACCGGCATTATCGTCATCAGCATCCTGAACGCCCTCCTGGCTTTGATCCTGCTGGTCAGCGGGTTCAAGAACTACGTCCGCTTCCAGCACGTGATGTGGATCGCGACGTTGATATCCTTCGCCGCCATGCTGATCGTCCTCTTCGGTGCCGATCCTGCGAGTTTCCAGCACAGCATAGACCACTTCGTGGTGGCCTCCGGCGGAAAGCCCGGCTTCTACGAGACCGCGCTGTCGGCGGCTGCGACGAACAAGATCAATCTCAGCCCGCACTTCAGCCTGCTCGCCACCATCCTGGTGGCGCCGATTGCCTGGACATCCCTGCAGTGGGCTTCCTACAGCGCCCAGCAGAACGGTGAGATCAAGAACGCGCGCTCGTTCAAGAGCCAGGCGATGATCATCGTCGGGTCCCTCGTGTTCACCGGCATCCTGCTGGCAATCCTTGCGGTGGCCTTCGAGCACGCCATCGGGACGAAGTTCCTCTATATTGCCGGCGCGGGCTTCTGGGGCACGCTTCCCGAGGGTACTTTCAACGGGGTCAACCTGTGGCCGAACATCATCGCCATGGCCATCAGCAACCATCCCATCGTGGTCCTGATCATCGGCATCGGCTACATCCTCAATTCATTCCAGATCGTCAACAACTGCTATATCGGCATGACCCGCGTCATGGTGGCGATGTCGCTGGACCGGCTGCTGCCGGACTGGGTGAGCCAGGTTTCCGAAAAACTGCGTACTCCCGTCAACGCCCACGTCATCTACTTCCTGGCCAGCATTCCCGTGATTCTGGTCTACAACCTGTGGGGACAGTGGGCGGCACTCACGCTCGGCGTCACCTTCGCCTGCGGCTACGTCTTCGTCATCACCACGCTTGCCGGCGCCCTCATGCCGTATCGGGCAAAGGCGCTCTACGAGGCGTCCCCCGGCGCAGGCTACACACTGGGCGGCGTCCCGATGGTGACGGTCGTCGGCCTGATCGGAGCCGTGGTCGGTGGTGTCATGGTGTTGATGTTCATCTTCTATGACGCCTTCGGAATGACCACCGCCCTGGCGCGCGAGGTCGTCGTAGGCGTGCTGGTCGTGTCGATCATCTGGTACATCTTGGCCAAGATGATTCAGAAAGCGCGGGGCATAGACGTCAGCTATGCCTTCAAGGAGATCCCGCCGGAGTAAGACCCGGAAGTCCCCGGGCGGCGAGCCCCTGCCGCCCGGGGACGGCCTTGCACCTCGAAGTGTTGCCGGACCGTTCATCGATGTGGAATAGTGCTGACTTCATACCGACAAGGTGACGTACCTGATGCATGGGCGATTCGAAGAATCTCGAGCGGTCGAGGACGGCGAGGTGGAGGTTCTAGGTGCCGAGGTGAATCGGATCCTGGAGGCTGCCGACGGGCTTTCGCTGCGACTCACGGGTTCCATTGCCGTGCAGGTGCGCTGCCCGGAACTCGGCCACCTGGCGCGGCGGGACAGGCGCTTTCACGACATCGATTTTGCGGCCTACCGTCAGGACGCCACGCCGATCCAGGGCGTCCTGACGGACCTCGGCTACGTCGAGGACCGGGAGGTGACGGTGGTCAGTGACGGCACGCGGGCGATCTTCGAGCAGCCGGAAAACCGGCTGCATATCGATGTCTTCTACGACCGGCTCGACTTCTGCCATGTCATTCCCCTGGAAGGGCGCCTCGAGACGGATGGTCCCACGTTGCCGCTCGTCGAGCTGCTGCTGGGCAAGCTGCAGATCGTCAGGATCAATAAGAAGGATCTGGTCGATGCCGTCGTCCTGCTGCTGGAGCATCCTCTCGAGGATGTCGACGAGGGGGCGATCAATCTCGCCCATATGGTCAGGCTCGCCTCCGAGGAGTGGGGGCTGTGGCGAACCGTGATGATGAATCTCGACAAGGTCGAGGCCCTGGCGTCCGAGCCGGGGTGGCTCAGCGCCGGGCAGCGGGCCCGCGTCGTATCGCAGGCGTCGTCGATCCGCGATCGCATGGAGAGCTCCCCCAAGTCGCTCACGTGGCGCATGCGCGCCCGCCTCGGCGATCGCGTCAAGTGGTACAAAGACGTCGAGGACGTGCGCTGACGCATCCCACCCATGCCCAGGTCGTTATCGTCGGCGGCGGCATCGTCGGCTGCTCGACGGCGTATCACCTGGCGCGTCTCGGCTGCAGGGACGTCCTGCTGCTCGAGCGATGCAAGCTCACGAGCGGCAGCACCTTCCATGCCGCCGGTCTCGTGGGACAGCTTCGCAGCCAGGCCAGCATCACCCAGCTCCTCGGCCATTCCATAGATCTTTACAACCGCCTCGAGGACGAGACGGGACTCGCCACCGGCTGGAGAATGAACGGCGGCCTGCGCCTGGCGTGCAATGCCGACCGCATGATCGAGATCCGCCGCCAAGCGACCACTGCGCGCAGCTTCGGCCTGGAGATGCACCTGCTGACGCCCTCCGAAGCGAAGGAACTGTGGCCCCTGATGGACGTGTCCGACGTGGTGGGGGCGGCGTTCCTGCCCACGGACGGCCAGGCCAACCCCTCGGACATCACCCAGGCACTGGCACGGGGAGCACGCGACAAGGGCGCGACGCTGATCGAGGACTGCCCGGTGGAGGACGTGCTGATCGAGAACGGCCGTGCTGCCGGCGTCAGGACCGCCCAGGGCGTCGTGCGCTGCGAGACCGTGGTCAACTGTTGCGGCCAATGGGCGCGCGAATTCGGGGGCCTTGCCGGTGTCAACGTGCCCCTGGCTTCAGTACAGCATCAGTACATCGTCACCGAGCCCATCGAGGGGGTGGGAACGGACCTGCCGACCTTGCGCGATCCGGACCGCCTCACCTATTACAAGGCGGAGGTCGGAGGCCTGGTGATGGGCGGCTACGAGCCGAACCCGATTCCCTGGGCGGTCAACGGGATTCCACCGGGATTCCACTTCACGCTACTGGACCCGGACTGGAACCATTTCGAGCCAATGATGGAGCTGGCCCTGCCGCGGGTGCCGGCTCTTCAGGATGCCGGCGTCAAGGACTTGATCAACGGTCCGGAGAGCTTCACGCCGGACGGCAATTTCATTCTCGGTGAAGCGCCGGAGCTGCCGGGATACTTCGTCGCCGCCGGCTTCAACGCCTTCGGCATCGCCTCGGGCGGCGGCGCCGGCCGGGCACTCGCCGAGTGGATCGTCGGCGGCGAGCCCCCTTACGATCTGTGGGCGGTGGACATCCGGCGCTTCGGCGCGCCGCACCGCGACCCCGTGTGGGTGCGGACGCGCACCCTCGAGCTGTATGGCAAGCACTACACCATCGCCTGGCCTTTCGAGGAGCATACGAGCGCGCGCCCGGTGCGGCGCTCGCCGCTGTACGAGGTGCTCGAGTCGGCGGGCGCGTGCTTCGGAGAGAAGCTCGGGTGGGAGCGCCCCAACTGGTTCGCGCCGGCGGGCATGCCGGCCCGCGACGAGCTCTCGTTCGGCCGGGCGAACTGGTTCGGGCCGGTCGGTGAGGAGCATCGCGCCGCCCGGGAGCGGGTGGCGCTGTTCGATCAGAGCTCCTTCGCCAAATTCCTGATGGTGGGCCGGGATGCCGCGCCGGCATTGGAATGGATCTGCGCCAACCGGGTGGGTCGCAAACCGGGTCGGGTGGTGTACACCCAGATGCTGAACCGGCGCGGGGGGATAGAGTGCGACCTGACGGTGACGCGACTGGCTGACGACCGCTTCTACATCGTTACCGGTACGGGCTTCGCGACGCATGACTTTCACTGGATCCGATCCCACATCCCCGCCGGATGCACCGCGGAGCTCGTGGACGTGACCTCGGCCTTCTCCACCTTGTCGTTGATGGGGCCGAGATCCCGGGACGTGCTGGGTGCCGTGGCGGACTGCGACGTGTCGAACGAGGGATTTCCCTTCGGGACGTACCGGGAGATCCACGTCGACGGTGTCCCGGTGCGCACGCTGCGCGTCACATACGTCGGCGAGCTTGGCTTTGAGCTGCACGTGCCGGTCGACGGCGCCCTGACGGTCTACCATGCACTAATCGACGCCGGCCGGGAACACGGCCTCGCCAACGCCGGGTACCGGGCCATCGAGAGCCTGAGGCTGGAGAAAGGCTACCGGGCGTGGGGCTCGGACCTCACCCCGGACAACACGCCCATCGAGGCCGGGCTCGGCTGGGCCGTAAAGCTCGGCTCGGACATCGACTTCCTCGGGCGTGCCGCCCTCGCTGGCTGTGCGGGTGCTCCGCTCACGAAGCAGCTCGTGTGCCTCACGGTGTCGAGCCCCGAGGTGGTACTGCTCGGCCGAGAGACGATCTACCGCGACGGTGAGCGGGTCGGCTGGCTCACCAGCGGCGGCTGGGGCTACACGGTGGGCTGCAACATCGGCTACGGCTACCTGCGCCACGCCGGCGGCATCGACCGCGAGTACATCCTGAGCGGACGCTACGAGCTGGAGGTCGCCACGGAGAGGATCGCCGCCGAGATTCATCTGGAATGTCTGTACGACCCGCAGATGGAACGGGTGAGAGCATAGGCGGAGCGTCCGGCACCGATCCGGCGCCGTACCGCTTTTCACAGCATGTTTCAGCCGCCCACATTGATCTGCGTCAATCCGCGGAAGACGCGCCGGTTTTCTACGTGATGGAAGCCGGAAGAGATTTCCGGTACTCTGCTGCGAAGCGCTGCTGATTGGGGACCGTGGTGACAACCCATTACAGGGGCACTGCACGGTGCCTGCTCATTGCCGCCGTATTGTGTCTTACGGCTGTTTCAAGCGCCGCAAAGGCGCAGACCCAGGCTGCATCGGCATCAAGTGCCGCCGATCACCCCTTGACCAACCAGGCGTGCGAGAACTGCCACGCGCCCCGGCGCATCCCCACGGTGGACCCCTACACGCTGGCACGCTCGGTCCACGGCACCCTCGATTGCACCCGTTGCCACACCGACATCAACAGTGTTCCCCATGCCGTGCGGTTGAAACCCGTCGACTGCTCGGCCTGTCACCGCCATGCCGCCCACCAGCTCGAGCTGGGCGCCCACGCGCCGCAATCGATGGGCGCAGGGAAGGAGGTTCCCGGGTGCAGCGATTGTCACGGCACCCACGATATCGCCAGGGTCGACAGCGCCGCGTTTCGCAACGTCATTGCGCTGCGCTGCGCGGCCTGCCACGGGGAGCACTACAAGGGTTACATGGACAGGTTCCACGGGCAGGCCGCGACGCTGGGCATGGCCGCCGCCCCGCGATGCTCCGACTGTCACGACCCCCATCGGCCACTGCCGCAGAGCAACCCCGACTCCCGGGTCTCCGAGGCGAATCTGGTCACGACTTGCGGTGCATGCCATCAGAACATCAATTCGAATTTCACCCGCTTCGACCCCCACCCACAGCCTCTGAACAAGGCGCATTCCCCAATCATCTACTACTCCAGGATGTTCATGGTGCTGCTACTGGAGGGCGTGTTCGGCTTCTTCGGCATTCACACGGCATTGTGGCTGCAGCGCTCTCTCGTCGCGCAGGCGCGCCATGAGATCACCCATCCGGCCGCGCGCGGCCCGTACGTGCGCCGTTTCACCGCCCTGGACCGCGGCATGCACATCGTGGTGATCATCACCTTCATGCTTCTGGCGCTGACCGGCCTGCCTTTGAGATACGCATCCACCGACTGGGCTCACTTCCTGTCCCGGCTGTTCGGCGGTGAGCCCATCATGCGCACCATTCATATCATCAGCGGCCTGGTCACTTTCGGCTACTTCTTTACGCACATCGGCGCCGTGATCTTCCGCTTCGTCAGGACCCGCAACTGGAAGATGTTTTACGGTCCTGACTCCATGGTGCCCCGCGGCAAGGACTTTGTCGACATGCTTCGCAACTTCGCCTGGTTCCTCTACCTCGGGCCCCGCCCGAAGCTGGACCGCTGGGCCTACTGGGAGAAGTTCGACTATTGGGCGGTGTTCTGGGGCGTGGCGATGATCGGGGCGTCCGGGATGATGCTCGCTTACCCCGAGCTGACCGCCCGCCTGCTCCCCGGCCAGCTCCTGAACGTGGCGGCGGTGGTCCACGGCGAGGAGGCGCTACTGGCCGTCGGCTTCATCTTCCTCTTTCATTTCTATCACAACTATCTTCGGCCGGAGGACTTCCCCGCGGACGTCTCGATATTCACGGGGCTCGTGCCTCTGGAGCGGTTCAAGGAGGACAGGCCGGTGCAATACGAGCGGCTGGTGCGCGAGGGCCGGCTGGACAGCGTGCTGGTCGACCCGCCGTCTCGGCGATCGGTGACGTTGTGGACGATCTTCGGCACCATCGTGGTGTTGATGGGGTTGGCTCTCATTGCGGCCGTAGGCGTGGCGCTGCTGGCGACGTGATCGCGGCCCGCCGGACTGGTAATCTTCGGGGCCCTCGCGGCAGCGGTTAGAAAAGCATGACTGAACCTCTCGACCACCTCTATGGCGACCACCTCACCACGGTGACGCGCATCTGGTCGCGCGCCCTCGAGCTCGCAGGCTGCGACGGCGTGCTCATCCACAGCGGATCGCCGCCGATGGTATTCCTGGACGACTACCCCTATCCCTACAAGGCGAACGCCCCTTTCAAGCACTGGGCCCCGGTGCTGGACAATCCGGACTGTTTCGTCCTCTTCCAGCCCGGTCGGGCGGCGGTGATGCTGTTCCACCGGCCGGTCGATTTCTGGCACAAGCCCGCCGAGCTGCCCGACGCGTATTGGACCGCCCACTTCGATCTGCGAGTGATCGATGGTCCCCGGGACGCGAGGCGACATCTGCCTGATGATGCCTCGGGCCTGGCTTTCATCGGCGAGCCTGATGACCGATTCCACGCCTGGGGTCTGGGACCCACCAATCCCCGGGCGCTGCTCGATTGCGTGCACTACCACCGTGCCTGGAAGACCGCGTACGAGTTGGCCTGCCTTCGCGAGGCTTCGCGTCTGGGAGCAGCGGCGCATCTCGCTGCCGGACGGGCGTTCCGCGGCGGCGCTTCGGAGTTCGAGATCCACCTGGCGTACCTGGCCGCCTGCTGCCACACGGAGCGCGAGCTGCCCTACGGCAACATCATCGCGCTCAACGAGCACGGATCCGTGCTGCACTACCAGCATCAGTCCCACAACGCGCCCGCGCAACACCTGAGCCTGGTGATCGACGCCGGCGCGCAGTTCAACGGCTATGCCTGCGACATCACCCGCACCCACGCCGTAGCGCCTGAATTCGAGGAAATCGTCCAGGCCATGGACGCGGGGCAGAAGAAGCTGTGCGAGCTGGTACGTCCGGGGCTCCGTTACCCCGATCTGCAGCAGGAGGCGCACCGCCTGGCCGCCGTCCTGTTGACGCGGTTCGGATTCTTGGACATGGACGCCGAAGGGGCAGCGGCATCGGGAATCACCCGCTACTTCTTCCCGCACGGCGTCGGACACTACCTCGGGCTTCAGGTGCACGACGCCGGCGGCTTCCTGGCGGACGAGCACGGCGCCGTCCTGGCCCCGCCGGAGGACGAGCCTTTTCTACGTCTCACCCGCACGGTCGAGGACCACCAGGTCTTCACAGTGGAGCCGGGACTCTATTTCATCGAGCCGCTTCTGACCGACCTGAAGAGGACGGACCTCTCGCGAAACGTGCGCTGGGACCGCGTGGACGCGTTCCGACCCTTCGGAGGCGTGCGGATCGAGGACAATGTGGCGGTAACCGCCGACGGGCACGAGAATCTTACGCGCGCAGCCTTCGCAGATGCCGGAGACGAATAGCCCGCATTTCTCGCCGTCCGGCGGACAATCGTCCTGCTGCTTTGCCGGCGCCCGGTGAGAAATGTGGGCTGGGTTTCCGGCCGCCTTCGTTCGGAGGCTCGGGAGCGTTTGCGGCTACCCGTGCCTGCTGACCCGGTTTCCCCCGCGCTGCTTCGCAGCGTAACAGGCCTCGTCGGCGGTGGAGAGCAGTTCGTCGGTGCTTGCCGCATCCGGTCCGACAGGTGCGATACCGATGCTGACGCCCACCCGGTATAGCTGAGCCTCCCACTGGAATTCAAAACCGCTAACCCGCTCCACCAATGCGCTGGCCACCCGCTCGGCATCGTCCAGGGAACAGTGCTCGAGCAACATGACGAACTCGTCCCCGCCCCAACGGGCCAGGGAATCCCGTACCCGGCGACCCCGTCTCATCAACCCGGCGATCTGGCGCAGCATTTCGTCACCAGCCTGATGGCCGGCGCTGTCGTTCACCTTTTTGAAGCCGTCCAAGTCCATATAGCACAGGACATGACATGCGCCCCGGCGCCGCACCGCCGTCAGCGCGGTCTCGAGGCGGGCGCGGAATTCGCGTCGGTTGATGAGCCCCGTGAGGATGTCGTGATTGGCGTCGTGGCGCATGTGGTCGAGGAGATTCTGCACTTCGGTGACGTCCTGCAGCATGAGGATCACGATGGGCTCCCCGCCGTAGTCGGCCACCGGCGACTTGCTCAATTCGATCACTCGACTATTGCCCTTCTCACCTTGCAGCGTCACCTGTGGTCGCGCGCCGGCCCCGGCATCGGAGTCGGCCAGCAGCTCGGCGACGACCTCTCTGGCCGCCGGCGGGAAAAGCTCGAGGACGGACGTGTTGGAAACCGGCTCCGCCGTCATTGTCAGAAGCCGGCGAGCGGCGCGATTGAACGACTGCAACCGCCCCTGGATATCCACGTTGAGAATGCCGATGGGCAAGTGCTCGAGCAGTTGCTCCAGATATTGACTGGGCGGGCGCTGCGGTCGCTGACCGTTATCCAGTTGACGCTGGGCCGCGGCCAGGGTCCGGCGATAAGCCCGGCGCCGGCGAACCTCGGAGCCCAGGCGGCATACCCGCTCGGGGAGCCCAGCGTCGTCCACCACGGGCAGAAGATGGACGCGCTGGTCCATGTGAGGTGTCACGCTCAGCCGGCGGGTGTAGTCCCATTCATCTTCCGGCCGGCAAAGGATGAGCACTGCCGCGTCCCGGGCGCGGGACAGAACGCCGGCGGCGGCGCCAAGAGGCCGCGCGAGGTGGTGGGAAAACACGATGACGTCCGCCATCTCAGGATCGCCGTCGAGGGCCTGACAGAGCGCTTCGCTGTCATCGTAGCGCCGCACGGCGTACTGGCCCGATAATCCCTCGGCGAAGCGCCGGTACACGGCCTCGCTCGCGCCCACCATGACCGCCAGCGCCTCTACCGGCATCCTCGCTCACGGCCCCAACAAGGGCCGGTCCAGCAGCGCGCGCCCCAGCCAGATGCGCAGCAGGTCAGTGGTGGGTGACATGACGGGCGCGGCCCGGGCATCGCGGAGCAGCCGCTGCAGCCGCGCCCCTTCCCGGTAAGCGATGCCACCGGCCATGGTCATGGCCTGATTGACGACGTCGATCACCCCGATGTCGGTTTCGGCCTTGGCCGCGAGCACCTTGAGTGCTGCATCATCAGCACCACTGTCATGGCTGTGGGCGGCGTGGTAGACGAGGCGCCGGATCTGCTCCACGCGTGACCACAGGATGCCCAACTGGTGCTGCAGCACCGGCTGGTCGCCCAGGGCATCACCGCTGTGCGAGTAGCGACGTCGCTTCAGGTTGTCGCGCGCCTCGTCCGCCGCCGCGGCGGCGACGCCCAGGTAAGTGCCGGCCATGGCGAGCAGAAAGCACGGCGCCACGACATTGAACACGTACCAGATCTGGTCGCCCACGCGTCCCAACAGATCGCTGTGCCGGACCGGCACTTCTCGCAGCTCGAGCGTGACGGAGCTGTTGCCGCGCATTCCCAGTCCCGACCACGCCGAACCCCAGCTCAGGCCTTCCGAGTCGGCTGGCAGAACGATACACGAGAATTCGTCGCCCTCGTGGTCGTTCTCGTCGGTCTTGGCGGACACCACATAGGAGTCGGCATGGCCGCCATTGGTCACGAACGACTTGATGCCATTGAGCAGGAAATCACCGGATTCGAGGGTCTGCAGACGCGTCTGCGGCAGATAGAAGTGCGCCCCGGTCCCCGGCTCGCTCAGCGACAAGGTCGTGATGTGCCGCCCCGCGCAGATGGGGGCCAGGTAGCGGTCACACTGCTCGTCGGTGGCCTTGGCGGAAATGACCGCCGAGCCCACGCAGTGCATCCCGAAGCACAGCGCCGTGGACGGGCACTCCCGCCCGATGATCTCACAGACCTGTGCCAGCGCCACCAGCCCGTGACCCGCGCCGCCGTACTGTCTGGGTACCAGCAAACCGCCCAGGCCCGCCTCCTGCAATGCGCGTATCCCGGCCGCGGGCCAGCGCCCGTCGCGATCAACGCCGTCGGCATCGGGCCCAATGGTCTCGCGGGTCACCTCGAGAACCCGTTTCAAAACGGCTCCAAGATCCAGCGATCGCCCCACCAGCCCTCCGACAAAGCTTCAAGGTGTTACTGAAGGGTTTAGCAGATTATGATGGAACTTGCATCCCCGGTCAGGGCGGCGGCAGCCCGTGAACTCCAGCGAGGTGGCCGAAGTGCCCGAATACATGGCGGTGTTGTGCAGTGCCGCGGGGACCATGGACGTGGGACAGCGAAAACTGAGCCTTCGCCGATGCCGGTGACAAGTCGATTTTCGGCCGCCTTCGTTCAGCGTGCCGGAATTCCCCTCCCTGCTGCGACTCCGGGCATGGGCTCACACCATGCCACGAGCGGCGAGAACGAGGATAGCCATCCCGAGCACGATGCGGTACACCGCGAACGGCGTGAATCGGTGATGACGGATGTATCCCAGCAGCCACTCAACGGCAATGAAGGCAACGATCAGTGACACGATGAAACCGACGGCAAAACCCGTCCAATCCGCGTCATGCGCGGCCCCGCCGGTCAACACCTTCAGAAGCTCGTACCCGGTGGCGGCATACATGGTCGGGATGCCAACGAGAAAGGCGAACTCCGTGGCCGCCGGCCGGTCATTGGTGCCGGCCAGCATGGCAACAAAGATGGTGGTCGCTGAACGTGACGTGCCGGGGAAGATCCCCGCCACCATCTGCGCGATACCGACCAGGATGGCCGCCGGCCAACTCACCGTTGCGCTCCGCGGCCGGCGCTCCGCCATCTGCTCTGCGAAGATCATCCAAACGCCACCGGCGATGAGCGCCCACGCCACCGGAGTCACCTGCGTGGGCAGCTTGAAACCCAGCTCGACCGCCGCGAACCCTATCACCGACGTGATCAGGAACGCCGCGGTCAGCTTGGCGAGGTAATCGCGATTGGAAGCACTGCCCCAGTCCGTCAACAGTGTCCAGATGCGGTGGCGGTACACGAGCGTGATCGCAAGGATGGCACCGGCCTGGATACCCACATTGAACAAGTCCGAGCGGGCGCCCAGCCCCAGTCGCTCCGCGATCAGCAAGTGGCCGGTGCTCGAGATCGGCAGGAACTCGGTGATGCCCTCGATGATTCCCAACAGGATGACATCAAGCAGATTGTGCATTGCGGCGCTCCGCGCAAAAGGCGGCTAGTGTAGCCGCTTCGCCGCTCCCGCGCGACCGCGACCGCAACGCCGGTTTCGATACTCCTGCCGGAAGCCCGGTGAACGCTTGGACGAAACGGAGGATGGACTCGAACGTATGCCCCAACGAAAGGACGGTTGTGGACGGCCGATCGAGACGCGCAAGGACACGGTCTGCCCACGGCGACGACCAGCATGACATCGAAGGAGCAACCGTGTAATAGTCAGGCGCATGACTATCCCACCAGGTTCATCGCCGGCGGCCGCGGCGCCCGGTAACCACCCGGCGACAATCCGCCGACTTCTGCGCGGCGTAGTGGCCCTCGCAGCCGTTGTTGCGGTCTGCGGATGGCGCTCGGCCCTGGGTGGTACATCCCCGGCTCCGGAGGTGCGGCTGCAGTTCCTCGGCATGGCTACGCTCCCGGGACGCCTGCGCTTTCAGAACACCCCCGTCGGGGGGTTGTCCGGAATCAGCTACGACCGCGGCTCAGGCTCCTACCTCGTCATCAGCGACGATCCCTCTGAACGCAGTCCCGCCAGGGTGTACCGCATGAACGTAGCACTGCAGGACGGCAGGCTGGAGGACTCCGGACTGCACATCACGGGATTGATCACCCTCCGTCGTGCCGACGGCACGGCGTACCCGAGGGACACGATCGACCCGGAGGGAATCGCGGTCGCCCGCGACGGCACCTTCTACGTCAGCAGCGAGGGCAATGCGCGCATCGGCATTGCGCCCTTCGTTCGCCACTTCGCCGTCGACGGAAGGATGCTCGGCGAGATGCCCATTCCGCAACGCTTTCTGCCCGGCCGTGGCCGCGCGACGGGAATCCGCCAGAACAAGGGGTTCGAAGCCCTCACACTGACGCCGGACGGCAAGCGTCTGATCGTGGGCACCGAGAGCGCCCTGCGCCAGGATGGACCGGCCGACAGCCTGTCCGAAAGCAGCCCGGCCCGGCTGCTGGTATTCGATACCGGCGGGGCCCGGGAGCTCGGAGAGTACGTCTACACCGTGGCAAGGGTGAGCAATGCGCCGACATCGCCCAAGGGGCTGAAGGTGAAAGGGCTCAGCGAGCTGCTGGCGCTCGACGACTCGCACCTGCTGGCCCTCGAGCGAGCGTTTGTCGAGGGGCATGGCAACAGCGTGCAGCTCGAGCAGATCGATCTTGCGTCGGCCGACGACGTTTCCCGCGTCGACTCCCTGCGTGATATTGCCCCGGGTCCCCGTCGCCCCGTGGGGAAGCGCACCTTGCTCGACTTCTCCACGCTCCCTGCGCCCATCGACAACTTCGAGGGGATGACCTTGGGGCCCGCCCTTCCCCACGGCCGCCGGCTGCTGCTGGTAATCAGCGACAACAATTTCAACTGGATCACCCAGCTCACCGAGGTTCTGGCCTTCGCGGCAAAGATCAGGTCTTCGAGCCGGTGAGCCGGGTGCCCGTCGCCCTCAGGCGCCTGCGGCCCGGCGGGTGTTGCCGAAGACCGTGACCGCGAACAGGATCATCCCGATGAGCATCAGCAGGCCGGAGAGCCCCGCAACAGGTCCCCAGAAGACGTTGCCGGTGAGGAGCAGCAGGCTGAGGCTCACCATCATCAGCAGGATTCCAACGAGCAGGAACCAGTACTGGGCCAGAGGAAGCGCACCGGCGGCAGCTTCCGGGTGAATGCGGTAGTAAAGACCGATCACGAAAAATGACAGCCAGCCAATCACGTTCATGTGCGCGTGCACGGGCATGAGTATGTGCACCTCGGTAATGGCCATGTACAGACCAAGACCCATACCCAGGATGACGATCGTCACCCCGGTGCGGAAGAACCACGACGAGATATCACGCATTACTTTTTCTCTTACCGGTAATCACCGGATGTTGTTGGTGAACTGAGCTCCGGCCCCGCGGCTCGCCCCCTGCTTCAGCGGTGCCGGCTGAGTCGGCGTTCTGCCGATCGCCGCACGGAAACAGCGCAATGGAACAGCCGCTGTTGACGGGATCCTCGCCCCCGTATTGTTTTGTTGTGAACGGCTCCTGAGAGCTCGGCGGAGTCTACCCCGAGGGCTCCCGCGCGGGAAGCTGGCCGGCCCGCGGGTTGGATTCGGCGGCCGCCCTGAAGTCAAGCCGGCCGCAGCACCTCTGCGAAGAACCCCAGCAGTCGCTTCCAGTGTCGCTCGGCCCCCGCCGAGTCGAAGACCTTATGATCCGGGACCGCCCAGCCGTGGCGCATGCCCACGTAGTTCTCGATCACGTAGTCCACGCCCCCCTCGCGCAGAGCCTGCGCCAGACGGCCGGACTGCTCGGGCGGGAAGCTCGGGTCCTCTCCCGCCGAACCGACGTAGACGCGGCCGGCGATGCTCCCCGCCCGCAGATGTGGGCTGTCCGGAGCGTCGCCGGCGAGACGGCCACCGTGGATGCTCGCCGCCGCGGCAACGCGCTCGGGATAAGCCGCCGCCGCGGTGAGCGCGCGCGAGCCCCCCATGCAGTAGCCGACCACGCCGACGGGCCCGGTGGCCCCCGTCCCGTCCAGGGTGTCGAGAAAGGCGGCGGTGTCTCGTTCGGTCATGGCCTGGGTGGTCTCTCCCACCATTCCCATGATCTGCGCGCGCGTCGCCTCATCGTCCAGGCAGGTCGCGACATCGTAAGGACCGTAGTCACCGACCCGATAGAAAAGATCGGGTACGAGCACCGCATAACCCGCTGAAGCCAGCCGCTCGGCCATGCTGTCCAGGGCCGGCCGCGGACCGAACGCATCCATGTAGAGAATCACTCCGGCTTTCTTTTCGCCGGTGGATGCCGGTGTGAAGATCTTCGCACTGGCGGCGCCGTCCTGAGTTTCGATGGTGGTTTCAAGCATTGGAACGTCCCGGGATTTCACAATCGTGCATCAGTTCGAAGGATTCGCGCGGGGAGCGCGAGCAACCAGTATAGACCAGCGCCGACGCTCATGAGAAACCGGAACGGGCGGTGCGCACAGGACGCACCACGGGCGCCGCGCGTTGCTCCCAATCCGGCGGGAGCGGCAACGGGACACGCACGGCACGTTTTCGTCCGAACCGGACCGGTCTATAATCCCCGTCCGGCCGGGGCGGGAACATCCTCGGCTACGAACAGGAATGCGACGTGGCCTCGTTGGAGTGGTCCGAGCGCCGGCTGCGGAGCGGACGCGCGATTCGGTACTCGCAGGCAGGAGCCGGGCACTCGAGGACTGTCGGCGGCCCGGTTGACGATATCCTTATGCCGGCGCGATGCTACGCCGGGCGGACTGGGGGGTAGGCTTATGACGTTCGATCTGACGAAGCCGGGAAACCGGGCGCTCGCACAGACGAAACTGCCGAGCATGCCGGTCGTTCCAGATCCGTCGATGTTCCGGGTGCAGGCCGCCCGCTGCGTCGATCACACCGTGAGCGCACCGAGAAGCACACTGGTGCCGATCTCGCGCAAGCGCGACGGACGAGCGCTGTGAGCGTAGCCGGATCGTCGAGTCCGGCTCCGGCTGCCCGGACAGCGGCACCATCGAGACGACCGCGCCCGACAATTCCATCTCTCGTACGCACGGCGGCGATGCCGCGTGGACCCGGGTGAAGCCGAAGTGATCGGGCGCCTCAGACGGAGCCCGCCTGCCGCCGCTCCCGGGGTGGACGTCTACAAGCTCAAGGAGGGAAGCAGGCCGCCTGTGATCGCCGTTCACGGTGGCGGCGGAGTCCTGTGCTTCGCGAATCTGTCCCGGCACATGGCGGGGGACTACCCTTTCTACGTAGTGCAGGGCAAAGGTTTGGATCGATCGGATGGCAAGCCCGGCTTCTCGGATGTGTACGAGCTTGCCAACGCTTACGTGGACGCGATCGCGGATGTCGCCGCCGGCCGGCCGCTCTTCGTGTGTGGGCGCTGGGCGCCTATCGTCCTGGAGACCGGTCGAACCCTGGTAAAACGCGGGTACGCTGTGGCGGCGCTGATCATCTTTGACGCGAGGCCGTGGGCGGCAGAGCGTCCCAGCTCAGCGAATCCCGAACCGCCAGGCCTGCTCAGGCGAACACTTCGACTCGCCCGCCGTGTCCCGGGAGCAACGACCGTATTGGAACTGAGGGCTCTGCTCAGGAGGGCATGGAAACGGTATTCCCCCGACATGCGTCGGCGAGGCCGAAGCCAGCCCTGGAAGGCGACCAACTGGCAACTCGCTTCCGGCTACGTGTCGCGAAGCTTTCCCGGCAAAGTCGTGCTGATAAGAAGTGAAGCGTTTGAAGGACGGAAGGGCAAATCGAATCACGTGCCGCTGTGGCGCTCATTGAGCCAGGAGCTGGATGTTCATGTAACGACGGGAGGGCACGCGTCGATGTGGAGGTCGCCTCATATAGAACCCCTCGCCGCTCTGTTCCAGGAGGTATTGGACAGTGCCGCAGCCGCACGCGACAGGACCGCGCGCCCTGCTCCAGAGACGCCACCCGTGGGAGCCCGGTCCTCGAAGCCGCAATAATCCGCGGCTGCTTCCTCACCCCGCAAGCCGCTCGTCGATCAGCGCCGCGAGCTCGGCGACGGTGGGCGCCAACACCAGGTTGGCAGGCGTTATCTCTACCTTGAAGAGCTCCCCCAGGCGCAGACACATCGCCGCCGCCGCGAGAGAGTTGATACCGAGATCCAGGAGGTCATCGTCGCGGGCTACGGTGTCGAGTTTGAATTCCTCCCGCCACACCTCCATCACGACCCGTTCCGTGTCGGTGGTCGGCTCGTGTCCGGCACTTTCTGGGACGGTCTTCAATGTCTTTCTCTGCAATACGGATGAGTGATGTTGCCGGAAATCATATCATCCAGCCGACCTCCCGTCGCCACACATAGCGCCGGCTCCCGGTGCACAGGGTCATACCGGG